>JAQYWG010000015.1 GCA_030145085.1 Thermodesulfobacteriota bacterium
TTCTAATTTTTGTAACTTTTTTAGCACGTTAGAGTAATTACATGCTTTTTTCTGAGGAAGCTCCCATACTTATTCCCTTGACAATGTTTATCGAATCATTATTAGTGTAAGCATGGTTGTGATTTTTCTCTCAAGCTAGATTCAAGGAGAGTAATCCTATGAGGCAAGAGGTGGCCATTATTGGGGTAGGGCAAAGCGCTTTCGTCCGAGGTTATGAAGGTTCCATCAGGGAATTGGCCTTTGAGGGATACAGGGAGGCTATGGAAGATGCCAACCTGGACTCAAAGGACATTGATGCCTCCATTATATGCTCGGCTCCGGAATACGATAAGCAAAGAACGCCTGCGGGACTGCTGGCCGAATATCTGGGCTTAAATCCCAAGCCCACCTTTTATATCGAAAGTGTGTGCTCTTCCAGTAGTATGGGTCTACGAGTAGCCTACTCCTTGATTAAATCCGGCCTCCACGATGTAGTCCTTGTCCTCGGATTTCAGAAGATGTCCGAAATTAGTTCCGCGGATTCTCAGGAAAGGATGGGAAGAGGAGCGGATATCATGTGGGAATCCCCTTTCGGGACGATGATGCCGGCTTATTACGCCATGCATGCGCGAGCCCACTCCGCCAAATATGGAACTAAGGAGGAAGATCTCGCATTAATTCGGGTGAAGGCGGCGAGTTACGGATCGATGAACCCAAAGGCGGTCTACCGGAAGGAGGTCACCCTGGACCAGGTTATGGCCTCCGATGTGGTCTCCACCCCATTGAAGCGATTCGATTGTTGTGCCAATGCCGACGGTTCCACCTGCATCATCGTCGCCAAAGGGGAGAAAGCCATGCGGATGACTGAAAAGCCCATATGGATTCTTGGCCTGGGAGCCGCATCGGCACCCCTTAACTTGACGGGGAGGGATTCGCTTACCAGCTTGAGCGTTGCCAGGGAAGCGTCAAGAGGGGCATACGAAATGGCGGGAATGAGTCCAAGTGATATCGATGTGGCTGAGGTCCATGATTGTTTTACCTTCGCTGAGATAATGGCCTATGAAGACCTGGGATTTGCCAAACCGGGAGAGGGGCCCAAGCTGATCAGGGAAAGGCAGACCTATACCGGGGGGAAAATCCCCGTCAATGTCGACGGAGGCCTCTTGTCCAAGGGCCATCCCATCGGGGCCACGGGGGGATCACAGGTGAGAACCATAGTTCTGCAATTGAGAGATGAGGCCGGCCCGATGCAGGTAAAGGATGCGAGGGTTGGTTTGATCCATAATATCGGGGGTGTGGGCATCTATGGCAATGTAACCATTTTGGGGAGAGGATAGGATGGGGTTTGAACGATTCGGAACAGTCAGTTTCACCTCCAAGAGCAAGGTGGACCAATTCGTCGACCTATTGGATCAAGGAAGGGTGTCGGGAACCCGATGCAGGAAATGCGGGAAATCCTTTTTCCCGCCAAGGGCCGACTGTTTTAACTGTCTCTCCGCGGACATGGAATGGTTCGAGATAACCGGAACGGGACAACTCATCTCCTACTCCACATTGATCTATGCTCCCACTGGTTTTGAGCAGGACCTTCCGTATACCATAGGGTTGGTCCAATTCAGCAAGGACCTCAAGCTATTTGGCCGATTGAGTCAGGAGATCAAGGGCGAGAAGATGAAGGCGGGTATGAAACTCAGGGCAACCTCCATCAAGCTCCCCAATGGCCGGGTATCCTACGAATTTAGGGAAGTTTGAATTGCCTCGATCCCTACTTGGAATTCTTAGTCGTGGAAGCTCTCAAGCCCACGGCTTCTATGGGGTTGCCTCAACTTTTTCAAAGCCTTGGCTTCGATCTGCCTAATTCTTTCCCTGGTGACACCAAAGACTCTCCCAACCTCCTCCAAGGTATGATCGCTCCTCTCCCCTATGCCAAACCGCATCCTCAAGATTTTTTCCTCACGGGGAGACAGGGTAGCCAAGACCTTCTCAACCTCTTCTGTTAACCGGAGGTTGATGACATCTTCTATGGGGGAGTTTGCCCCCTTGTCCTCGATGAAATCCCCGAATCGACTATCTTCGTCTCCGATAGGTGTTTCCAGGGAAATGGGTTCCCGATACATATGGAGGACCTTATTCACCTTCTCCATCGGCAACCCAATCTTTTCCGCAATCTCCTTGGTACTGGGATCTCGTCCCAATTCCTTAAAGAGGGATTGGGATGTTTTATGGATTCGATTTTCCGTCTCAATTAAGTGGACGGGTAATCTTATGGTTCGCGATTTATCCGCGAGGGCTCGGGTAATGGCCTGGGTAATCCACCACGAGGCGTAGGTGCTGAATTTGTAACCCTTTCGGTAATCAAATTTCATCACCGCCCTCATCAGCCCCATATTTCCCTCCTGAATCAGATCCAGCAAGGGAAGTCCACGATAGGTAAATTTCTTTGCTATGCTGACCACTAGCCTCAAATTGGCCTGAATCATTTCGCCTGTGGCCTTCTTGAATTTCGATTCAACTATTTTTAACTCCTTGATGCTCTTTTTCCATTGGGTCGTTTCTAACCCCAAGGCGTCCAATTTCGCCGGATTTTTGGGGATCTCCTCATCTACCTGCCACAATCGCTCTATGACTTTCTCGACGTGGGCATCCTTCAAATTGAGGCAATAGATCAATCGGTAAATATCGGTTTCGAGGACCCTCCACATCCTTTCCAGGGTTCTCTTTTTCGCTTCTTCCCGGGTTATCCTCTTCAAAATGGCAATTCTTTGAATTTCACGGTCTAGCGCGTCGATTTTTTCGGTGATAGAGAGAAATCGTCTCCTTTGGAACTCCTCTTCCTCAAGGGTTACCTTGGTAAGTTCCTCGCTGTCCCGGGTAATTTCCCTCATTTTTACCTGGTTCATTTCTAATTGCCGTCTGAGCTCGAAGACGATTTTTCGGGCAATGGGAGATTCCAGGGCCAATTTTCTGAGCTCTCTCCCCCACTCCTCGATCCGTTTGGCAACCTCCAGTTCCTTTTTGCGAGTGAGGAGCGGAATATTTCCGATATCCCGGAGATATTTCCATATCGGGTTGTCCACCATTTTGGTGGAAGGGGAATCGGGTAGCTTTGATTTTTTGATCTTCTTTGGTTTCCCCACATTTTTGGGAAGGCTGATTTTCTTCCTGCTAACAAGATCGCCGGTAGCGCCAACTGATCGACTCACGAGGGCCTCCTGTTCCCAAGAGCTCATTCTATCCTCCTCGTCGATGTAGCGGATCCCCCCCTGGTCAAATAGTCCCTTTTCCATTGGGTGCCCTCCAACCTCATGCAAAAAACCCTTTCACCTCGGTGAAAGGGTCTTGATTAGATCAGAGGCTACCACAAAAACCCCAAAAAAGGCCTTTTATAAAGAAGGAATCCAAATATATATCCCATTGGCCGAATTGACTCTAAACTCTCTCCCTCGATGAACTCGGCCAATTAATTGAGACCATTATATCCTAAAAAAGACATTTGTCAAGGCTTTTTTTGAGTTAAGTAATTAATTTTCCATATTTTTTAATCCTTTTAACGGAGCATCTTGCCTCCAATTGGCTGCTTCTTTGAAGCCCTATTGCCTCTCCTCCATTGGGTAAATCCAATGTGAACACCCCTCATGGACGGCTTTTTCCAATAGAGCCGCGGTTTGAGGCCGATCCGCCTAAAAGATCCGTATCCAGCACGAGCAAGGGGTCTCCGATGGGGGAAGAAGAAGAGGTGGCTCGGACACCTGCAATTGGTGCTACCAAATCCTGGAAGGAATTGGAAGATACGGCTCAATTCGCTGGCCAACAAACACTCCTTATCCGAAAGGCACTGCCCATAGACGATGGTCTCAATTTCCCCGTAACGGAGGAGATAGTCGATATGCCAGTGAAGCCGCTTTACATCCTTGAGGTGACGATCTAACCTCGACTTCATTGCCCTCCTTGCTGATCCAACGTAGCCGTAAGATCCTCGATGGAAAAAACGGTATCCCAGTCCCCCAATTTGGATCCATCTCCCTCCATGTAAACGGATCATAAGGAGATAGATTCCGGCTATCTCACCCATCGGATTCATGGATAATCTCGAAGGCTCCCGTCTCAAGCCCCGTACTTTTTTAGTTTCAAGGCGTTGGCCAACATGAGAGGCATAATACCGGTGGCGGGGAAACGCCCCAATCCCCCTAACAGACAGGATCTTTCATCGAACCTCTCCACCGCATCGGTTCTTATGAACCTGGAGAAGAGCAAAATGGGGTTGGGATGCCAACTATGGGATTTGAGTACGGAGGGCGTGGAGTGATCACCCGTGACTACCAACACATCCGGTCGCAGATCCAGTAGATCCGGTAGGAACTCGTCCACCTCCTCAATGGCCCTCACCTTGCCATGGAAATTTCCATCTTCTCCAAACATATCGGGTTTTTTGATATGAACGTAGAAGAAGTCGTATTGATCGAAATAATCCCTCAAAGCCTTTATCTCATCCCGTATTTCCTCCCCGGCTTCTAAAACATCCATACCAACTAATCTCGCTATCCCTTTATACATGGGATAGACCGCGATGGCAGCCGGACGAACCTGGAAGAGTTCCGTCATGCTCGGAATTTTGGGGATCTGAGAGAAGCCCCTCAATAGAATGGTATTGGCCGACTCTTGGGATCTCAAGAGGTGGGTTGCCTCTTTTATGAATCGATTGATGACTCTTTCGGAGAACTTGGCACTTTCAGTAGTGGCGGAGGCCGGGATGCTCGGCTTCCCATTCTTTTGGGGATCGGCGTCGGTTAACCCATCTCCCAACCCTTCGCCCTTGAAGAGGACGACGAATCGATGTTCCTTTCCCGGATTAATGGTGACCTTCACCCCTTCTACCTCTCCAATGCCATTCTGCAACAGATCGCAGAGGGCTTTGTTTTTTTCGGTTGAAATCCTCCCTGCCCTCCTATCGACGATGACCCCTTTTTCACCAAGGGTGGCGAAATTCCCCCTGGCGGCCAGATCGTTATCAGTAAGGTGCATTCCTATCCCTAGGGCCTCCAAAACACCACGGCCGATCTGGTATTTGATGGGATCATATCCGAAGAGGGCCAGATGAGAGGGACCGCTTCCGGGGGTAATTCCGGGGGAGATGGGGTCCACAAGCCCACAGATGGATTGCGCGGCTAGTTTATCGAGATTGGGTATGTGGCACTGCTCCAATTCCGTCTTTCCATTTAATGGAAGGCCCCCTAATCCATCGATCACGAACATGAGCATCCTAGCTGGGTTTTTTGAGGAAATCGACCTCATCAAGTCCTCGGAAATCATGGCACTCCTCCCTCCTCACGGTTGCTTTTATTAACAATGAATTCCTTTCACGCTCCATGTAGTTTGACAATATAAACCAATTCTGTTACTTTTTGAATCCCCGATGTTTAAAGACACAACCTATCCTTATTCCATAAGAGATCATCGGCCGACAAAAGGGAGAGCCAATATCAAATTCCTCGGCAGGATGGGCCGGGCATGGACGATGCCATAACGGATGTAAGCGGTATTCGAGTGGGTCATTTTTCCCATTTTGAAGCCCTAACGGGTTGTACCGTTGTCCTTTGCGAGGAAGGAGCCGTAGCAATAGGGGATATATGGGGAACCGCTGCGGGGACCAGGCAGATGGATGCCCTAGCCATGGGCCATTTGGTGGACCGGATTGACGGAGTTTGCCTTGCAGGAGGGAGCGCTTTCGGTTTAGATGCCGCCGGTGGGGTGATGAAATTCCTGGAGGAAAGGGGCAGAGGATTCGATGTTGTCATAACCAAGGTTCCCATTGTCCCTGCGGCCGTTATCTTTGATCTTGGGATTGGAGACTATCGGGTCCGTCCGGATGCGGAGATGGGCTATAAGGCCTGCATGAGCGCTCGGGGAGGTGGCGTTGAGGAAGGAAGCGTCGGAGCTGGAACCGGGGCCACAGTGGGAAAGCTCTTTGGTATCAAACGAGGAATGAAAGGCGGAATCGGAACGGCGAGCATGAAATCGAAATCTGGGGCGACGGTGGGAGTCCTCGTCGTGGTCAATGCCTTTGGGGACATCATCGACCCTCACAGTGGTAGGATTTTGGCGGGAGCCAGGACATCGGAAAGGAGCAAGGGGTTAGTCGATTCATCTAAACACATAATGGAGGGGACCATTAGGAGACAATTCGGGTCCCTCAACACTACCCTGGCGATTATTGCCACCGATGTCCACCTATACAGAGAGGATTTGAAAAAGGTGATCAAACTGGCTCATAATGGGCTGGCAAAAACCATTTCCCCCCTTCATACAACCTTCGACGGAGATGTCATCTTCGCCCTCTCTCTTGGGGAAAAAGAGGCCGATGTAAACACCGTGGGCATCCTTGCCGAAGTAGCCCTCATCCATGCGATCATACGATCTGTACAAAGGGCCAATGGCCTTGGGGCCATCCCGGCTTTTGAGGATATCTCCCAATAATGGGGCAGATGATAGGGCTCATTATCAGGGCAAAGCCCCAAAAGGAGTGGGTGGAGAGATGAAAATCGTGACATCAGAGCTACCATTCAAAACTACTGGTCAAACCGATATCATCAATATCACTCGTGAGGTTCAAGAAGAGGTATTGCAATCCGGGGTTCAAGATGGTAGTATACTGTTGTTTATTTCAGGATCGACGGCGGCTTTGACTACCATCGAATTTGAGTCAGGGGTGGTCAATGACCTCAAAAAGGCCATCGATAGAATAGCCCCGAGGGATATTTCCTACGAACACGATCGAAGATGGGGCGATGGAAACGGGTTTTCCCATGTAAGGGCCTCTCTTTTGGGGCCCTCTTTAAGTATCCCCTTAATGGGAGGAAGATTGTTCCTTGGTACATGGCAGCAAGTCGTCCTGTTGGATTTCGATAACCGGCCTCGAAGCAGAAGGGTTACCGTACAGATAATGGGAGAATGAAGGGGGTTCATTGAAAGAAGGGGAAAAGGAGAAGGTTGAAAAGATAACCCTCGATGATAATCGTCTGGCCAACCAGCTTTTCGGCGTTCAAGGAGAGCATCTTAGGCGAATTCAAAGGGCCCTCGGGGTAAGGATATCCACCAAGGCAAATACCATCATCATTTGCGGGGATGATATCGAGGTCGACCTGAGCCGAAGGCTCATACAGGAGCTCTATTCCCTGCTTAAGAAGGGTTATCCGCTGTATCCCAGCGACATCGATTATTCAATCCAAATCCTCTCATCGGATAATTCGGTAAATTTGGAGGAGATATTCCTCGATACCATCTACATTTCGTGCAAGAAGAGGGTGATCACCCCGAAAAGCATTGTACAAAAGGAATATTTGGACGCAATAAGGCATTATGATATCGTCATCGGGATCGGCCCTGCCGGCACGGGAAAAACCTACTTGGCCATGGCCATGGCCGTTTCATTTCTCTTCAAGAAGGAGGTTGAACGAATTGTATTGACTCGGCCGGCCGTTGAGGCGGGAGAGAAACTGGGGTTCTTACCCGGGGATATGTATGAGAAGGTAAACCCCTATCTGAGGCCCCTTTACGACGCCCTCCATGAAATGATGGATTTCGACAAGGCGAGTAAATTGATCGAGAGGGGAATAATTGAGGTGGCTCCCTTGGCGTTCATGAGGGGGAGAACTCTCAACGACTCCTTCGTCATCTTGGACGAAGCCCAAAACACGGTTTCTGAACAGATGAAGATGTTCCTGACCCGTTTGGGGTTCAATTCAAAGGCGGTTATTACGGGAGATATCACTCAGGTAGACTTGCCCGAAAACAAAAACTCCGGGTTGATTGAGATTCAAGGAATCCTTAAGGATATCCGAGGAATCTCATTCGTCTATTTCTCCGAAAAGGACGTTGTTCGCCATCCCTTGGTTACCGATATCATCATGGCATATGAAAAAGCGGAATCGAGGGCTCGGCTCAAAGGATTGAAGGGACACAACCGTGGATAATGGGAGCCTTCGAAGGGGAAAGCCCCAAAATAGCCGGGCCAAAAAACCCCCTTTGTCCTTGAAAAGGCTTCGCGATTTCAAGAGGCTCTACCTCGCCCCCATCTACCTCAACCCCTCAGTACAGAGGTGGATGATCGGAGTTACGTCCACCATCATCTTGGCCCTGTTGCTTTCCCCTGCAATTCAGATCCCCTCCGAACATTACCAGGTAGGGGGCGTTGCATCGGCCGACATCAAATCGACCCAGGATTTCCTGGTGGAGGATGAAAATACAACCCTGACCAAACGGATTGAGGCCGAAAAGGCGGTACTTTCCATCTACGATTACGATCCGTCCATCCTACAGAAAATCATGGGAAAAATCCGGACCTCCTTTTCCCTCATGAGGGAGCATGTGGAACGTGATGAGGTCATGGGTCGAGAGGGGGAGAGGGGGAAGGAGTTGGGAGAGGTCCTCGGGGTTACCTTCACCTCCAGGGAGTTTAATGTCCTGGCCAAGAGCGGGTTTGGCCAATCCGTAGAGGATGTCATCCTCAGTTTTGTCCACCCCCTTATGAACAAGGGCATCGTGGGAGACCGAGATTTTCTGGTTCAAGAGAAGGCCAAGGGGATCGTTGTGCGAAATATCCAGACCCAAACCGAGAGAATAAGAAGCCACCTCGATACCATTATCGATTCCGCTCAAACCCAGACGGTCATCAAACAGAAGGCCAATGCCTTATCCAAGACTCTCGGCAGGGAATTCAGACCTGTCTTACCTGTTTTAGTCAAAATCGCCTCTCATCTCATAGAACCCAACTTAACCTTCAATCGCAATGAGACCGAAGCGCGCAAGGCCACGGCCATTCATGAGGTCAAACCCGTCTTATTTCAAATCAAGAAAGGTGAAATGTTAGTCAGGGAAGGGGAGAGGATAACGAAGGGGCATCTGGTTAAACTTCAGGCCCTTGAGGCATTGAGGGAAAAAGCGAATGTGTTCCTGATTACCCTGGGGTTATTCTTTCTGATCCTCATGATTGTCTATCTCCTCTATGCGTTTTCCACGAAGAACATCAGTAAGATCTCCCTCGGTTCCAGGGATCTACTCTTTGTCAGCTTGAACCTCATCATGGTCGTCATAGCCTTAAAGCTCTTCATCTTCATCTCGGAATCCATTGAGAGCAACTTCTTAACCATTCCCCCATCGTCCTATTATTATCTCTTCCCCGTGGCCGCAGGGGCGATGTTGACCCGCATTGTGATCAACTCGGAAGTCGCCATCGTTTATTCCGTCATTGCCAGCCTGTTTTCGGCCGTCCTCTTGGACAACAGCCTCTTCTTTTTCATTTACCTTTTTATCGGGGGTATTGTGGGGGCCAATGGCGTTGCCCGATGTGAGCAGCGGAACACCCTCATAAAGGCCGGATTACATATTGGAGCGGCCAATGTCCTGGTGATCGTTTTTTACGGAATGTTCAGAGGAACTCTGGGATTCGAAGATCTATTCAATAGCGGCTTCGGGTTCCTCGGGGGCATATTGAGCGCTATCATTGTCTTGGGGACTACCCCTATCGTTGAGGGGATTTTCGGCTACACGACCGATATTACGTTATTGGAGCTGGCCACCCTCGATCAGCCCATTCTCAAGGATCTCATCGTCCAGGCCCCGGGAACCTACCATCACAGTATTATCGTTGGCAGCCTTGCTGAAGCGGCGGCAAAGGCAATCAATGTTAATCCACTGTTGGCAAGGGTCAGTGCCTATTACCATGATATCGGGAAAATCAAAAAGCCCCTCTATTTTTCCGAGAATCAGGGGGGGAAGAGAAATCCCCATGACAAATTGTCCCCGAGCATGAGCAGTTTAATCCTCAACGTCCATGTAAAGGATGGGGTAGAGTTAGCCAAGGGACAGAAGCTCGGCAAGAAGATCCTCGACATTATTAAACAACACCACGGGACAAGCCTGATTTCCTTTTTCTACCAGAAGGCAAAGGAAAAGGGAAATCCAGGGGTCGAATCCATCAACGAAAAGGACTTCCGATATTTAGGTCCAAAACCCCAGACGAAGGAGGCGGGAATTGTGATGCTGGCAGATGCCGTGGAAGCTGCATCCAAGACGCTATCCGAACCCACGACATCTCGGGTTAAGGGGCTAGTCAGCCGGATCATCAATAATATCTTTACCGATGGGCAGCTCGACGATTGTGAATTAACCCTTAGGGATCTCCATTACATCGAGGAAAACTTCAGTCGAATCCTTACAGGAATTTTCCACCAGCGGGTTGAATACCCGGATTCTCAGGAAGAGCAAAATGGCTCAAAGAAAGAGGCCAATGAAGGTATTCATTCAAAATCGACAAGACCTCGTAAAACTGGACGAAAAGATGATCACAAGGGTGGCCCGAATGATCCTAAAAGAGTTGAATCACCCGGATAAAGAGATCAGCATACTTTTTGTCGATGATCGGGAGATCAGGGATTTAAACGACAAGTATCTCAAGAGAAACCGCCCCACCAATGTGATTTCCTTTCCCATGGCCCAAGGGAAGTTTTCCGAAATTACCCCCCAGTTGCTAGGAGATGTGGTTATCTCCGTGGAGACGGCGATAAAGGAGGCTCGGGAATCGGGCTTGAGCCTTGAGGAAGAGATCGCCTTTCTCCTCATCCACGGCATCCTTCACCTTATGGGCTATGATCACGCCAGAGGGCGTCGACAACCGATGGAGATGGTTCAAGAGAGACTCTTTAACAGATTATGGCCTAATCGAGGTACAAAGCTCAAAGACGCCTTATCCAAACCATGAAAAGGAGCGTGGTGACCCCTGGAGGATGATTCGAAAAGCGGCATGCTGAACAAATTTGCGAGATTGTGCCGCCGTTTCTTCCGAAACCGAAAAGCTTGCCTCTCCGAAGAAGATATCCAATCCATCATCGATGTCGGTGAAGAGGAGGGGGTAATCGACCAGGAAGAGCACGAGATGATTCACGGGATATTCGAGCTCAAGCAGGCCGTTGTCCGTGAAGTTATGGTTCCACGACCGGATGTCAAATGTGTCTCCAGCAAGGCCAGAATCAAGGACGTCGTCGACCTCATCATCTCCAAAGGCCACTCTCGAATCCCCATTTTCGAGGGCAAAATCGATAACATCGTCGGAATTGTTTATGCCAAGGATCTCCTCAAGTTTTGGGGAAAAGACGAGGAAGCAATCCCTCTCGAACGGGTGATGAGACAACCCTATTTCATACCGGAAACGAAAAGGCTGGAGGAATTGCTCAAGGAATTCAAGACGAAGCGGGTTCATATGGCCATTGTCGTCGATGAATATGGGGGACTATCGGGCCTAGTTACCATAGAGGACCTCATCGAAGAGGTATTCGGGGAGATAGAGGATGAATATGATCAGCGAGTGGAAGGGAGGATCATTCGTCTTGGGGATGGATCGATCTCGGTAGATGCGAAATTGGAGATTGAGGAATTGGAAAGCTATTTCGATGTTGAGATTCAAAAGGAGAATTTTGAGACGGTGGGGGGATTCATCTTCCATCTGTTGGGAAGGGTTCCCAAGACGGGGGAAAGGGTTGGTTTTGGCAACCTGATAATGACCATTGAATCCGCTGATGGGAGGAGAATAGAACGGGTACGGATCACCCGATCGCGAGATGGGGACAAAATCCCAAATTGAAAAACCACAATCTGGTGATCAATCCAAAACGGCTGAAAGAGGACTCTCTTATGGTGGTAACATATCCGGAGAGGTCCTTTTCCTGAGCTTCTTATTCCCATAGTGTCGGCCATGCGATGCAGCCACATCTTGACTATCTCCTTCTCATTCTGCTATCGTTTCTCAAAAAATTCCCATCGTCCTCATTCTGCACTTGCTTTCCCTGAGTAAATCCCTATCATAGTACAGAGGGTTTTCATTACATCTCGATGAAACGCGTATCGAGGGGGTACGGGGTAAGGAGACGTGAAGATCGTGATCATTGGAGCCGGGGAAGTTGGGTATAACCTGGCCATGAAACTCTCGAAAGAAGGCCACGATGTCGTGGTTATCGACCATGACCCTGAAAAGGTTCGGCACATCGATGAAACCCTGGATGTCAAGTCTTTGCTCGGCAAGGGCAGCAGCCCCGGCGTCTTGAAGGAAGCGGGAATCGAGGAGGCAGAAATGGTAATAGCGGTTACAGACAGTGACGAGATCAACATGGTTGTCTGTCTCATAGCGGGAACCCAATCCAAGATTCCCAAACGCATAGCACGTATCCGCAATCTCGAGTACACCAGGGAAACCCAAATTTTCGATGAACAGCATCTCGATATTGACCTCTGCATCAACCCGGAAATGGAGACGGCCAAAACCATCGTGAGGCTCATTGAGAATCCTGGCTCTGCCGATTTTGCAGAGTTTGCCGATGGGAAAGTAGAGCTTCTCGGTGTCAAGATCGAGGAAGATAGCTACGTGGTGGGCAAGAAGCTCAGGGAACTGCGAGAGGTCAGGGACTTGTTTCCGGATCTCAAGGTGCTCATTGTGGCCATCTCCAGGGATGACCGAATCGTCATTCCCCATGGGGACGAAACGATTTTCGCGGGGGATATCCTCTATGCCGTGGTTGATCGGCATTCGATCAGAAATGTCCTGGTCTATCTCAGAAAGAAGGAGGAGCCCGTCAAACGAGTCTTTATCGCCGGGGGGAGCCATATCGCTTTTGAGGTGGCCCGGCAGCTTCAGGACAGTGGAATCACCGTTCGCATGATTGAAAAGGACTCAACAAGATGTGAGCGGATGGCCGAGAGCCTGGAGAAGGTGCTCGTTCTTCAAGGAGAGATAACCGATCAGAGACTCCTGAGGGAGGAAGGCATCGAGGATGCCGACTTCTTTGTCTCGGCCTCGGATGATGAGGATGCCAACATTTTAGCATCCCTTCTTGCCAAACGACTGGGCGCACGAAAGACGATCACATTCGTCAGACACCTTCACTACTTACCGGTTTTGCCTACTATTGGGATTGATGCCGTGGTGAGCCCGCGTCTGTCAGCCATTGGAAGGATCATGCATTACATCAGAAGGGGAAAGATCCTTTCCGTCGCAACCCTTAAAGAGGAGGATGCCGAGGTCATAGAAACCGTAGCCTTGGATACATCGGATATTGTCAACCGGCCCATCAAGGAGCTGAAGTTCCCCAAAGGAGCCATCATCGGTGCCGTTGTGCGGGGTGGAGAAGTCATCATCCCCGGGGGGAATGATATCATCCTTCCCGACGATCGAGTCGTTATTTTTGCCCTCCAATCGGCCATTCCCAAGGTGGAAAAGACGCTCATGGTCAAGCTGGAGTATTTCTAATGCGGTTCGGGCTGATCTTCCGGATCATGGGGGCCCTGATCCTCTTCCTTGGCCTCACGATGCTTTTCCCCCTCTTTTTCTCCCTATACTACCGAGATGGGGATTTCTGGCCCATAGTCCTATCGGCGGCCATTACCACGGGAGCAGGGGTGTTTCTTTTGCTGCTCTTTCGAGGGACCACCCGGGAGATCTCCCACCGGGAGGGGTTCGCCATTGTAAGCCTCGGATGGGCTTCCGCGGCCTTTTTCGGCTCACTTCCCTATATGCTGTCCGGGGTTTTGCCGAGTTTTGTGGAAGCCTATTTTGAGTCCACGTCTGGTTTTACCACCACGGGAGCCACGGTGCTTGCCGCTATAGAGGGAACGCCCCGGGGGATACTCTTCTGGCGGAGTCTGACCCACTGGCTGGGCGGCATGGGGATCATTGTTCTGTCTATTGCCATCCTTCCCTTGCTCGGAGTGGGAGGGATGCAACTCTTCAAAGCCGAAGTTCCGGGGCCCGTAGCCGATAAGTTGAAGCCACGGATCGCGGAAACGGCTAAGATTCTCTGGCAGGTCTACATCCTCATCTCGGCCGTCGAGACCTTCCTCCTGATGTTCGGGGGAATGAACCTTTTTGAAGCCCTCTGCCACACCTTCGGAACCATGGCAACGGGGGGATTCTCGACGAGAAATATCAGTATCGGCTCCTACAATAGAGCTTATTTCGATGGTCTCATAACGGTTTTCATGATCCTGGCGGGAACCAACTTTGCCCTCCACTATCAGGCCCTAACGGGCAATTTCCGGGCCTTCTATCGAAACAGCGAGGTTCGTTTCTATTGGGTAACCCTTGCAGGGGTTATGCTTCTCGTCACGCTGGTCCTGCGACTTCAGATTTACGATAGCTTGGCAACGGCCTTTCGGTACGCCTCCTTTCAGGTGACATCCATCATGACCACCACGGGATACACAACGGCCGACTTCGAGAAGTGGCCCTCCTTTGTACAGTACACCCTCGTGGTTCTCATGTTTATCGGTGGCTCGACTGGATCCACGGGAGGAGGCATGAAGTGTATGAGGATTCTTCTCCTTTTGAAGCAGGGGCGCAGGGAGTTGTCACGGCTCATTCATCCCCGCGGTGTCATTCCGGTTCGACTCGGAGGAAAAGTCGTCTCCGAAGGGGTCATTCAGTCAATTTGGGGGTTTTTCTTTCTCTTCATACTGGTTTTTGTTCTGGCGTCAGCTATCATGGCCTTGGTGGGCCTTGATATTATCACGGCATTTGTCTCGGTGGCAGCGACGATCAATAATATCGGGCCTGGGCTGGGAGTGGTTGGCCCCATGGACAATTATACGTCGATTCCCATAATCGGGAAATGGATCCTCATCTTCTGCATGCTCATCGGAAGGCTTGAACTCTATACGGTCATCGTCCTGCTAGTTCCGGAATTTTGGAAGCGATGATGAATGAGAACGAACTGGGCATAGGATTGTTGACCGGACCATACCGAGAGGCCTGGATCAACGATCTGACGGAGTGAGGAGGGTCCCGTTCTGAGTCCCTCTCCCCTTTGATCCTCGTTTTGATTCAGTCGTTTTCTCACCTTTCAGCATACCATAATAAAGGAGAATTTTTGACCAAGGTCAAAGCGGCTTCGCAAAAGCCCTCATATATTGAAGAGGAGAAGGGGAAGGATCCAATGGTATTGAGTCAAAAAGAGAAAAGGGATATCCAGATCCTCATTCGCTTTGTCCATATCTTCTGCCAGGAGAAACATAGGGAAGATTTCAAAAAGCCCTTCTCTCTACCCTTTGAAGAGATAGCCGGCCTCATGGAGAAGGGGGTCCACTTGTGTGAATCCTGTTCGGAGCTTCTCAGCTATGGGATGCGAAAACGTTTTCAATGTCCTCATAACCCCAAGCCAATGTGCAAGAAATGCGATACCCAGTGTTACAACCGCAAATACAGGCAAAAGGTGAGGGAGGTGATGAGGTTTTCAGGCCCCTATCTGATCAAAAGGGGGAGGTTGGACCTCCTCTACCACTATCTGGCATAGGGGGGTGGCAAGGGGGAGTATCATGGAGAGGCGATTGGGGCGTGGCCGAAAACGCCGAGGAGACACCACCAGAGATAGTTAATGGGCATCAGGATGAAAATTGAAACGGCGGCGAGGGCAAGGGTCAATCGCATACCTCGGGTTATACTCACCCCGCCGAGCTGCATTCCTACCACTACCGGAGGTACCTGATAAGGGAGGATAAGGTTGGATATACCGATCGCCTGGGTCATCAATACCGTCGCCAAGGGAAAACCTGTTGCTTCGGCAATATCGGCGGACAGAGGGGCCAATACAGCAGGAACGCCGACCGCAGTGGCTACTGGGCTGACGGCAGTGGAGAGAATTACCAGCGAGACGAAATTGCGCATATCATGGCCCGGCTCAAAACCAATGAGCTCCAGCAGTCCCCTTCCGAGGATGTTTCCTATCCCCGTTTTTGCCACCACAGCCCCTACACCGAGAACCCCTGCCACATAGAAAATCGGGCCGAAATTTATCGCCTGGGTAAAAGCCCCGACCGGTAAGAGCCCAATGAAAGGGAGCATACACACCACGGCTGCAGCGAGGGCCACCCATGCAGGTGAAACGCCATGGAGAAAGTCGGTCCCCCAAAGGAGCAACGTTCCCGATAAAATGAGCGTCAGCATCCACTCGTGGGCGCTAAAGGGCTCTGCCGTCCCGTGGTGTGTTGAAGGAACAGATCGAACTCTATCGGGAAACAAAAAACAGGTCAATATGACAATGGTGATCCCTTTCATGAAACCGACCACCGGGTAGTGAAGCTTTAGATAGTTACCATAGCTGAAGGTAAGGTTATAGAGGTTCTCGGATGTGCCTGCCAGCACCATATTCGGTACATTCGCCGGCAGCACGGCACACGAAGGCGCAAAGCACCCCACTGTTGCGGCCAAGACCATCCCGTTACGGCCAGGGCTGCCCTCTGAAAAACCGAGGCGTTCGGCCATGGCCACCACCACCGGAATGACCAGGACCACCCGTCCCATGGTCGAGGGCATAAAAAAAGCAACCAGCATTCCTAACAGAACGATACCGCTGATGACGGCAACATAGGAAGTGCCAAAGAAGCCCAATAGGCGATGGGCAAGGCGCTGGCCGAGGCCGGTTCGTTTCACGGCAGCGGCAAGGACAAGCCCGCCGAAGACCAGCCAAAGCGCCGTGGAATGAAAGCCAGAAAAGGCCACTGTTGCAGGGGCCACTTTAGAAATCATGGCTATGAGGAAAAAAATCAGTGCTGTCAGATATTCAGGCAGCGCACCGGTTGCCCAGAAGCCTATTGCAAATACGACCAGGGCACTGGCCCGTATCACTTCCCTGCTTATGCCCCCCGTTGACGGCATGAAATACAGTATGATTGAGCTGATCAGGATCAGTCCGGCAGCCACACTTCGTATTTTACCCATCATGATATTAAGAAAGGCACGAATACTGAGTTTTGCTCAGGGTTAGGGATGGAGGTTCACGCAGATCAGTTTTTTGATGGGGAGGAATATAGCCGAAATGAGCACATTGCGTCAAGTATTGAGAAATAAAGGCCATAGCGACTGGACTATGGCCCTTGGAATTTCCCCCAGACGAAATGGGGTTAAACCGTTATAACACTTCTCACCTGGGGGACAATTTGCTTGAGGGTTTTTTCCACACCCATTTTTAGGGTCATCTGAGACATGGGACACCCTCCGCAGGCCCCCGTAAGCCTTACCTGAACTATCCCGTCTTCCCCCACGTTGACGAGCTCGATATCGCCTCCATCGGCTTGAAGTGCGGGCCTGATCTTATCCAACGCTTTCTCCACTTCTTCTCTCATGGCTTTTTCCTCCTCGCTATTGGTTTTTGCCTTCATCATTATTGACATAGACCACCCTTTGTGCACAGGCATCGGAGAGGTGGTACCCAGAACCCCCCTCTGCAAGTATCCGGAGCATCAGGTCGGGATCCGTTATCCGAACCCCTGCCATGACGTCCACGTCCTCCTTGAAGAAAACATCGGGAACCATGCTGGCGGTAGGGCCAATGATACCTATCCGGGAATCCGGCTTCGTCTGATTCAAAAGCTCATCGATGGTATGGTTTACAATGGCTGCGCCCGTGATAATGACCGCATCAGACTCCGAAAGAACATGCGGGGCCTCGCTGGGTAGTCTGTAGTATTTCATCTCCTCCGGTCTCAGGGCTTCTGGGGTCTTTTCGATGATGAAAAACTGGTTTCCCGATGTTTTAAACCTCCGGATATATGGGGCAAAAGCGCCTACGAGACAGACTGTCTCCGGTAGGCTTATTTCCATGGAATCAAGACCATCCCCACCGTAATAGATATCATAATGTTTCCCGAGGCCGTTTTCGAACAGGTAGTGGGACAGGGCATTGAGTACAGCCACCCCGATGGCACTCTTGATGGGATTGGAACTCATGGCGTAAGCGAGAAACGCATCGATGCCCTTCTTTGTAAGCTTCCCCGCATCGGGCATCCGTGCCGCCGAAGTATGGCAGGGCAGCACACGGCCTCGGGGATCTCCTTAACTGGGGTGAAAGCACCGCCTGTATGGCCGCTATTCAATTTCACCCCAGTGAAGAATACCCCTACACGGCACTCCTCTATAGTAAGGGAGGCCAATCTTCCGCCCATCCCCTCCCGGATCAAATGGATGGTCTCCTCGAGGATCCCCCTCTGTGCCATCCTGTGGAATCATTCCAGTTCACTGATTTCTTTTTGTGTAAAATATCTTTTTTCCCTTTCCATCGGTTTGATTTAGGTCAATTTTAGGTGTTTTATTGTTCTCCCTGATAATGAGGTTGAGAAACTCCTCCGGGATACCCGCTAAGGTAGGTGTTAAGGGATGATCGAACTCATTTTGTTCTCCATCTTAACCGTAAGGAGAGCGAGCGACTGGAGATATTAGTCTGTCGGCAATAGGAAAGATGAAAAGGACGAAAATCCGCGAAGCGAGAGAGTTAGAGGGGGATACCCAAGGAGATCTCCTCAAGGGCGTCCTTTTGGAGGATGGTGATTTTCTTTCCCTCAACCTCGATGATCCTCCTGTCACGAAGTTTCCTTAGTGCGCGGGAGAGGGTTTCGCTGATTGTCCCCAGTTGAGAAGCCAGTTGGCTTTTGCTAATATCGAGTTTGAATTCAATTCCCCTTTCGGAGCTTCGGCCCGATTGGGCGGAAAGATCCATCAGGTATTGTGAGAGCCTGGCGGAGACATCCTTTAGCGATAGCTCCTCGACCAAACTAACGAATTCCCTCAACCAATGGGAAAGGCTGGCAATCATGTTCAAGCTCATCTGAGGATTTTTTCGGATGAGGTTGACAAAGCTTTCCTTGGGGAAATACAGAACCCGGGTTTCCGCAAGAGATTCGGCAAATGCAGGGTAAGTGGAGCCGTCAAAGAGCGCCGCTTCGGCGAAGGTTTGCCCAGGCGAAATGATGTGAAGGATCTGCTCCTTTCCCTCGGGTGAAAGCTTATAGATCTTTACCCTACCCGAAATGACGACGAAAAACCCCTTTGCCTCCTGATCCTCAGAGAAGATGGAGGTTCCCTTAGGGTATCTCTTTGATGCGGAGATAGCCTCGATCTCGGTAATTTCCCGATCCTCCAAGCCCGAGAAGAGAGGACACCTTTTTAATGCTGCTTCAATGTCCATGGCGTGAATGGGAATTTTCCCATGCGGTGTTTTTGGTTATAATAGGTTAATTTCTCAAAAAATGAAAGGCGAAATGATTCAATTTTCGATCGATATATACCCGAGCTCATATCATGGCTAAGGAGGAATGACATGGAGGAATTAATCGAAACCGTTGCGGAATTCATTGTCCGTTCGAGGAGGATTGTGGTCTTCACTGGAGCAGGCGCCAGCACTGAGTCTGGCATTGCGGATTTTAGAAGTCGCGGGGGGATTTGGGACAAGTACAACCCTGAAGACTTTTACTTCCAGAAATTCCTGACCAACGAGGAATCCAGGGAGAAATACTGGCAGATGAGTACGGAAGTCTATGAATCCCTGAAGAAAGCCAAGCCGAACCCAGTTCATCTTGCCATTGCGGAATTGGAAAAGCTCGACAAATTGGATTGCGTCATCACTCAGAATATCGATGGGCTTCATCATAAGGCCGGAAATTCCCGGGAAAAGATTATCGAACTCCATGGAACAGCCCTTTCAGTATCATGCCTGAGCTGCAGGAGGAAATACGATCGTGATGAGGTCCAGGAGAGAATTCTTAACGGGGTAAAAGTTCCCCGCTGCGACGATTGCGAAGGCTTGCTCAAACCGGATACCATCTCTTTCGGACAAGCCATGCCGGAGAGGGAGACCAACGAGGCCTATGAGCGATCTTTCGGCTCTGATTTGTTCGTCGTTATCGGTTCCTCCTTAGTCGTTCAACCAGCCGCTACTATGCCCGTCAGGGCCAAACAGGGCGGGGCCAAATTAGTCATTATCAATCGAGATCCCACGCCTCACGATAGTTATGCTGATGTGGTCATCAACGGAGTCGCGGGCGAGATCATGGCAAGGATTCTAGGGAAGGTGAGGGAAACAATCAGGCATTGACCAATCACATGGACGGCTTGTTTATTGGGGAAAATTTTGATTTCCGCCAAAGGAGTGATGATATTATGGCCTGTTTCCCCCGCACCTTGATCAGTCCTCTCTGAGCGCTTCTCGCCCTCCTCAGGAGATGGAGTTCAGAGCCTGGTTAAGGTCGTCGATGAGGTCTCGGGCGTCTTCAATGCCCACCGAAAGGCGGATGAGGTTATCTTTTATCCCTGCCCTGGTCCTTTCGGACTTGGTGAGTCTCCGGTGGGTTGTCAATGCGGGCGGGCAGATGAGCGATTCGATACCACCCAGGCTTACGGCAAGCTGGCATATTCTTAGGCTCCCCAGGAATTGAGTCACCGCCTCGCCTCCTCCCTTTACCTCGAAGCTCACCATACCGCCGAACGCCTTCATCTGGCTTTTTCCCAATTCGTGTTGGGGATGACTCCTCAAGCCTGGATAGCAAACCCGATCAATACGAGGATGTTTTTCAAGGAATTGGGCCACCTTCATACCGTTTTGGTTGTGGGTTTCCATTCGAACCTTGAGGGTCTTGACCCCCCGCATCAGTAACCAGGCTGATTGGGGGTCTGGAACGCCACCAAATACGTAGCGGGAAGACATAACCCTTCCCATAAGTTCCTCTCCACCAGCAACCACGCCGCCGATGAGATCGCTATGACCTCCCAGATACTTGGTGGCGCTGTGCATCACGAGGTCAATTCCCATTTCTATAGGCCTCTGATTGAAGGATGTGGCGAAGGTGTTATCCATAAATGTTGGGATTCCATGTTTCTTCCCGATATTCGCTACTTCGCGGATATCCATCAGTTTCAACAGGGGGTTGGTGGGTGATTCGAAGAAGATGACCTTTGTGTTGGACTTAACCGACTCGGCCAACCTTTTGGCTTCTGTAGTCTGTATGAGATCGACGGTCACCCCATATCGGGGCAGCACGTTGGCGAAGAAGTTGAAGGTGCCCCCATAGATGTCGAAGGCGGAGACGATATGGTCGCCCGAGGAAACCAGGGCAAATATTGCCGATGTCAGGGCGGCCATCCCCGATGAGAAAACCAAAGCCCTTTGGGCGCCCATTACATCGGCGAGTTTCCCCTCGACTGCCTCGAGAGTAGGATTGCTGTACCGGGTATAGAAATACCCCGTTGTATGGTCGGCAAATACCCTCTTGAGGGAATCGAGATCGGGAAATCCGAACGTTGACGTCTGGTAGATGGGTGTGATTATCGACCCCGTGAGGGGGCAGAGCTTTTCCCCGCTGTGAACGGATTTGGTAGAAAATCCCATGTCTTTAGGATTCATTACATCTCCTCCTTTGTTTAAGGGTGCCCCAAAAATAACTCAAAGGGGACCCTTTGTAAATATAATTACCAGTGAATTATGCTGTAACATCAAAAAAACATCAAAAAAAGGTTGACAGTTTCCTATCATTATGATACTAATGGCAGCTAAAGGAGATGATTTATGGATAGGCTTTTCTGTTCTGGGTGGCGGTGGTGCAACGGAAATAGAGGAGCGGTTTGGCCTATCCGAGTTAGCTGAGGACTGAAAAGAAAAAACGAGGAATAAGGGCTACGAGCTGCTCCAATGGTTCGTGGCCCTATTTTTTGCTCGACTTCTCGGGGAGGTGCACACCGAATGCTCGGTGACCGACGCTTGCTGTGCCAAAAGTTAGCTGGACAACATGATAAAACGGGTGGGGTTAAATGTGGTTTTATATCCGTTGATGAATTCACCTTTGTTAGGGTTGCTCCCAGACTATGCGGCGTCGTAGGTTAGAGTGTATCCCCGAATAATTCCACAAGAAGAGGGGAGGTGAAAAAAAGGAACCTAATCTCCGTTTAACATAATTAGAATCCTAAGGAGGTGTTTTATGGAAAGGAAAGTTTGTTCAAAACTGTCGGGAACCATATGTTCGTTGATCGTTACCGTGGCGCTGGTGGGTTGCAGCTTTCTCTTGTCGGCACCGGCGGCTGCTGGGCCCATTAAGCTGAGCTACGCGAATTTTCCGCCGGCACCCACTTTTCCCTGCGTACAGATGGAGAGGTGGAAAAAGGAGGTGGAGAAACGCACCAATGGAGAGGTGAGCGTCAATACCTATCCCGGCGGAACCTTGCTCGGCGCCAAGAACATGATGGACGGCGTCATTGCTGGACAGGCGGATATAGGGTGCTTGTGCATGGCCTATCAGCCGGGTCGTTTTATTGTAACCAATGCGACAGCCCTCCCCGTCGGTTTCCCCAATGCCACGGTGGCAAGCCTTACCTTATTGGACCTCTATGAGAAGTATGAACCCAAGGAATTCGCCGACGTGAAGGTCCTCACCATGTTTACCTGCGCGCCCGCCAATATCTATGCTAAGAAGGCAGTGCAAAGTCTAGAAGACCTGAAGGGGCTCAAATTGAGGGCTTCTGGGGGCGTTTTACAGGTCCTCAAGACTTTGGGAGCCACCCCGGTCGGCATGCCCCAGTCGGAGACTCCCGAGGCTCTTCAAAAGGGCGTGGTGGTGGGCGCAGTCTCTTCCCTTGAGACGCTCATGGACTTCAAATATGCCGAGCTTTGCCGCCACGTGACGATCATGAACGGGCCCATTTACCCCTTTGCCGTGGTGATGAACCAGGCAAAGTGGAATTCCCTCCCTAAAGATGTGCAAAAGGTCATGGATGATCTTGCCAGGGAGCAGTCGGAATGGACGGGCAGATACATGGATGGTCATGTGGAGAAATCCATTGCCTGGTCGAAGAAGAATTACAATATCGAGATTTACGAGCTTCCCAAGAAGGAGGCGGATCGGTGGGATAAATTGCTGGCGCCGATAACCGATAGATGGATTGAGGACGCTGAGGCGAAGGGCGTTCCGAGCAAGAAGGTTCTCAAGTACATCAAGAAGATGAACAAGAAATACAGCAAGAAATACGGAGGCTAGTCCTTGGGTAACCCGGCAGGGGGGCAATCAAGCCCCCCTGCCGGCATAGAGGGAACAAGGAGGGGTAATGGTCTCATACCTGGAAAAGGTGAGCGCGTTTCTGAACCAACTACTCTTCGGGGTCGCTGGGATCGCCCTGGTGGGAATGGTGCTTCTGACGTGCACCAACGTATTTCTTCGCTGCGTTTGGTTACCCATAAAGGGTGTATACGAGTTCATGGGATTCTTTGGCGCCATAGTCACTGCCTTTGCCCTGGGCTATACCCAGATGAAGCGGGGTCATGTGGGAATAGATATCGTGGTAAATCAATTCTCGGCAAGGACCCGGAGAATCCTCAATGGAATCAACTACTTCATCTGCATGGTCTTCTTTGCCCTTGCGGGCTGGCAAATTGCCGTATGGGGTACAACCATCTGGCGAACAGGGGAGGTTACGGAAACGCTGAGAATCATCTTCTATCCCTTCATCTACGGAGTTGCCCTCGGCTGTTTCATTCTCTGCATGGTCTTTTTGGTCGACCTCTTGAAGGTTCTCGTTGAGAAAAAGGTACCTGATCGATGAGCCCAGTACTTGTTGGAATAATCGGAATCCTCATCCTGCTCCTTATTCTCTTTTTTCTGGGAATGCCCGTTGGATTTGCCATGGCAGTGGTGGGATTCTGCGGGTTTTGTTACGTGGTCTCCTTCAGGGCAGCCCTCAACATGATAGCCACTGATCTGTGGACCACGTTTTCCAAATTTGGCTTAACGGTGATACCCCTTTTTGTCCTCATGGGATACCTCGCGTTCAACTCGGGGATAGCTGAGAGGCTTTACAACACCGCCTACAAGTGGGTAGGACATTGGCCGGGGGGGCTTGCCATCGCGACAATAGGCGCAGACGAGCTCTTCGCAGCCATCTGTGGTTCCAATACGGCCACAGCGGCTACCATGGGTGCAGTAGCCCTGCCACAAATGGAAAAGTATCGTTATGACGCTCGATTGAGTAGCGGTACCGTTGCCACTGGTGGCACTTTGGGTACAGTCATGCCTCCCAGTGTGGTCATCATTGTCATTGGTTTGCAAACAGAACAATCCATCGTCAAACTCTTCCTCGGTGGTATTCTGCCTGCCATCCTCATGGGAATACTGTTCGTGCTGACCATACTCGTCCTCTGTCGGCTCCGGCCGGATTTCGGGCCGGTGGGACCCAGGACGAGTTTCAAGGAGAAGATAGGGTCGCTCCCCGGAGTCATGGAGGCGATAGCGATATTCGTGTTGGTGATCGGGGGTTTGTTTTTTGGCTTGTTCACCCCCACCGAGGCCGGGGCAGTCGGCGTTTTTTTCACGTTTATCGTCTCCCTCGCAAGTGGCAGGCTGACCTGGAAGGGTTTCACCAATTCCCTCGTGGAGACACTGAAAATATCGTGCATGGTATTCGTTCTTGTTACTGGGGCCATTATTTTCGGTCGCTTTTTGGCGGTGACGAGAATCCCCTTTTTGGTGGCGGATTTCGCCACTTCCCTTCCGGTACCGCCTTTTGTCATCTTGGCGTTCGTGTTATTGATCTATCTGATAGGTGGATGTGTTATGGATGCCCTGGGGTTTCTGGTTCTTACCGTTCCTATCTTCTTTCCCTTGGGAATCGCGCTCGGTTTCGACCCCATATGGTACGGCATCATCCTAACCATGGTGACGACGTTAGGGGCAATCACCCCCCCAGTGGGGGTCAATTTATACGTAGTCAAGGCATTGGCTCCCAAGGTAGACATCGGGACTATCTTCAAGAGCGTAAGCTTCTTTGTGGTGGCCTCCATTATCTCCATCATCATCTTGATAATTTTTCCTCAGATTGTTCTCGTTATACCCGGAATGGTTCGCTGAACGGTAACCTCCATAATCTACTTGGAAAGTGGGGGAGGAGAATGAAAATACTCTTTTCTCTACAGAAGAAGAGTGCTACATAGAGTAAAGGTCTACGCATTCACGAGGGAAAGGGCCATCCGATGAAAAGGACTTTCATGCCGGATATTCGTTTTGAAGAAGAACTGAGGGGGCTTCAGTTGGAGGGGTTGAAGTGGACGGTTAAGCACGCATACCAGGGTTCGCATTACTATCGGATGAAGTTCGACGAAGCAGGGGTTAAGCCTCAGGATATTTCGAGCCCGGATGATCTCTCCAAACTCCCCTTCACTGTGGCCGATGACCTGAGGGAAGGGTATCCCTTCCCACTCAGGTCAGTTCCCTTTGAGCGAATCGTCCGCATTCACGCCTCTTCGGGAACTACGGGGAAGCGGAAAGTTTTCTGCTATACTCAGAAGGACATCGACGATTGGGCGGACATGTTCGCCCGGTGCTACGAGATGGCCGGCCTCACCCAAGAAGATCGGGTTCAGATCGCGGTGGGTTATGGGGTCTGGACGGCGGGGGTGGGGTTTCAGCTCGGCTGCGAGAAATTTGGGGCATTGGTTATTCCCGCCGGTCCCGGAAACCTCGATATGCAATGCCAGTTCCTCGAGGACTTTCAATCCACTGTCTTGTGTTGCACGGCTTCGATGGGCCTTTTGATGGCAGAGGAGATCGAGCGGCGGGGCCTCAGGGACAGAATTAACCTCAGCAAGATCATCTATGGGTCCGAGAGATCAAGCGATGCCATGCGAAAGAGGATAATAGAGCTTTCAGGGGTTGAGGGTATGTTCGACATCCCGGGATTAACGGAGCTCTATGGACCCGGAACGGGTTTGGAATGTCCCAAACATGAGGGAATTCACTATTGGGCGGATTATTACATTCTGGAGATCCTCGATCCGGAGACCCTTGAGCCCGTCCCCGAAGGGGAGACGGGTGAGATGGTGGTTACGACCCTGAGAAAGGAAGCGGCTCCCCTCATTCGGTACCGGACCCGCGATCTAACGAGAATAATTCCTCATCGGTGCTCCTGCGGAAACATCCTCCCCATGCATGATCGGCTCTTGGGTAGATCCGACGATATGTTCATCTTCCGTGCCGTCAATATTTACCCTGGGCAGATCGACCATATCCTCTCAGGTTTTCCGGAGGTGGGGAGTGAATTTCAGGTCATTTTAGATCGAGGGGCAGATGGACGGGATTACATGACCATTAAGGTGGAAAGGAGGGAGGAGGGAGATCCGAGCGGAGATGTTCCGCTGGGAGGGAGGATCGAGGAAGCTATAAAGAAGCAGGTTCTGGTTTCCGGGAAGGTTGAGATCGTCAACTATTCAGGTCTTCCCCGATCGGAGCGCAAGAGCAAACGGGTATTCGACAATCGTTAGGGTGGGGAAGGGATCCTCCGATTCGGGAGGAGGTTTCAGATGCATACATTCGAGTATTTGAAACCGAAATCCATCGATGAGGCCATATCCCTCATGGAGAGCCATGGGGAAAGGGCGCGGTATATCGCCGGCGGTACGGATATCCTGGTCAAAATCAAGGAAAAGAAGGTTTTGCCCGATTTCCTCATCTCCCTGAGGCATATCCCCGAGATGGCGTATATCCGCTACGAAGAGGCCAGGGGAATCCTTCGGATTGGCAGCATGACGACCCACCGCATGCTGGAAAAATCCCCCCTTATCCGGCGAAGATACCCCATTTTGAGCGACGCGGTGGATAATATCGGCTCCGTCCAGATTCGAAATGTGGCAACTATCGGGGGAAATATCGTCAATGCCGTCCCCTCGGCAGACGGGGCGATTCCCCTCATCACCCTGGGGGGCCAAATCAGGATGAGGGGGCCCAAGGGTGAGAGGGCGATGGAGCTGGTAGACTTCTTCATCGGACCGGGCCAAACCCTATTGGAACATGGGGAGATCGTTTTGGAGTTCGTTGTTCCCAAGTTGCCCTCCCATACGGGAATGGCTTATTGCAAGCATACTCGACGTGCTGCAATGGAACTTCCCATATTGGGGGTGGCCGTACTCCTCTCTTTAGAGGATGACGGAATCACCTGTTCGGAGGCTCGGATTGGATTGGGCGTTTTGGCCCCAACCCCCATGAGGGCCCTCAGTGCCGAAAAAATCCTGAAAAGGGAGAAGGTCGAGGACGCCCTTTTGGAAAAGGCCGGGAAGGTAGCAGCCGATGAGTGTAAGGCGAGGGACAGCGTTCGAGGTGAAGCCTGGTATCGGAGGGCCATGGTTGAAACATTGGTTAAACGGCTGGGAAAGCTCTGTCTGGAAAGGGCCAGGGGATCTTAGCGCGAAATTATTCAGTGCTGCGGTGCTGCAGTCATGCGATTGGGGTGCTGCAGTCGGAAAGGAGAAAGAGGTTAGAGGTTGGAGGCAGAAGGAGAAATCTCAAATGACAAGTGACAAAGGTGAAAGGCTAAGGTTAAGGTTGAGGGGGTGGAGGTGGGAGGAGAAATGCCCGGTGACAAATAACGCATAATGGACACGGACAACGGACACGAAACACGAACACGAGAGTCAATGTCAAAGTTCAAAGTTGGGAATCCCTGGAAAACCGGAAAAACGAACGCTGAGCGAAGGCGAATTTGGTCAACAGACCAGCGAAGCGAAGGGACAAAGGTGTCCAATTATGGAAGATCAGGGCATTGTGATAACTGAATGCCCAAGGTTGTGAGGAGATCTTTTCATGAAATACGCGCTATCCTTTATCCTCAATGGGGATCGTACAGAGGTGGGGATCGAGGCCCACTGGACCCTGCTCCATCTCTTGAGGGACCGTTTCGAATTGACGGGGACGAAGGAGGGATGTGGGAAGGGAGAATGCGGGGCCTGCACGGTGATAGTGGATGGTAAGGCCGTTAATGCTTGTCTCTACCCGGCAGTGGAACTGGAGGGGAGGGAGGTGTTGACCATAGAGGGGCTCACCGACGCGGGGGGGGACCTCCATTCCATCCAGAAAGCCTTTGTGGAGCACGGGGCAGTTCAATGCGGCTTCTGTACACCCGGGATGGTAATGTCGGCCAAGGCCCTTCTGGACGAAAACCTGAAGCCCTCGGAGGAAGAGATCCGGATGGCTATTGCGGGAAATTTCTGTCGATGTACCGGATATATTCAGATCATCGAGGCGATTAAAACCGCCAGCAAGGGGAGATAACGATGGAGGAATTCGGTAGCGTCGGCAAGAGGATTCCCAAAGGCGATGCTCGGGACAAGGTAACGGGGAGGGCCATGTACATGGATGACCTCAAGGTTCCGGGAATGCTGTATGGAAAGATCCTCTTTAGCAAATTTCCCCATGGCAAGATCCTCCATATCAATACCTCCAAGGCGGAGAAGCTCATCGGTGTGCGGGCGGTACTGACGGGAAGGGATATCCCTCCCATCCGGTTTGGGTTCTTGAAGGATAACGTGCCCCTGAAGTGGGGAAAGGTCCGGTCCTACAGGGACGAAGTGGCCGCCATCGCAGCCATCGATCCTGATATTGCGGAGGAAGGCATAAACCTCATCGAGGTTGAGTATGAGGCTTTGCCCGGGGTATTCGACCCTGAGGAGGCCATGAGGGAGGGGGCCCCCTTGGTCCATGAGGTTGATGCAAGGGGCAATTCCATAGAGAGCAACGTGCTGCAACTCCCATGGAAGCTGGTGGCAGGGGACGTGGATAGGGCAAGGAGTGGGTCGGATTATATCGCGGAGGATCGGCTAAAAGCCACGTGGGTTACCCACGTGTGTATGGGGACCATGGGGATCATTGCGGAATTCGACCTGAGAAACAACCTCACCGTCTATGCTAATACCCAGATTCCCTACTTGGCCCAGAGGGATTACAGCGATGCCCTGGCCGCCATGGGCCTAAAGGGGAGCAAGACCCGCATCATCCAGCCCGCCATAGGCGGGGGCTTTGGGAGCAAATTGGATACCTACGGCCAGGACTATATCGCCATCTTGCTGGCCCATAAAACCCGGAAACCGGTAAAGATTCAATTCACCCGTGAAGAGGAATTCTTCGCCACATCACCCCGTCAGCCCGCAATTATCAATATCACCCAGGGCTGTACCAGGGATGGAAAGCTCACCTTCAGGGATGTCTCCATGATTCTGGACAATGGGGCCTATGCATCGTGGGGTGCGACGACTCCGTCGGTCATGATGATGCCCATCTCATCCCTCTATAAGGTCCCCAACATCCGTTATATTGCCCGATGCGTATATACGAATAACACGTGGAGCCAGGCGATGCGGGGATATGGAAACCCCCAGGCCACCTTCGGCATCGAGTGCAATTTGGACCATTTGGCTGAGATGGCCGGAGTTGACCCTGTGGAGATAAGGCTCATCAATTCTAATACCCCGGGGGAGGTTACCCCCCAAAGGTTCAAGGTTACCTCCTGCGGCTTGAGAGAGTGTATCGAAAAGGTTGCGGAACGCCTGGACTGGGAGCCGAAGCACGGCAGGCGAGATGGCAGAGGGGTTGGGATGGCTTCGCTCATCCATGTGGGCGGGGGCGCTCGGGTATATAAGTCGGATGGGTGTGGGACAATCATTAAGGTGGATGACTTTGGGTCAGTTGATGTCTTCACGGGAGCCACGGATATCGGCCAGGGATCCGACACCGTCATCGCCCAGGTCGTTGCCGAGGTACTGGGGGTGGAGGTTGAGGATATAAATGTCGTCGATAACGATACGGAGGTCTGCCCATGGGATGTGGGGGTTCACGCTTCCAGAACTACTTTCGTGGCGTGTAACTCCGCTATTGGCGCGGCCAAGAAGGTGAAGGAGCAGATTTTGGAACTGGCAGCGGGCTATGTGGAGACACAGAAGGACAAGGATGGTGGCAAACGCGAGATAAAGTTGGATGAGGATCCCAGCAACCTAATTATCAAGGATAGGATGGTTTTTTCAAAGAGGGATCCCGAGACGAAGATCCCCCTGGGGAAGATCCTCAGGGGAAGCCATTATAAGACGAGTGGGAAGATGGTCATGGCAGAATATTTCTATGATCCCGACAATGAGAACCTGGACCGCGAGTTCAAGGGGAATCTCTCCATGACCTATGCCTACGGTACCCACGGGGTGGAGGTGGAGGTAGATCGGGAGACGGGCAAGGTCAAGATCCTCAAATACGTCGCCGCCCACGACGTGGGGCGGGCAATCAACCCCATGCTTTTAGAAGGGCAAATCTATGGGGCCGTTTGTATGGGTGTAGGGTATGGGTTGACGGAGCAGTTGATCCTGGATAAGGGGGAATGTATGAATCCCAACTTTCGGGACTATAAGATCCTGACGGCCAAGGATCTGATACCAGTGGAGCCCATCATCGTAGAGACCCTGGATAGGGATGGTCCCTTTGGGGCAAAGGGGGTTGGAGAGCCTGGTTGCGTCCCTACGGCCCCGGCCATCGTCAATGCCATCTACGATGCCATCGGAGTCAGGATCTACGATCTTCCCATTACTCCGGAGAAAATACTGAGGGCCCTGAGGGAGAAGGAAGGTAAGAAAACTCAGTGAGGAAGGAGACCGAATACAGGGAGGATGAGATCTTCAGCAGGGTTCCCCGGTTTTCTTGTCGATGGGCAATGAACCCGGCGGAAGGGTATCATTCATTATGGCAGAGGATTCCATCGAAAATTCTGTAGAGGGTAAAGTACCCCTCCTTCCAACTCTGGATTTCCGCGAGCGCCTCCCGATCCCTTAAATTTCCACAAATCGAGGCCATTATATTCCCACCTTTGAAGATGACTTTACCGTCTTTCCGGCCATTTTTGATCATAAGGGCGATATCGATTTTGCTGAGGGAAATCGATTTGATAACTTGATGGATAT
>JAQYWG010000160.1 GCA_030145085.1 Thermodesulfobacteriota bacterium
CCTCAACGGGAAGGAGGAATGGGATATGGTATCTGACCTTTACCCCAACTACTATAATCCCCTTATTGCGAAACCTGAGAGACCGATGCCGAAGGTGGTGGCCATGGTTGGGGCTGGCACCATTGGGCCTGACATCGGGTATTACCTCAAGAGTTCGCTACCCGATATTAAGCTCTACCTGGTTGATATCATCGAGAATCCCCTTGAAAATGCCCAAAAGAGCATAGAAGGATACATTCAAAAGGCCATCGAAAAAAAGAAGATGACCGAGGAGAGATCGAGGGCAGTGGCGGCCAACATCCATTACACCATGGACTATGGGGAAATCAAGGGGGCGGACCTGGTTATCGAGGCCGCGACCGAGAACCTGGAAATCAAGAGGAAGATCTTTGCCCAGGTTGAGGAAATCGTGAGCCCAGATGCTATTATTACCTCCAATACCAGCTCCATTCCGGCGGAACGAATCTTTTCAGGGGTAAAGCGCCCCGAAAGGACCACTATCACCCATTTCTTTGCCCCCGCATGGCGGAATCCCGCGGTGGAGGTGATAACCTGGGAGAAGGTTGACCGGAAGGTTGTTGACTATCTGGTTTGGATGTTCTGTTCGACGGGAAAGACCCCCATCATATCCAAGAGCGAGATCTGTTTCATCCTGGACAGGGTTTTCGATAACTGGTGTAACGATGCGGCGATGCTCCTGGATAATGCTACCGCGTCACAGATCGATAAGGTGGCCGAGGAGTTCGTCTACGCCGGTCCCTTCTACGTGTTGAACCTCGCAAGGGGAAATCCCATCATCGTCGAGACCAACACCCTCCAGATGGAAGAAGGCGAGCACTATAGGCCGGCCAAGATCTTTCAATCGGTGGACAATTGGGTGGTTTCCCCTCCTGGGAGCGAGGTGGAAGTTCCCGATCACATACGCGAACGGGTGAGGCCCAGGCTCCTTGGGGTCCTCTCCTCCCAATGCTTCGATATCATCAACCGGGGAATTGGGACCCCCCAAGACCTCAACTTGGGCTGCCAGATTGCCCTGGGCTTTCGAAAGGGCCCCTTCGATATCATGCGAGATCTGGGGGAAGGGAAGACCAAACGGATCATTGGCCAATTCCAGAAGGATCGTCCGGGAATGCCTGGACCAAAAGGAGAGATAGCAACATATCAGGACTTCAGGAGGCATATCTTGATCGACGGGATAAATGGGGTAACGATCATTACCATCCGCAGGCCGCAATTCATGAACGCCCTCAACGACGAGGTCAATGACGAGATCTTGGCGGTCTTAGCAGGCGGTGAGAACGATCCCAAGGTAAAGGGATTCGTCATCACGGGCTATGGGCAAAGGGCCTTCTGCGCAGGGGCAGAGATCGGGAAGTTTCCCCAACTATTGGGCGATGCAGAGGCTTCGGTTCAGTATTCGAGGGATTGTTCCAAGCTGCTGCGTTTTATGGATGGGACAGAGAAACCGTTGGTGGCAGCCGTTAATGGTATGGCCCTGGGGGGGGGAGCGGAGCTGGCTATGCGCTGTCACCGACTTGTGGCTACCCAGGGTGCCTATTTTCAATTTCCCGAGGTTACCCTGGGGATTTTGCCCGGAATCGGTGGTATGGTTGTTCCCTATAGGAGATGGCCCGGTTCTTCCAAGGTCTTTCACGACATGATACGGTTCGGGAAGCGATTATCCGCGGAAGAGGCGTTAGAGACAGGCATTATTAGCCACCTTGCTAACGACTATGCCGAACTCATCACTTCCGCTGTCCAGGAAGTGAAGAACCTCGTGGGGAAGGTGGAACACATTCCCGATGGCCCCGTAGAGATCGCCGAGATGGAGTTTGTGGAGAGGCCCGTGGCCGGGAAACTTCCCCTCAGCACGGAGGTGGTCGAAATCATCTCCAAGGCCATCCAGGACGCCGCCCGTACCCCCACATTCGCAGAGGCCCTGGAGATGGGTTACAAGGCCTTTGGCCACGTTGCGTGCACCGAAGCGGCCAAGGAGGGCATTGCAGCCTTTCTGGAAAAGAGGGGTCCGGCGTTTAGGAAGTAGTGGGACAGGGGGGGATCCGGTTCCCCTTCTCCCGGTGAGGATGCCGGCGATTCCGAAGGGCAAAGGGCAAGAGGGAATATTCCTCAATCCCGTTCCTTGCACTATTTTTCTCAGCTGTGCCACCGCGGGGAGAGACTGACAGGAGGAAAGAACCATGGAATTTCTCAAAACCTGGGGTATCCCATCCGGGGGCCTGATCATTTGGCTTGGGCTGGTTTGCTCCGTGATTCCCATAGCCATGAAGTACCTCAGGGCAAAGGCCCAGAAGTCCAAGATAGCCCTAGATGATCTCTTGGTGAACGCCCTGGAATTTCCATTGATCCTTTTCCTGGTGAGCATAGGCTTAAGGGTGTTTTTCGATGCTGTCTCTCTTTCACCCAAAGTGGCCAAATACGGCACGGCTCTCTTGACTATTCTCCTTATCCTCGCAGGCTACCTCTTCCTGGACAAGATCTTTATCGAGGGAATGAGCCGGTATAGCAAGAAGGTCCACTTCATTGCCACATCCGCCGGAGCCCTGAAGTCCCTCATCCGAATTGTTATTTTGGGCTTGGCCGCCCTGATTATCCTGGACCGATTGAACATAACCATCACCCCTTTTCTGGCTTCCATGGGCATTGGAGGATTGGTAATAGCTCTGGCGCTCCAGGATACCCTTGCCAACTTCTTCTCGGGTCTTCATATCTTTGGTGCTAGGCCCATTTCTGTGGGGAATTATGTCAAGCTGGAATCGGGGGAGGAGGGATACGTCAGTCAAATAGGGTGGCGGAATACGCGTATCCGGATGCTTCCCAACAACACAATCATCATCCCCAATTCCAGGGTGGTGAACAGCCAGATCATCAACTACTACCGTCCTCAGAAAGAGATGGCCGCCCGCGTTCAGGTGGGGGTCAGCTATGACAGCGATCTGGACCATGTGGAGAGGGTGACGGTGGAGGTAGCAAGGGAGGTCTTGCGGGATACGCCGGGAGGGGTGAAGGAATTTGAGCCTTTCATTCGTTACCACACCTTCGATGACTTCAGCATCAACTTCACCGTAATCCTGCGAGTGCAGGAGTATGTAGATAGGTACCTGGTGACTCACGAGTTCATCAAAAGGCTCCACAAACGGTATAACCAGGAGGGCATTGAGATCCCCTTCCCTATCCGAACGCTCCAATTCAAGGGGAAACCACAATCTTTAACCGAACCCAATAGGGAAACTCAATAATCCCGGCATGGACATCCTCCTTCTCCAGCAAATCAACCCCCTGGACAACGGTGTTCACGACTAAATTAAAACCCTATAAATTAATCGGGTTTCATTCCCCGGAAGAATCCTGAGCTCTGGACACCTCACGTGGTAAAAGTTGCATAAAGGTGGTTAATGGGGAGCGATCGATCGACACCCTTGCGACCCCTCGCTCCGCTTGATGAAGGGGGGGGAACCATCGGCTGCGGCGTGTAAATCCCTCCTGTCACTCCTATTCGTTCCCACATATACCCGCATCTCTTAATAGCAACGGCCAAAGATTTAAAGCACTCTTCAGTAGGGCGATTGTTGGTGAATGAAGATATGTTGATGCTACGGAGGTAAAATCGACAGCTGTGAGGTGGATGGAAAGAAATGAGTGTAAGAGACAAGTGGATTGATGCTGAAAACCTTAGCCCCCCTCACGGGGTTTTCTTCTCCGAAAGGGTCTTCGTTTCCTGAGTTCTTCTCGTATTTCATCGAATCGTTTTTTCTGTTCGCTATTCAGCTTCTCCCGTATTAATCCAAAACTGTTATGAAAGAGTTTATCCAACTCAGGTCGACGTTTTCGTCTTAAATCAAGCAACTTGGCCTGCAATTGACCGAGAATTTCCTCAATTTCAACCCGTTGTGTTTCTGTGAGATCGAGTTTATGAGAAAGCTTTTTCATCAATACCACTTTTATTGGGGGAGGTCCCCCCTTAACAAACCGTTCAATTCTATGCTTGAAATATATTCCTGTTGCAAGCGACCCAGCCAGTGTCCCAAGGAGAAACACAAGCACTATGCCTACCCATACTTTTAGTCTATTCATATTCTTTCCTCGCTATACCCCAAACCACTCCACAAAAATGAATTCCAATGGGTCATCGATAAACAGCTTCGCCATCTCATAGTCCGGGATGAAATCAAGCTTGATTAAGAAGGCGGCCAATACCAGTATCAAGAGACAGGCTACAGGAGCCAAACGCCAGACAGATTGCTCAAAGAGCATGAAGTATTTCCTTCTAGCACTAATGGGACCCAGACTTCGGATATGGTTCATGACTCTCATCTGCCAAAGCTCATCAATTTCAGGCTTTTCTTTTTCATGATAAGCTCTCATGAGTAGCTCTTTCAGTTTCGTATAATCGTTTTTAAGGGATTTCACGGCCGTCTCCCCCCTCTACGCTTCGGTTGATCGTGCAAGGAGATTGCGAAGTTTTCTCCGAGCGCGCAATGAGCGGACTTTTACATTGGCCACACTCCAACCCAAAAGATCAGCGGCTTCTCTCCCCGATAGACCTTCGAGGTAGACCAATTCCAAAATCATTCTGTCCCCAGGTGACAATCTATCCAGAGCCCAGTCCAACAGCTCTCTGGCTTCCCTTTGAGAAGCCTTATCGTCGAACGATTGGCCTGATCGATTTGACACAACCCTCTCCAGCCACTCCTGGTGTTCTTCGGTAAGAGAACTCATGGGCAACTCTCGGGATCTATACCGTTTTCTCCAAAAATCATAACACGTTCGTACCGCAATGGTTGATAACCATTGTTTAAAACTGCTCCTTCCCTTGAAGGTCGACAGCGATTGATATGCCCTTACAAACACATCGTGAGCCGTCTCCTCTACCTCATTGTATGGTACATGCTTCTTTACAACTCCCAGGACATGATCCTTGTACCTCAACAGTAAGGACTCGAATGCATTGATCTCTCCCTCTATAACTCGACGTACGATTTCAGCATCGCTGGGCTTGCTCGAACCATTGTCCATCGCGGGTCCCGGATCGTTTATCTGGCGGAAAAGCGGGGTTGCTGACCGCTTCTATGTTTCTACATCAAATGCTTTCCGATTTCCACCATAAATCCGGATTTCACGGACTTCCCCCTTCCCTTGGAAGTCGATTCCGTGCGCTGGTGATCAAGTCATCCCATCGACAGCCCAGTTGACGAGGTGCCTTTCTTTCGGACGAATATTTCTCCTCCCCGGTGTTTTCTCTTCTGATAGCCCAGTGACCTCAGGGGCTGGCTAGGAGGGGCAGGAAATCAAAGAACTCTCCTGCCCCGAAACCGAACTCTATTTGCGGCGATTTTGGAGCGAAGTCTCCAAACGGTCCCTCATCTTCTGAATCCTTTGGGCTCTTCGCTCTCTCAACAATTCGATTTGCTCAGGATTCAGCGCTGCCCTGAGCTCCGCCATCATTTTTGCTCTTAACACGAACAGTTCTTCCTCCATTGAAGATATCTTCCGGTAAGCCTTTCGCACATCATCCTCGTTAAATTCTTCAGCATGAGTGACTGTTGAAAGGTGTTTTCTCGCCTCCAGTAAGCTATCCAACGTGTCCTGTCTTTCGCGCTGGTATTTCTCGAGGATGTTTAGCACCTGGGACTTTTGGGAATCTGAGAGGTTGAGTTCTATGAAGGTTTTCAATCCCGGAAGCCGGAATCCCCTGGTTCCCCTCCGGTGATGACCTGGGAAGACTCCGGCTGTTGTAACAACAGCCCCAGCTAACATAACCACAAGGACCAATACCATTGTTAGCGTCTTGCTCGGTTTCATTCTGCACCTCCAGGACGATTTTTTCGTGGGATCATTCAAAAAAGCCCCTTCACTCGTATTAGTCGGAGGTCATGGGGAAAAAGTTACAAAAAAGGCGTAAATCCAAGATCCTGGCCGATTTTAGGAGCATCGTATAGCAGCCAAGGAAATGCGTTCTTCAAAACACCTGTACCCACGGGATGGTGGCCTCTGTAGCCCTTCACCCTTATGAACCGACGTAATCGGAGCGACAAGACCGGGATATTGCGAAATCCAATTTTTTGTAACCTGTATCGAAAACCAAACGACTTAGGTTATAAGGGTCACACAACACCCTCTTCACGGATTTTAAAGAAGGGACATTTATTCGAGGAAAAAGAGCTTCAACGGAGAAAGGAATGGTTTTTGCACGTCCTAGTGGTCCATGATAGAGTTCGGGGATCGTTGTACGTGGAGCTTCCGTCTGGAAAGTTAAGCGAGACTGACGGCTAGAGAGATAGTTGAGCCGACCCATGCGTTTGCAGAGATCAGGGA
>JAQYWG010000161.1 GCA_030145085.1 Thermodesulfobacteriota bacterium
CCTTCACCGGGATGGCAAAAAAAGTGAATTCCCTCACCAAAAGTTGGCCGAGTCCGGTATGGATCTTGCCAATCTTGAACGGGAAAAGACGGCCTCCCCTATCTATGATCTCTTTGACATATCCGAAGACTCCATACCATCCTTTCCCCATTAAGTCAATGCAAGGGAGATGGAGTTATCTGATTTTCTGGGGAATGCCGTGGTCCCTGAGCGTAATCTGCTGGTCATGCTACCAGTATTTTCCATCAATCCATTATTCCAATTTGAGCCCTGAGTTCATATACAATCAACAGGTCTCTTTGAAGCCCTCGTAAAATCTGCTATAATATAGGTGAAATGAAAAAGGGAAGGAAGAAAAATTCGAATATGGCGTTCTTGGATGTGGTTGAATCCCATGGGTTGAAATACTTCTCCAATGGAATTGCTATCTCAGCCGATAATTTTGCGTATGATTACGAAGAATTGCCCGCATTCAACTATAAAAGGAAGCTTTTCGATAAACTCGCCACTGAGGACAGGGTTGCCCTGCGGATCCTCGATTCCGGCATGGTTGGCATAACAATCTCTCAGCTTCTCATGGATTCGGAGATAAATCATTACTCCACCCAGGAAGATGTGTTTTTAGCCATCGAGCGATTGACCGCGAACTACAAATTAGAGACCTTCTTAACCCAAAAAGCAGTTGTCGAAAATGGCAAACGTAAAATGAAATTAATAAAAGCCTATCGGCTTAATAATCGAACAAAGGGCATGTACCTCGAATTGAGGAAGAAATTATCACATCATCAATGAATCTTCAAAACAGGAACCTCATCACCGGGGCGATTCCTTTCCTAAATAGCCTCTATGGTCGAAGGGGGTTTGTGGGTTATGTTATAGGTAACACTGACAACACCTGGCACTTCCGTTGTAATCCTCTCCGCTAATCTATCTAAAACATCGTAAGGAAGCCTCGTCGGTGAGCCCATTATGGCATCTTTACTCTCCCAACATCTTACTTCTATTTGAAAACCATAATCTCTCTTTCCTTTTCTTACCCCGGTAACTCTATCATCATGGAGGATCGCTAAATACTGGAATGCCCCCGTATCACATAATTCTTCCTCAACAATTTTTGTAGCTCTCCTTACAATCTCTACCCTTTCTGGTGTGACTTCTCCTATTATCCTCGCAGCCAAAGCGGGGCCGGGAAAAGGCGGTCTACGATATATTTCTTCCGGCAGTCCCAAAGCTTTTGCAATTTGTCGTATCCCTAGTTTTCTCAATTGTATTGCAGGTTCTATCACCACATACCCGTATCTTTTTTCTGTATCGATTCCAAGCTGTCCAAGAATGTTGTGCTGTCGTTTAATTCCCGCTACAGTTTCCTCTACATCCGTATAATTGGTGCCCTGAAGGAGATATTTCGCCCCACTCTCTCTTACAAGCTGACCAAAAACATCTCGGTAAAATGTCTGGGTAATAGCTTCTCTCTTCTCTTCAGGGTCCCTTAGACCCTTGAGAGCATCGAAGAATTGTTCTTGTGCATCAACCATTTCTAGGGGGACACCCAATCCTTCAAACAGCGAAACAATCTTTTGTGGTTCATTGTGTCTCATTAAACCATTCTCTATGAAATATGTCTTGAGCCTCTCTCCTAAAGCCCTATATCCTAACATCGTGACCGCGGAAGAATCGACTCCGCCAGACAGTGCGTTAATTGCTAACCCATTCCCAACAGCAGCGGAAATTTCCTGTACTTTTTGTTCTATGAATTTTCCGGGATCTAAATCTTCTATCCGTATCTCTTCAATTTCCATCTATCACCTCGTCCTTTGTGTAGGCTGGGAAAGGTGTAACATCTTCCTGCCGTAATGTATTGAGTGTATTCTAACCCTTCTCCTTGATATCCTCATGGTAGCTCTGCAACGAGCGGACCACACCGTGTCCCTGCCGGAATGCCTCAATGCCCCTGCCGGCAGCAATGGCCGCGGCCAAAGTGGTGATGTAAGGCACCTTGTACTGAATAGCCGCCTTGCGGATATAAGAATCGTCCCACTTGCTTAACTTGCCGCTGGGTGTGTTGATTACCAGATGAATTTCCTTATTCATAATCCCATCTACAATGTTAGGCCTGCCTTCGTGCATCTTGAGGATGAGTTCGGATTCGATACCGTGGTCGGCCAGAAACCTCTGGGTCCCCTCGGTAGCCTTGATACGAAAGCTAAGTTTCGCGAACTGCCTGGCGACATCGAGGACCGCCGGCCTCTCCCCCTGTGACACGGTAATGAGCGCGGTACCCCCAGAAGGAAGCTGCTGTTGCGCAGCCTCCTGGGCCTTGAAAAAGGCGAGACCAAAAGATTCGGCCATTCCCAAAACCTCCCCTGTGGATCGCATTTCCGGTCCCAAGAGCGGATCAACCTCCGGGAACATGTTAAAGGGAAACACTGCTTCCTTCACGCCAAAGTGCCGAATCGTTTTGGGCTCAAGGTGAAGGTCAGCAAGTTTTTTCCCGAGCATGAGCTGGGTGGCAATGCGCGCCATAGGGATATTGCAGACCTTGGAAACCAAAGGCACGGTTCGAGAGGCACGTGGGTTGGCTTCAAGGATGTAAACAATATCGTTCGCTATGGCGTACTGGATGTTCATCAAACCGACTACATTAAGCTCCACTGCGATCTTCTTGGTATACTCGCAAATGGTCTCAATGTGCTTGGCAGGAATGCTTATAGGAGGTATCACACAAGCGGAGTCACCGGAGTGAACACCAGCCAGCTCGATATGTTCCATAACCGCAGGAACAAAAGCATCCGTCCCGTCGGCAATGGCGTCTGCCTCAGATTCGATAGCATTTTCCAAAAATTTGTCTATCAGGATAGGCCGCTCGGGCGTCACGCCCACGGCTGCGGCAACATAATGTTTAAGCATCTCGTCATCGTGGACCACCTCCATACCACGTCCGCCAAGCACATAGGAGGGCCTAACCATCAGAGGATAGCCTATCCCTTCGGCAATCCTGAGGGCCTCATCAAGGGTGCTGGCCATGTCGGATTCAGGCTGGGGAATGCCCAGCTTGCGCATCATCTGCCGAAAGCGGTCGCGATCTTCAGCTAGATCTATAGTTTCCGGTGATGTGCCGATGATCTGGACACCAGCCTGGGCCAGTTCGTTGGCAATATTGAGCGGGGTCTGGCCCCCAAACTGTACGATTACGCCTTCGGGCTTTTCCTTCTCATAAATGCTTAACACGTCCTCTACCGTAAGCGGCTCAAAGTAAAGCTTCTCTGAAGTGTCGTAATCGGTTGAGACGGTCTCGGGATTACAGTTGACCATGATCGACTCAAACCCTTCATCGCGCAGTGCAAAGGCTGCATGCACGCAACAGTAATCAAACTCGATTCCCTGACCGATTCGGTTAGGCCCACCTCCCAGTACCATGATCTTCCGCTTTCTGCTGGTTCCAACCTTGTCAGGGGCGTTGTAAGTGGAAAAATAGTAGGCGGCATTCTCCACACCGCTGACGGGTACAGGTTCCCACCCTTGGACCGTCCCTTGAGCTTTGCGCCGGTGCCTGATCTCCTTTTCCGGAGTGCCGAGAATCTGTGAAATGTACCTGTCTGCAAATCCTTCCTTCTTGGCCTGCACCAAGAGATCTTCTGGCAGAACCTTGCCCTTGTATTCGAGGATCTTCTCCTCCAGCTCCACGAGTTCTCTCATCTGCTCAATGAACCAAGGCTTTATGTAGGTCTTCCTGTAAAGTTCATCCACCGTAGCGCCCTTGCGCAGTGCTTCATACATGATGAACTGCCGCTCGCTCGAAGGCTCGACCAACAACTCCATCAGTTCACCGAGGGACCTGTAATGAAAGTCCTTGGCAAAACCAAGCCCGTAGCGCCCGTTTTCCAGGGACCGGATGCCTTTCTGGAAGGCTTCCTTGTAAGTCTTTCCAATACTCATAACCTCGCCAACGGCACGCATTTGTGTTCCAAGTTTGTCCTCGGCACCCAGAAACTTCTCAAACGTCCAACGGGCGAATTTGACCACCACGTAGTCGCCAGATGGTGTGTACTTCTCCAGGGTTCCCTCCCTCCAGTACGGGATTTCATCAAGGGTAAGGCCGGCTGCCAACATTGAGGAGATGAGGGCGATTGGGAAGCCGGTGGCTTTGGACGCCAGGGCGGAAGACCGTGATGTCCTCGGATTGATCTCGATCACCACTACCCTGCCCGTCTGGGGATCATGGGCAAACTGGATGTTGGTGCCGCCTATTACCTGAATTGCCTCTACAATGTCATAGGAATATTTTTGAAGGCGTTTTTGGAGCTCGGGTTCGATGGTTAGCATTGGGGCAGTGCAAAATGAATCGCCGGTGTGCACGCCCATTGCATCTACATTTTCGATAAAACAGACGGTAATCATCTGGTTCTTGGCATCGCGCACCACTTCGAGCTCCAGTTCTTCCCACCCCAGGACCGATTCCTCGACCAATACTTGACCAACAAGGCTTGCCGAAATGCCGCGACTGGCAACGGTGCGGAGTTCTTCCATGTTGTAAACCAAGCCACCTCCGGTTCCTCCCAGGCAGTACGCGGGACGGATGACCACAGGATAGCCGAGCTCATTGGCGATCTTTTCAGCCTCCTCCACGCTGTAAGCCGGTGCGCTCTTGGGTAGATCGATGCCGAGCCGCTCCATGGTTTCCTTGAACGCGATCCGGTCCTCGCCGCGCTCGATGGCATCAATATCCACACCGATAACTCTAACGCCATTTTGCTCAAGCACGCCCGACCGCGCCAGCTCTAAGGAGAGGTTGAGTCCGGACTGGCCGCCAAGGTTGGGCAGTAATGCATCCGGTCGTTCCTTCTCGATGATCTCCTTCACGGTCTGGAAATTAAGGGGTTCAACATACGTTACGTCGGCCATACCTGGATCGGTCATGATTGTCGCAGGATTGGAATTGACCAGCACGATCTCATAACCCAATTTCCGAAGCGCCTTGCACGCCTGCGTGCCTGAGTAATCGAACTCACAGGCCTGGCCTATGACAATAGGCCCTGAGCCGATAATCATCACCTTTCTTATGTCATCACGTCTCGGCATGCTAAATCACCTTTTGCCCTGAGCCACAATTTAAGAACTATAGCATACATTTACAAGCTAGAATATAACTATTTCCTAGAAACGGACAATCGCCCCATCCTATTGGCAGCAATAGGCGATGATTCAATTATCCCTTTTTATGTGAACCGGCAGGATTATCTTGGGGAAACGGTATGGCCTTCTCAAATGGGGACCTCGTCTTTACGAACCTTATGGCTGGGCCAACGTGAAGCCGAATCTCTTTTTGATCCCTAAATATCTCCCCATCGATTTGCATATCGGTGGGCCTCTTCAACGTGATTACGGATCGGGTTGCCATACGGTCGAAAAGTCTCGCGTCCTTTAATTCCATGCCAAGGGCCATCTTGAGCGCATTCAATCCCATCCTTTTGGGACCCATGTCACAACAGAGAATTTGGAAGTAACCCTCCTTTTCTCCAGCTCGGCGGGTTGGTTTGAATCCCAGTCCAACCTCCTTCACCGTTGAACCCAAAATGGCCGTATGTCTCCTGATAGGAAGCTTCTCCTGGTCAAGCCTGATGTCAGCCTCCAATGGATGGAAAAAATTGTCATCCTCACCACTCTTTTCCAAGGCTGAAAATAGGATTTTGAGCACAACCCTGATGGTTTTCCACCTACCCCTTCCCTTACCCCTATAGTAGGCCATTAGCAGGCTCACGGGAAAGCCCACCCCGAAGATGAAGCCATATCGATCGTTCACCTTAAGGGTATTCGCCCGAACCACTTGGAAGGGAGCCCGTTCCCTTACAGCGCTGAGGATTCGCTGAAGAATCGCCTCCGAGAGGCCCTTTATCCCAAGAGATTTGCCAATGGTATTCATGGTTCCGCCCGGTAAGAGGGCAATTGGCGGAAGATCTATCCCTTTATAGATTGGAATGAAGGCGCTGAGGGTATGATGGAGCGTACCATCTCCTCCGTCTATAACCAAGATATCGATTTCCCCGCGGCGAAATTCGCGGGCGGCATCCCATAACTGGTCGGGAGTTTGGGTCGCACGAAAAACCCCCTCTCGCCCGAGAATTCCCCTCAGCCTCTCTACCCGGTTCGGATTCTCGGCATTTTTTCTCGCCCGTGGATTGGTAACAACTCCAATCATTGTCACTCTGATAACATCGCGACTATATGCAAATCATCCCTGGTCAAAGCCAACGGCTTCGTAAAAAGTCCATCTGCCATTCGACAGGCCGTTCGACAAGCTCACGGTCCTGAGCAAGGTCGAAGGACT
>JAQYWG010000162.1 GCA_030145085.1 Thermodesulfobacteriota bacterium
ATCTAAATATGATGTGGGCCAGGGGGATGAACAGGATGGTTTGCGGGACGAGATAGCCCAGGAATATGGCCACCCCGGTCGGGCCGGAGGTTTTGAACTGAAGCCTCTGGATGGCATAGGCGGCCAGGAGGCTGGCCGCCAGGGAGATTATGGTAGCCAGTATGGCCACAAAGAAGGTGTTGGCCATCCATCTAAGGAAGATCGTCTCGGTGAACAGGAGCGCCACGTTGTCGAAAGTCGGGCTGTGAATGTAGAGGGGGTTGAGCGCAAGATCATAGAGTTCCTTGTCGGATTTGAACACGGTGTTGGCCATCCAGTAAAAGGGAAAGAGGAGGAAAATCAGGTACAGCACCAGAGGCATATAGAATTTTATGACTTTTGAACCGAAGCGTTCGGCCACCATCTCTCAATCCTCTTTCCTCAGGAAGATGAAGGCGATAAGCACGCAGGCCACCAGTATCGGCAGCATGAAATTCGAGATTGCCGCTCCTTCTCCAAAATGCCCACCGGACATGGCCCTCTGGAAGGAGAGGGTACCGAATATGTGGGTGGCGCCCGCAGGCCCCCCCCTCGTAATTACCCAGACCAACTGGAAATCCGCAAAGGTCCAGATGGTTGAAAAGACGGTCACCACCGTGAGCAGCGGCATGAGCAAGGGCAGGGTGATCTTACGGAATCGGGCCCATGAACCTGCGCCGTCGATCTCCGCGGCCTCGTAGAGGTCGGGGTTGATGGTCTGGAGTCCGGCCAGTAAGCCGATGGTGAAGAATGGGACCCCTCGCCAGATATTGGCCGCTATCAGGGAGAACCTCGCGTTCCAGGCGTCGCCCAGAAAATTAATCCTGTGGTCCATGAGGCCCAGTTTAATCAGGGTCCATGAAATACCGCTGAAGGTCGAATCGTAGAGCCACCAGAAACAGATGGCGCTGAGGGCCGTGGGGATAATCCAGGGCAGGAGGACGATTGCCCGCATAAGCCCTTTTCCCTTGAAATCACGGTTCAGGACTACGGCCAGGCCAACCCCCAGCACCAGCTTCAAGAAAACGGCCACGATGGTGTAGAGAAAGGTGTTGAATACGGTCAGCCAGAAGCTCGCGTCGTGAACGAGGCTGATGTAATTCTCGAGGCCGATGTAATGCCCCTCCCGACCAACAATTGTGTCGGTGAGGCCGAGCCAGAGACCCAGCAGGAGCGGGTAAGCCAAAAAGATCAAGAGGAGAAGTTCGGCCGGGGCGACGAAGAGAAACCCCAGGAATGTCGGGTTCTCAAGGGCTGAGGACAGACGCTTGCGCAAACTCGGTGGCCCAAAGTCCTGTTCGGTGGCGCCGACGGCATCCACTGGTTTTCCCCTAGTTTAACTTGCTTTCTTCATGATTGAAAGGCGTCGGGGGTGCCGTCCCATCATTCAGGACCGGCAACCCCCCGGAGACGCCTCTCGCATGTGGAAGCAACGTTACTTGTAGTACCTTGCAATGGCCTTTTCCGCGCCCGCAATGGCCTTCTTGATGGATACGCCCCTCGCACAGACATTGGCGAAGAGGTCCACCACAACATACTCGGCCATAACAGCCGCCGATTCCGGACCGATCGATCCCTCATAGCCGTTCCACAACATGTTCCTGATGCATTCGCGGTACGGGGTATGCTTGGGATCTTCGGTCCAGACGGGGAGATCTCGATAGGCCTTGAGCCCTGGGGTCACGTACCCCCGCATGGCGTTGGTCCACGGGGCGCACTGCTCTTCCTCAAGCATGAACATTATGTAATGCTTGGCGGCGTTGGGGAAGGGCGTGTGCTTAAAGATGAAGACTTGGTTGAACAGGTGCAACTCGGTCGGCTTGCCAGCGGGTCCTACAGGCAGGGTAGCATGGTAGGTATCCTTCGCTATTTCTGCCCAGTGCGGCTTTCCCTTGGCCGCGTAGTAGATGCTGATCCCGTTGTTGGTGACTGAGATCTGGTTCGCGAGATAGGCCTTGTTATTATGGGGATCGAGCCAGGATGCCACGCCCGCAATCATGGCATCATCGTACAGTTCCTTCATGCCCTCGAGGGCATTGCGGGTCTCGGGGCTGTTGATGGCGACGGAACCATCTTTGTTTACCGTCTTGGCTCCAAAAGCCCACAGCCAGGTGTGGACCCAGTTATTCCCGTCTCCCACGGCATGACCCATTGCAAAGCCCACGGGATGGCCCATACTCTTAAGCTTCTTGCTGACCTTGATGAAGCCCTGAACGTCTGTGGGGAACTTGTCGTAGCCCGCCTCATTGACCCAACTCTTTCTGTAGACGATCTCCTGGCCGGGTCCGCCCATGGGCACGGCGATCCATCTCCCGTCCTTCATCCCGTATTTAAAGCACACGTCCTCCCAACCCCCATATTTCTTCCCGAGGTATTCACATACATCTGATACATCGTGGAGCTTCGCCGGATAAATGTGGGGGTCGTCGTGCCACCCCGAGATGAGATCGTGGCCAGCCCCGACCGCCGCCTCCATGGCGGCCTTGGGCCTTACATCCTCCCAAGACAGATATTCGGTAATCACTTTGCCCCCGGTGACCTTCTCCCATTTCCGTGAGTTTTTCTCCCAGAACACCCCGTCGCCCTTCACAAAAGGGCTCCATCTGAGGACCCTGAGGACCGGATTTTTCTCTACGGCAAAGTCGGGTGGTGACACCGCGGCAATTGCTCTGCCCTTGAAGGGGCTCGAAAGAAGCGCTGCCCCTGCCAGTCCGGCACCCGTGGTCTTAATAAAATCCCTCCTCGAAATGTTTTTATGCTTCTCTCCCATGGCTGTTTCCCTCCTTATCAATAACCTTTTTAAACACGATAGGAGGTGTTATCGAGCCTTCTCGGAAAGACTCACCTCCTCTCCATTACAGCTGCATGGGTCATACGCCTCCGAGGTGATATGCGAATACCCCGGAGGCCACATATCGGCATCTTCTGGAAAGTTTCCTTCACGCGGTACTCCGAAAGAGTGGATTTATGCACTTCTTGAAATCGTAATAGGGGGAACGTCGAAGTATCTACCTCCTTTTACCACAACTGTAATAAAAGTCAAACCTTTTTTTAAAAAAATAAATCCCTCAGGATCTTGAGGGAATGCATCCCTTGGTCCCGACTGAAGAGAACACTTTTTTTCCCATTGATATGGAATTTTTTTTTGAAATCATGGATAATTCAATTTCAAAAGGATACTTCCAGCAATCCATAGCATATCCAAATTAACTCCAGAAAGGGGGTAATCGTATGACTAGATTGAGCGTAAATCTCAGCATGCTGTTTACTGAAGTTGATTTTTTCGAACGGTTTGAACGAGCAACCAAGGCCGGATTCAAGGCCATCGAGTATCTCTTCCCATATTCCTGGGAGGTTGACCGATTGGGTGAGCAGTTGGATCGATATGACCTTCAGCAAGTCCTTTTCAACCTGCCAGCCGGCAATTGGGAAGCAGGGGAACGGGGGATCGCGGCACTGCCTGATCGGGTCGGTGAATTTCAGGATGGTGTCGGTTTGGCCATTCAATACGGGAAGGCATTGAGGTGTCCCTGTGTAAATTGCCTGGCAGGATTAATTCCAGCAGGTATTCCCGAGGGTAAAGTTCGCAAGACCTTGGTGGAGAACCTGAGGTTTGCCGCTAAGGCGTTGTCGCAGGAGAACATTTGGCTCCTCATTGAGGCACTGAATACCCGGGATGTGCCCGGATTTTACCTGAGTAGAACCGTGGAAGTGGCCCGATTGATTGAGGAAGTAAATCATTCAAACGTGGGGTATCAGTACGACATCTACCACATGCAGATTATGGAGGGCGATCTTACCCATACCATTCGGGAAAACCTCGGCATTATTGGCCATATACAGCTTGCGGACAATCCAGGGAGACATGAACCGGGAACTGGCGAAATACATTTTTCGAATCTCTTTCACTTCATTGACGAAGCTGGATATACCGGCTGGGTTGGATGTGAATACAAACCTTCGGGAAAAACAGAGGATAGTTTAGGATGGGCTAAACCCTATTTATGAACCGAGGCACGCGAGGGGAAGACCATCCTAGCCCAGAAGCTACGCCTCTGCAATCTGCTGTGGGGAGGCATCAGTTACACTTCTTTCTACCATCTTGGACTTGCTGAAATCCAACAGAACTGATTTTGCACCGAAGCTCTTTGCCAATGTCTCCATATTTTGTCGAGCAGATTTTTCGATCTCTGAGCTTAATCGGGTGATGAGCTGATCAGCCATTAGTGAGGCCTGCTTTAATGCTTCATCCATGAGCCTATTGTGTTCCTCTTCACTGAAACTCGTTCCGAAAAATTCGCTGACAAGGCCCGGTAAAAGCCAGGGCAACAGCTTCGCTTTCTGCTGATCATAAAGGCTTATGCGTCTTATACTAATATCGTACAAACACTGTGGCATCTTTATATTAAACTTACCCTCTCCGGCATCGGTAACGGTAAAATCAGGGCTTTTGAGTTCGTACCAAAAATTTATTTCGAATTCAAAAACAATGGCCATTTTCTTATTTGATACCAGCCAGGTAAGGTATCTTTTTCCCACATCGCCGAACCAATGCTTAGCTGCCGTCACAATCTCCTTAGTAAATGCTTTGAAAACCACTAATTCACCGACAGATTTCATGTTTTCGACAAAAGAATAAATTTGGTGTTCTCGAACACTGCTTTTGGAACTCCTTTTATGAAACATTTTCCTTATTCCTATTGCTCCGGCAACGCCCAGAATAATGCCGAAACCCAGTACCATCAGCATGCTCTCCATCTCTTACCTCCTCTTTGATCCGCCAAGGACAAAAATACAAAAGCCCTTGGGGATCCAAGAATTCTCTTGAATGACTTCCGTCGGTACCGTTTGGAACCGCCTTTTCATAATTCCTCATAGAATATCGAAGTTTACGTCATCAATCCGCCACAGCCTGCCGGCAGTGCGTGAAGGTGACTTTTAGAAATCTAGCTATTGTCAGGAGTTACTGTCAAGCAAAATCTTGATTCGCTCTTCCATTATAAGCTAATAATTCCCTTGACTTCCACCGCGGATTTGCTTTTAATGAGGTGAGAAGTACTGTCTGATGGCACAGAGAGGGGTATATCAGTGGGCTATTATACGCCAGACAAAAATCTGAAGAACACATGGGGAGGGAATTATGAGTAGTCTTAAGGATCGCATGATTCGCGCTGCCAAGCTGGACGTTACCCTCTATGAAGAGGTAGAGGCTGACACTGAGGCTATGGGTCAGGCCATGGGGGTTGTTGTTCTCTCCAGTATTGCCGCTGGACTCGGGACCATTACAAGAGGGGGGTTCGCTGGTTTCATACCGAGTATTTTATTGGGAACGCTATTGGCCCTTATTAGTTGGTATATCTGGGCCTATCTCACCTATTTTATTGGCACGAAATTACTCCCGGAGCCCCAGACCAAAGCAAATCTTGGTGAGCTGTTGCGAACTATCGGCTTTTCCAGTTCCCCTGGCTTGATTTGCGTATTAGGTATTATACCAATGTTGACAAAGGTAGTTTTTTTCGTCGCCAATATTTGGATGTTGATAGCAATGGTGATCGCGGTCAGACAGGCCCTTGATTATAAGAGCATGTTTCGTGCCTCAGGGGTATGTTTGATAGGTTGGATTATTCGAGGATTAATCTTTTTATTGTTATTTTCTATTTTGGGTGCTCCGGGAAAAGTATAATGCTTTTCCGGTGAGGTCCCGTCAGGGGAAATCAAAGTTACGCAGTCATCCCAGTTTTAGAGTTCGCGCATTCGGCGGCACGATTGTCTCCCTGTGTTAAGGGATGGTTTGCCTGGGAATTCGTAGTGTCACAATTAAAAGGATTGGCGGGGCAGGGTATGTGAGAATTTCTCATACATTCAATCTGTCCCTGCCATCGCATACGAGGGAAACATATCACCTTACCTCTGAATAGGGATTTCGCTTTCTGCTGTTCTGCAACTCCTTTGCTCGTTTACTGATGGATTTTTCCTACAATAGCACCCAAAACAGGGAATGGAAAAAGCCGATATTGCCTATATTGCTAACCTGGGCTATGAGTTCGAGCTTTGATGATACTGGGCTATAGCCAACGGGCTCTCGTCATTCCCAATCGGAACAGAGGATAAAGGTGGGTAAAACGTGTAAAAACGGTATAATCAAAAAGAGGCATTCACGGGAATTGGGAGCCCGTTAATGAGAGTTCTCGCTGTCAACTGCGGAAGTTCCACACTGAAGTTTCAGGTTCTTGAGCT
>JAQYWG010000163.1 GCA_030145085.1 Thermodesulfobacteriota bacterium
CCCTCTATCAGCCTCTCGCAATTGAATCCTGCTAAATGTTGACCAACGAGGCGGCTGAAGAAGCAGCTTTATCCTTGCGGTGAGCTTATCCCGGTAAAACCAGTTATGGTAAATATAGGTTTTTTCAGGCACAGGATCAAAAGAGGTAAAGCAGCAAGCCTTTCCGTTTGTAATAGAAAAAACAATTGCCTGGTTCTGGGGAGCATGCTCTTTTATTTCCTCACACGTCACCGCCTGAACTAAGGTCAACTGTTGAGGAACTGCACCTGTTAGGCCATCTCCCTTTTCTTGCGAAAGTGCCTGCCACGGGAGAAAAACGTCAACGCAGAGCAGCACAAAAAGAAATGTCAGTAATTTCGCTCTCATTGCCACATATTTAGCGATAGGAATACGTTGCGGTCTTACTTTTAGGACAGTAATGAAAGAGTTAACCCATCACCGCCCCTTATCATTCCTCCGGCCATTTTCGCACTATGCTTACAGAAACCCTTGAAACCCCTTCTCCCTGCTTGGTCAAAGTCCACTACATAGTAAAAGGGGTCTCCTCTTGTTGATCGAACCGAAGTGAAGATCAATAAACTCGACGCGGCGCTTCCTGTCTACAATACCCCTCCGGGCGAACCAGAAGAAGATCTTTACCCCCTCGAGTTCCAAGGCCTTCTCGACCCAAGGGGAATTATCAAATCGGTGCATCTCATCAGTCGATAAGAACTCGCTTTTCAGTGTAGAAATATAGAGGAATTGCCCTTGGTGTGTCAATAATCAACCCACCCCATGATATTGTATATCTCTTTTCCACCAAATCCCTCACTATTATCTTATATCTTAAAACCTGTCAGCTAGAAGTAAAACCTCCATAGAGGCTTTATATGATCGAATCTCAACCATTGCAACAACGAATACAAGATGGATTAGACAGACTTGGGGCCATCACGATCATTACATATTTCAGTCGCTAATCGATAAGATCCAGTGATGCTGAGGAGCATTGATCCAGTTAGAAATAAGTAAATCGGTGAAACGTCTTTCGGTTTCAAGAATACTTTTGGTATTGTAAAGTTTTCTGGAAGCGGTCTGGCCTATGACTAATAGCAGTAGCCTATACTTTTTGAGTGTGCTGGGGATATACAACATATGGACATGCTGAGGAAAAAGGTAGGGCCATCTCTCGACCCTAATCTATACCATATCTGAATCCCAAATAAACTGATCGATTAGTCGCGAGCCTCACATATTCTATCTTGAATCAAATAAAAGGCAGAGCTGTCATTTCCCTGCCCATGTCTTGAAAAAGTTGAATCAAGCTCCGTGAATCAAATGAATCAATCAACGTGCACTCAGCGAGTACCAAACGCTTGACTCTCATTATTATTTGCTGTTATTTGAATGACGTAATTTGGATGATCGAAAAGCTCAAGACTCGTCTTTCGCTTGGGGGATCTGCCTATCATCTGGACCCAACGACGATGTCGGTAAACAAAACCCTGGAGGGGATATGACGACTCCTTGTATGGATTTCATGGAAATCCTCGAAAAAGCATTGAATCAGATTGGCTGGGAACGAGAACTGTCAAGAAGAGGTTTTCTGAAAGGCACAGTCGGTGCCCTGGTCAGTCTCACCGTCTTGGGGGTTCCTTTACCAAACGGCCAGGCCGTCCCCTTGATTATCATGGAGAATGCTGAAGGCTTGGTCATGGGTGATCCGACCAAGTGCGTTGGCTGCTGCCGATGTGAACTGGCCTGCACGGAATTCAACGACGGGAAGGCGGCCCCTTCATTGGCCAGGATCAAGGTGACTCGCAATATGCACTATGGCCCCGGTGGCGCGGTGAGCGGTCATAGAGGCAAGGGTGCCTGGGGTAACGGCATCGTTATTCAGGATACCTGCAATCAGTGTCCCCATCCTGTGCCTTGCGCAAACACCTGTCCCCAGGACGCCATCGTGAGACATCCCAAGACGGGAGCCCGGGTGGTGGATACCGAGAAGTGCACGGGATGCAAGTTGTGCCTGGCGGCCTGTCCCTGGGACATGATGTCCTTTGATCCGAAGACAGGGAGGGCGAGTAAGTGTTTCCTTTGTCATGGCGACCCGAAATGCGTGGAAGCCTGCCCGGCCGCGGCGCTTAGATATGTAGCCTGGCATGACTTGACCAGGCGCCTCCCTCCGAGGAGAAATCGAATTCCCTTGATTGCGCCTGAAAAGGCAAAGAGGTGCCTGGATTGTCATAGTGAGTTCTAGGCGGACGTAACTGGAGGTAACTGAGATCATGAAGAATTACGGAGGCTGGGCCGGAGAGGTCCTGCGAGTAGATCTCTCCACGGGACGTATCAGCAAAGAAGATACAATAGAAAGGTACAGGGATATCCTGGGTGGTACCGGTATTGGTTACAGAGTGCTTTGGGATGAGGTCCCGGCGGGGACAGTGCCTTTGGACCCTGAAAACAAGATGATATTCGCTGTGGGACCACTTGCAGGGACAGGAGCACCTTGCAACGGTCGCACTGCGGTGACCACCATATTTCCTACCTGTTGGCCGAAGCCCCTTGTCGCCAGCGGTCACATGGGCGGGCACTTCGCCGCCCAGCTCAAGTATGCAGGCTATGACGGGATCATTATCGAGGGTAAGGCAGATCGTCCCGTCTGGCTCTCGATCAGGGACAACCTGGTAGAGATCAAAGATGCCAGACCTCTGTGGGGACAGGGCATCAGAAGGACGTCCTTGGAGATATCCCAGGAACTGGGTCCCCGGTCGGTCGTAGCATCTATCGGTCAGGCAGGGGAGAACCTGATACCCATGTCGGTGGTCATGAATAGCGTCTCCCATTCGGCCGGCGGCGTGGGCTCAGTCATGGGGTCAAAGAATCTCAAGGCCATCGGTGTGGTGGGCTCAGGTAGCATCCCTATTGCTGGGGATAAGGCGCAATGGGAGCGACTCATCAAGCACCATCTCTCCCTGTTAGGTGCCAACAACAATCACGTCGTACCGTCCACACCACAACCCTGGTCCGAGTACTACCACCCAAAATCTCGGTGGGTGGCGTCCTCTGGGCTGAAATGGGAATCGGCTGATCCGCCTGTTGAGGTCGGCACCTGTGATCCCCATGACCTGAATCGGATTGCCTATCGTACCAATATAGCTGCGTACCTTCTTGGACCCCAGGCATGGAGGCACACCGTGAGAGGCAACGGTTGCACGGGCTGCCCGATCTGCTGCCATACCATGTTGAAGGTGCCAGGAGCCGCTGCAAAATATGGGATTAGAGGGGTAGGTCAGAACACCTGCGCGGGACTTTTGTTTGGAACCACATTCTTCAAGAACATGTCAGGAGGTTTTAGGGGGCAGAGGTCACTTGAGGCCTGCATGGTCGGTATGTACCTGGCGGATGATTTTGGTATCTGGTGCGCCTATGGCCAGCTTCAGAGGGATTTTGTGAAGCTTTTCTACAAGGGATATATCAAAAAAGCACTTGGTTCCAGAGAATATGAGAGTTTCTCCTGGGACAAGTATGACAAGGGGGATCCAAGCTTCCTTTTCGAACTTCTTCCAAAGATCGCTTACAAGCGGGGAGAGCTTGGCGAAGCTCTGGGTCTGGGCACCGGCTATCTGCTGGAACGGTGGGGTATTGAAGAGGCGGAATGGAGCAAGGATCCGGATACGAGGTACTGGAAGATGGGCCATGCAAGGCACCACAGCAGCGAAGACGACGGTCAGTGCGGTGTGCTGATCAACATGCAGTACAACCGTGATTCTCAGTGCCATTCCCACAGCAACTTCTCCCGAAATGGACTGCCTATCGCCGTGCAGAAAAGAATAGCCGCCGAGGTGTGGGGATCTCCGGATGCCCAGGACGCTGTGGCTGATTACACACCCATGAACGTTTACAAGGCAAGAAAGGCGAAGTGGGCGATTCTTCGTAAGGAACTCCACGACTCGCTGTCCCTCTGTAATTGGATGGGCCCCTGGATCGCATCACCCCTCAAGGAACTTGGCTATAGAGGAGATGACAGTATCGAATCAAAGCTCTATAGCCTCTCCACAGGGGATCAAAAAGACCGCAAAGACCTGGACAGAGTGGCTGAGAAGATCTTCACGATTCACAGGGCCCTGACCATTCGGGACATGGGGACCACGGACATGCGGACACAGCATGACAAAGCCCCGGGGTGGGCCTTTGACGATCCCGAAGATCACCCGCCCTTTACCAAGGGGACCATTCGCATGGACAGGGCTGACATAGAAGAGGCCAAGGATATGTTCTATGCGGAAATGGGCTGGGATAGGACCACGGGTGCGCCCACTGCCGAGACCTTCAGCAGGCTCGGTCTCAAGGATGTCGGGGACACCCTGGCAAAAAGGGATCTTCTTCCCTGATCTGATTATTCGCCTTAGATGGATTATATCGTGCTTTAGCTCAATACCCGAGCATATCGTAGGTATTGGAACCGGCTTGATTTCGTCGGCCCACCAAGGATTCCCTTTCCCTGGTGGGAAAGGGAAGGGAGGATAGACGTGAATGCAATGGCTAGTGAAATTCCTCGCTACCGGCTGGTAGCCGAGATAGTAAGAGAACATAGCAAAAACCACACGCCGGTTTCGGCAGAGCAGATCGAGAAAGACTTTACCGACAAGGGCTTTGCCACGCAGGCAGAAGATAGAAGTGCCGTCGGGCTTGAAAGGGCTCTCAATGATGCCCTGAAGACATCCGATGACCTGCAGGTTGTCCAGGATCCGGGCGGCCGTTCCTTTTACTACTCAGTCCGGTACATGAGCCATGCTTACGCGAAAATTATGGTGATGAAAGGATCTCCTCTCATGCTGATGGCTGAAACCACCAGGGATAACTCGGCCAACTATCCGCGACCGGTCCCACTGGAACTGTTTGAACAAACTCCCTTCGATCTGGATCCGGAAGTGATTCAGGAATGCCTCCGGGAGATGACCGAAGATAAACAGTACAAGGATATCGCCTTTACCACCACCTCGGAGGGGACGATCTACCTCTACTCCACGGATTTTCTGGACCACGACTATGCCGCAGTACTTGCCGAACGTGAGGATGTCCAGTTCTTCACGGACCCCTGAGCCTCGATCCTTCAACCTTATGCCTGTCACTGCTTTGCGGCTCAAGATTTAGCGATTACGTATGGTAGTCGAAAGTTCAATACTGTTTTGAAGTCCTGTCCGGTAAGAGTTACAAGGTTCGTATGATTGAATTTCAACCACCCTAAGAGCATATTTCACGATGGATCAAGCAGTGCAGGCACTAACACAATTATTACATATTTGAATCGCTAATAAGTAAAGATCGCACCTTCTTGAGGCGAAAGAAAAAGGCGAAAGAAAAGGGGACGCATTTATTTTTTGTTGAAGAAAAGCCTTGACAAAACGGGATAGATTTCCTAAAAGCCTAATTTCCTTTGCCCTTTCTTAAGACCCGGAGGATTGGTTCAGGGCACTGGCGCGGCCTAGCTTGGGACTTAGGATATCTGTTCAATAATCCCACCCTACCCGCCAGTGCCCTTTTTCTTCTCTTGTAGAGAGGGGCGGTCCGCCATTGATATATGCATCAGTGGCTACATATCCCATAAACCGCTGGAATTATACAGGTTGGGGTGGCGAAGGCTTATGTTTTGGGGTCGCCCATTAACGGCGCGACCCTCCAGTCACTACTTAACCTATCTGGTCTTTCTCTATTAAATAGCGAAACCTCTTCTTCGTTAAGTAATCAGTCTTTTTCTCAAGGAGCGTTTTGTCAAATCATCTTGATCTGTGATTAAACACCAAACCAACGAACCAGGAGGCCGCTTGTAGATCAGAAAATGGAAGTTTTTGGGAAAGGTGATAGCAAGATCGTAGCAAAAAAGAAAAAGGGGATTAGCAGGAATCCCCTAATTTATTGATTTTACATGGTGGGCGGTGCGGGGTTTGAACCCGCGACTTCCACCGTGTGAGGATGGCACTCTCCCGCTGAGTTAACCGCCCAATGATTCCCTGATCAATAGATTGATACTATAGTAAGAGATTATTTGCAAATAAAATTAGCAGTAATGTCCGTTGATTGTTGTTGGTGGTGAGTTGTTGGGGGATATGGGATAGGGGATTTGCAATACTTGATGTGGCATATGGTACATGTCAAAGACAACCTGGCCAGCGTATGCCATATAGTTGAATTATAGAATTAAGGTAACTGGGAGAGCCACTGGTACCCTGGAGCGACCAGAATAG
>JAQYWG010000164.1 GCA_030145085.1 Thermodesulfobacteriota bacterium
CATTCCTCAGGATTTGCGCGCCTTGAATTTGGAGCTTTTTACTTTGCCATCGAATTTTGACTTTTTACGAGATCATCCCTATTGAAATGGGAAAAAATTTTGAGGATGTGAAAGGTTTAGGAGGGGCTGACGAACGTACATCTGGGAAATCGTCAAGAGAAAATAATCACCATTATGCCCCGTTTGAATGGCCTTTTTTTTACACAAACTCGTAAATGTCCGTGAGTATTCCCTGGACTTGGCCACCACTTAGGTGTCCAACAAGGACCTCTTCGGTCTTGCCGGGACCACCACTCAAAGCCATATGGATGTGGATATAGGGTTGGGGTTCGCTCCAGGTGACGTCTCCCAGTGCTGTAGGAGGCTTCTCGGGCCAGGTGATGTTTCCCAGGCCCAAAAGCTCCCGCCTGTCCCCGAGATGCCGCCGGTCAATGTCGTAGCACTCCATGCTCCGGAAACCCGCGATCATATCAGTCTTATTCAGCGCCCCGAAGACAAATACGGAACCAGCCCGGATGTTTTTCTCCTTTACAAAGCGGTTCAACTCCCCGAAAAAATCATCGCCCTCGTCGAACACGAGCTGGAAAATGCGGCCCAGCTTTCGCTCTTCCACTCGCATCTCTCAGCCTCCGTTCACCTCGTCGAACAGTCTCTCCAGCCCCTCACGGAAGGTATCCTTCCGTTGCTGTAGCCAATATTCGCCACGCGAGGTGTCAGCAAAAAAGTATTTTTCGAAGCAACGGTCCACCACCGCCTCTTCCTTGGTTCGACCCTTCTGCACCAACTTCTCCATGGCCTCCCGCATCCCAATGAAGCGATCCTTGAGTTTCCCCACCACCTCCTTGCCGCAGATCTCACCGTGCCCGGGGACGATTGTGCCAATAGGCAATTGTTCGACCCAAGATAAAGCCTTCAGCCACTGGGCCGCATTGGCATCCCGCATGCCCGGGCAAGGATCATTGATCACAACGTCACCCGAAAAGAGAATTCCCTCCTCCGGAACGTAAACCAGACTGCAGGCGGGGGAGTGGCCGCCCATTCGGCGGATTTCGAAAGTGAGGGGATGCAGATGGAGGATCAGGCTTTCTTCGAAGCATATCTGCGGCAGCGGGACAGGGGCATCGGTGATCTCGGCCGCCTCTTCGGTGTGGCCCTGATCTCGAAGGGTCTCGACGAAGATTTCCTTGAGGAAGGCGTTCGAGTCCCTGGACACCTCTTCGTACACGAGTTGTGGTGCGATGAAGATAACATCCTCTACGAAGGCGACCCCCGCGGTATGGTCACCGTGGAAATCCGTGGCGATAAGGTAACGGAGTTCCAGCGGGCTGAGGGTGCGCAAGTCCTTTTGCCAGCTTCTTGAATCCGAGGGCCGCACCGGACAGTCAATGAGCACCACTCCGGCATCAGTGACAGCGGCTCCCACGTTCGCCCAGCTGTAATCCGTCTCCGCAAACAGATGTTCGCTCAATTGAAGCACGGGGCCTTCTCCTTTACATGTTAACCTACAGACTTCTGATGGGGCAGGGGGGATCCGTACCCAGCCCGTTATGGAATATTAATGTTGGGTACACCTTTCTATCCTTCGACGCAGAGCACCACGGCTTTAGCCGTGGGTGAATGCTCTTTGCTCAGGATGTCGCCCGTCTGAGCGTAACAAGAGTTACCACAGGCTTGCCTGTGGGGCTCTATTTCAGGGATTCATTTACAATGGGATAGCCGACGATGTTGCCCCATTCGGTCCATGACCCGTCATAGACCTTCACATTGGTGTATCCCAGCAGGTACACCGCGACAAACCACCCCATGGACGCACGATGACTCAACCTGCAGTAGGTCACAATTTCCCTGTCGCGGGTTGCTCCTCGGGAGTCAAATGATTCCTGGAGTTCCTCCAGGGTTTTGTATGTTCCGTCTTCATTGAAAAATTCGCCATAATAGAGGTGTTTTGCACCCGGGATATGTCCCTTTCGATATGCCCCAAAATCTACTTCCTCGAAAGCCTTTATTTTTGGAGAAACCCTCTCGCCGACGTATTCTTCTCTTGCTCTCAAATCCAGCAGCACTCTATGCGGGTTATCCAGACCGGCCAAAACCTCTCTTCTTCCTATTTTCGATTTTTCATCGATCTCCCTTGCGGGGTAGCTGACGGGTTCTATTCCTGGGATTACCTCGGTTATGGGTCTGTTTTCACTTGCCCAAAGGGGACGGCCTCCGTTGAGAATCTTGGCACTGGAATGACCCCTCATGGTGCAAATCCAGAACGCATAGGTAGAAAACTGAGGGGAGTTGCTGTAAAAGATGATAGTCGTATCATCCCGAATTCCACTTTTGCCCATCAATTTGGATAAGTCTTCCGGCGATACAAATTCACGGTCGGTGGGATGCCATAAACTTTCTTGCCACGGCCAATAAATGGCCCCGGGGATGTGCCCTTCAAAATATACCTTCGGATCTCTCATATCACTCACTTCAACAATCCGAATGGACGGGTTATTCAAATTCTCTTCTAACCATGTGGTAGGAACGAGCTTCTCTGATTGAATTGGCTTTTTCATGAGTTCACCTCTTCCTGCATTACCATGTCTGACTCGAGGTAACCTCTCACGGCTTCCGATTTCTTATTGCCGCCAGAACTTTTTCCCTGGTTATTGGCAAGGACTTGAATCGAATCCCCACCGCGTCATATATGGCATTCGCAATTGCGGGCGCGGTAGGTGCGAGGGCAGGTTCACCAACTCCCTTGGCACCGAAAGGCCCCTCACTGTGATGGGACTCAACAATGATGGGGACGATCTCCGGCAAATCCAGCGTGGTGGCCACCTTGTAATCGGCCAATGTATCGTTCATAATGCGGCCCTTCTCCATTTTAAATTCCTCAAAAAGGGTGTTGGAAAGCCCCATTATGACTGAACCCTCGATCTGCTGTTCACACCCAATGGGATTGATTGCTCGACCCACATCGTGGGCAGCGGCAATCTTTAGTACTTTCACCACCCCCGTTTCGGTATCAACCTCCACTTCAGCGGCATGGGTGGCCCACATCCAAAATATACTACTCATCCATTCAATCCCGGGTTTTGCCTTGATGAGGGAGGACCCGGCAGGTGTGAAATAACCCTCCCCTTGAATGGCTCCGCCCTTTCCCCCATATTTCTTCGCCATGAGTTCTTTTAAGGTCATCTGGTTTTCGGCATCCCTATCGATAATTTCTCCCTCACGGAGAGTAAGTCGTTCGGGATCTGTTTTCAGAATCTCGCCAGCAGTTTCCAAAATTTGCCGGCGCACCTTTTGGCCGGCTAAACAAATGGCATTTCCCATGTGATAGGTGGTTCGGCTGGAGGTGACCCCGAAATCGAAGGGCGTACTACATGTGTCGGGATTGGGGATATGGATGGAGGCCAATGGCACGCCAATTGTGTCTGCGGCGATCTGGGCAAGGACCGTTTTCTGACCAGCGCCGATCTCAACCGAGCTTGTCAACACGGTCACGCTTCCATCCACGTTCACTTTGATAAAACAGTATGAATCCGTAGGGGTATTGGTCCCTTTGATTGTGGTGGCAATACCCTTACCCCGAACCTTCGTTCCTGTGGTCTTGGGTTTTTTTTGACCCCAGCCGATTTCTTGGCTCGCCTTTTCAAGCGTCTCCCTTAATCCTGCCGTGTGCATGATCTGCTCATTGATATAGGGGTCACCATCTGCATAGAAATTCCTGAGTCGAACTTCCACGGGGTCGATCCCCAGTTTTCCCGCAATGATGTCAATTTGGGCCTCGCAAGCCCATGTCACCTGAGTCGTGCCAAAGCCCCGGTAAGCGCCACTTGGTTGCTTATTGGTATAAACAAGTCTGGAAAGCAATGTTAGATGAGGTGTCCGGTAGGGGCCGAAGATAGTGAGCGTACCTCGGCGTGCCACCTCAGGTCCCTTGGAGGAATAGGCCCCATTATCCCATATGATTTCCGCTTCCCGAGCCGTCAGCGTGCCATCCTTTTTTACCCCGGTTTTGAGTTTAAGATAGGCTTCCAGGCGAACCTGTGAGGCCGTGAGTTCCTCCTGCCGGGAATAGATCACTTTTACGGGTCTCCCCTTGGTGAAATGGGCCAGGGCAACGCCGATTCCCTCGGCAACAATGGCGCCCTTCCCGCCGAATCCGCCGCCTGAATATGTAGAAATGAATCGGACCTGGTTGAAGGAGAGGCTTAACACCTTGGCCAGATCCTTTGCCCTCTGGCATGGCGCGTCGGCTGAGGACCAGACGGTTAACATCTTCCCGGAGGGGGTGTACTGGACCACGGCGGCATGGGTTTCCATGGGTGTATGGGCCACAGGGTGAATGTAAAATTCATCTTCAAAAACTTCATCCGCTTCGGAGAAGCCCACCTCCACATCTCCTCGAGAGTATTTCATGACGGTGCTGATGTTTGTTCCGGGTACAAGCTCATAGACATTTCCATGGTCATATTTTCCCAGGTCTTCATGGATAATGGGAGCACCGTCAAGGGCGGCTTTCCTGGGATCAAAAACCGCCGGCAGTTCCTCGTATTCTACCCGGATTTTTTCAACAGCTTCCTGGGCCGCGGCTTCCGTCTCCGCGGCCACCGCCGCCACAGGCTCGCCTACGTAGCGAACCTTGTGGATAGATAGAAAAGGTTGGTCCTTTATCATGTGGCCAAAGGTAAAAGGAAATTCCTTTCCTGTTACGACCGCCCGCACCCCTGGAACGGTCAAAGCTGCTGAGGTGTCAATTTCCACGATTTTGGCGTGGGCCAGCGGGCTTCTCAGGGTGGCACCGTAGAGCATGCCAGGGAGTTCAACGTCGACCGAATACATAGCCTGGCCGGTTACCTTGTCCAGTGCATCCACTCGGGGAACGCGTTTCCCCACGTACTGGGTCTCCATTTCAGGAATCCTCCACCTCTTTCGAGACCGTCCGGACGGCCTCTATAATCTTCGTATACGAACCGCACCTGCAGAGAACACCTGATAGTGCCCTTCTGATTTCCTCCTCACTGGCCCCGGGATTTCTGTCGAGAAGCGCCTTAGCAGAAAGGATCATAGCCGGCGTACAAAATCCGCACTGGACAGCTCCCTTTTCTATAAAGCTCGCTTGCAATGGGTGTAGCTCTTCGTTTGACGCCAACCCTTCAATGGTGGTGATCTGCCGACCGTTTGCATCCAGAGCCAGCATGAGGCAGGAGTTGACGGAACTTCCGTCCACCAGTACAACGCACGTCCCACATTCGCCCAAACCGCATCCTTCCTTGGTGCCGGTGAGATGGAGTGTCTCCCTGAGGAGTTCCAGCAGTGTTGTCCACGGCGTCACCTCCAGCCGGTGACGTTCCCCGTTTACCGTGAGATCAATGGTAACGTTCATTTGTTTTTCTCGCCCCCCTGTGCCTGTTGCAGTGACTCCATCAACGCCCTGAGAGTCAAGGCTTTGACTATCTCCCTCCGGTAGGATGCGCTGGCCCGCATGTCGGTGATGGGAGATATCTCTTCGGAAGCGGCTGTGGCAGCTTCCCTCATACGATTCTCGGAGAGCGGGCCTGAAAGGACAACCGCTTCTGCCTTTGTTGCCCGAAAGGGTACTGGGGCCACGGCAGACAGGGCAATTCTGGCACATTTGGCTTCGGTTTTCTTCCCTGAAAGGGTGAGCAAAGTTGCCACCCCTGCCAAGGCACAGTCCATACCCTCACGGCGGCCCATCTTGAGGTAGACAGCTCCGGAATGTGGGGCCATAACCGGTAAGAAAAAGGAAGTGATCACCTCTGCGGGCGCCAGGGCAATTACCCCGGGACCCGTAAAGATTTCCTCTATGCCTAATTCCCTTTCACCTTTTGGGCCCCTCATCGTAACACGGGCCTGCAAAACCATAAGCGATGGCGCCATGTCCGAAGCAGGAGAGGCCCTCCCTATATTTCCCCCCAGCGTTCCAAGCGTTCTTACCGGGGGAGATCCCAGAACACCGGCTGCCTGAACCATTATGGGATGGCTTGATCGAATGAGCGGGGATTGTTCGAGGGTAATGAGTGGTGTAAGGGCCCCAATGCGGACCCCTTTTTGGTTTTCTTCACTGATCCCGTCTAACCCAGCAATTCGCTTCAAGTTAATGAGGGCGGATGGTTTGATAACACCGGTCTTCATGCGTACCAGAAGATCCGTTCCCCCAGCCAAAGGGTACGCTTCGTCTCCTTGTTCAAAAAGGATCTCTACGGCTTCTGGCA
>JAQYWG010000165.1 GCA_030145085.1 Thermodesulfobacteriota bacterium
AACCTTGCAGTCGAGGATTCGAAGCGGATTGGTTTCAAGCCTTCTCTTGCAGTCGGGGCATAACCCTGAGACGTTCTTTGCGAGGAACTGGGTCAATTCCTCCTTGTATGGCGGCCTGCAATCCTCACACCCCAGGGTATTGATCTGAAGTTCCACATCGTTCAGGCCCACCTTCTTAAAGAATTCCATGAGCATAACCATGACTTCCGCATCGGCCATGGGGTGGGCAACGCCAAAGATTTCGACATCGATCTGATAAAACTGTCGATACCTGCCCTTTTGCGGGCGTTCGTGTCGGAACATGGGCCCGATGAAGTAGAGTTTGGCCACGGGGTCTCGGGCATGGAGGTGATGTTCGAGATAGGCCCTGGCCATGGAGGCGGTGGCCTCAGGGCGGAGGGTGAGGGAGTCGCCGCTCCGGTCCTTGAAGGTGTACATCTCCTTTTCCACGATATCGGTGGTCTCGCCGATGCTTCGCGAGAAGAGTTCCGTTCTCTCTAGGATGGGGATTTTAATCTCCGAGAAGCCAAAGTTCTCGTAGACCTCGCGGGCCGTCTTCTCGATGAATTGCCACTTGTCGATCTCGCTCGGGAGGATGTCGTTAAATCCCCGTATGGCCTTGATGAACAAAGCTTAGCCTCTGCAGGTACAGATGGAAGATGTAATAAGCACTTTCCCTGATTCCATGTAAATCTAAGCAATTATGGCCAGAAAGTCAAACCGAATACGGCTTGGGTACCGCAAATCTTTGGGAAAATTGACAGAAATTCACAGTATTTTGCGCTGATAGAACAGCATCAGTATGGGGAACTGAGTAAACCCTTTTATGAAGAGAAGGATGGAATTCCCAAAACCTAAATTATTTTAATAAGATAGATGATAATGTTCTCTTTAAGTAACGGGCTCGCGTATGATTCTTGAACATGGAGGATTTGGTATGAATTTTGCCTATAAAATCAATGGAGAATTGGAGAAGATTATCTATTAGCCGTCTTATGCGAACCCGAAAATGACGACTATGGAAATAACCAGAAGATACACCCTTTTGGCGTTTTTCCTATTGTTGCCCCTGTATCTGCTCACCCCGAGTGTGAGGGCTGATACGCTATCCTACAGCATTTCGCGAACCCTGGGCGACGGGGATTCCCCTATCGAAAACATCTTTGGTGCCGACCAAAGCTGGCCAGCGATCCAGAATGAGAAAATGGAGAACGATCTCCTGCAGAGATCACTGGTCACTTCATATTCCCGGCACAGTACTCTCTTTGCGGGCTCCACTCATCGGAGTGGGTTTCTTAGATGTATAACTCGCATAGGATTATCACCCCTGGTAGGAACAAGTCTCGTTTTTATCCGGATAACCCTGGCGGAAAGGTGGCCACTGTTGATCACCATAGCGGTAATCCTGGCCGTGCTCCTCTATATGGAGGTCCTCATCAGGAGACATCGGGGCTTTACTACAAAGCCTGCTTACCCTCGAAGGGAACGCCACTTCTCCGGCACATTACGGTCAGGAACAACGGAATCCCCAAAAAAATCAGGAAATCCCAGGGATCCATCAGTAGACACGGCGGGTGAAATTCGATATCATAATCTTTAGATTTTCATTTTCTTAGCCATAAGCTCCTGCAAGTACTCGGAACTGAGTTGGATCTCCAAAAAGCCGGGTTTTTCATTGATTCATGAGCTGACCATTGAAGTGGCCGATCACCCAATTGCGTTGGAATTGGAGGGAGATGCCTTTTTGCATTCAGTAAGGGAAATTTATCATTGGTTCTTATCCGATAAGGATCCGGAATTCCACCTTCGGATATACCCGGACGATAAGTTGATGATTCACGATGAGTCATCCGTTGGTTTGACCTTTTCCAATGAAAAGGTCAAGATCGTTGAGGACTACCTCATGGGTTTTGCAAATTTGAGGACCAATAAAGGGGAGATCCGGATAAATCCCATATGGTTTGTACCCTCCCTGGCGACCTTTGTCAGGAATCTTTTTACCCTGATCCTCGTTCTCAAGGATAATGGGATAGCCCTTCATGCCTTAGGTGTGTTGAGAAATGGGGAAGTATATGTCTTCTTCGGTCCTTCGGGAAGCGGAAAGACCACCGTTGCCCAATTATCCCCTGAGTATGTCATCCTCAGCGACGATATTGTGTTCATAAAACCCTTGGGGAGCTCGTATGGCGTTTTCCCTACGCCCTGCTGGGGAGATATGCAGCTGGGAGATCGGGAGAACAGGGGATATCCATTGAAAGGGATGTTTAAGCTCGTAAAAGATCGAGAGGTCTACGTGAAACCATACGGCCTCACCCATGGGATATCCGAGATCTTTACTGTTCCCCACATACCGCCAAACTCATTGCCCTTTGAAGATTTATTGGTGCGCTACCAAAGGCTCCTGAAAGAGGTGCCCTGTTTCGAGATGCACTTTACCAAGGACGGGCGGTTTTGGGAAGCCATAGAGGAGGGATGTTCGGACAAGGTCTTAAGGGAGGTTTAGGAGTTATGGAGAGGGAAAGGAAAGGGAGAAAATACGAGAAACCAAAAGTGATCTATCGGAAGCGGATGGAGACCTTAGCGGCGGTCTGTGATTCGGCGAGAACTGCGACTAAGGTTTGTCGGAAGAGCGCCCCCGGGTGCGAGAAGCTGAGGACATAACGAATGCCCGATGTTTCTCGATGTCAATGGGTTGAATAATAAAGGGATCGTCTTAACTTAATGTAGGCCAAGTGGTGGGATAGAATTGAAGTGAGCCCTCGAAAGCGAGGGCTTTTTTTGTTACCCCATCGCGCTTACGCCTTTGAAGTTTCCTGTTCCTCTTTTTTGTAGTAGTAGGAGTGGCCATAGTAGTAACGGTAGTAGTGGCGCTTCAGGTCGATGCCGTTAAGGATTACCCCAAGGATGGGGGCGTTGGCCAGGTGGAGTTGCCTTTTGGCCTCCATGACGGTCTTTCGGTTGGTCTCGTCGGATCGGGCAACCAAGATGACTGCGTCGACCAAGGTGGGGGAGAGGGACGTATGGGCGGCCCCCAGAACGGGCGAGGAATCGATGATCATCAGGTCGAATTCCTCCTTGAGGGTTTTTATGAACCCTGCCATGCGTTTGGAGCCCATGAACTCGACGGAGTTGGCGGGGATCTTTCCGCAGGGGCTGACGAAAAGTCCCGGGGTATTGGTTTCAATGACCGAGCGGGAGGCGATGCGTTTCAGAAGGGGTGAGGAAGAGCTTGAGGCGAGACCGCGGAAGAAATCCTTTTCTTGGGCGATTTCCCGGATATAGGATTCTGTTTTTACATCGTCCATCTCAACGAAATGAAAGCATGGTTTCTTGAACAGTAGGAGCTCTTGGAGGCTTTTCTCCATCTGGACTTTCAGGCATGCCTTGAGTTGGTCTTTGGTCACAAACCCCAGCTCCATGAGGAGCTCCCCGAGGAGTTGGCCGCTGGATTTTTGGATCCGAAGAGCCCGGGTCAGTTGGGATTTAGTGAGGGCTTTTTGCTTGAGCAGGAGTTGGCCCAATTTCCTAGGCTCATCTAACCCTTTTTTGAGGATGTTGTGAATTCGACCTGATTTCACGAGAAGCTCCACGGTGGTGCCGTTTTTTTCCACCGAGAGTCGTCCGGTTTTGGATCGAGCCTTGAGTAGATAGAGGAGGTCCGAAAGGACCAGGGGGCCAAGCTTTCCCGAGTTGAGGTTGATCTTGTAGATGGAATGGAGCGAGTCCATGAAGCCCTGGTCTCCGTTGAGGCCATAGACCTTGTGGAGGCTGGGCCTTCTGAGGTCTAGATCCACGAGGAGAACCTTTTTGCCTGACTGGGCGGCGGAGATTGCCAGGTTGATGGCGGTAAGGGTTTTTCCCTCCCCCATGGTTGCGCTGGTGACAAGCAACGTCTTAATGGGCTTTTCGGTGGAGCTCATATCAAGGTTGACCGAGAGGGTATCGAAGGCCTCGGCGATGGAGCCCTCGCCCCGCATCCGGTCGACGAGGTTGAGGTAGTTCTTTTTGAGAGTGGTTTTTCGACCCTTCCTGAGGGTGGGAATGATGCCCAGAGTGGGAAGCTTGAGGTATTGGTCCACCTCCTCGTGGGTCTTCAGCCCCATGTCCAGGTATTCCAGGAAGAAAGCACCTCCAACCCCCAAGGAGAGTCCCATCAGAAGGGCAATCAAGAGGTTCGATGCCTTCCTAGATGGAAGGGGTCGACTGGGAAGCTTTGCCATCTCAACGATGGTTACCTCTTCGGCTTGGAGGTTTTGGACGAGGTTGATCTCCTTGAGTTTTTCCACTAGGATATCGTACAGTTCCTGATTGGATTTGATTTCCCGTTCCAAAAGGGCATACTGGATCTGGTTTCCCTCGAACTGGATAGCCTTCTTCTTATAGGCATTCATGGCCGTCTGCAGGCTCTCCTCCTTGGTCAGAAGGACCCTTAGCTTGCTCTTTCTGCTCAGGGTGGCCTTTTGAAAGGAGTGGTTGAGCTCGGCTTGCAGGGATCGAATTTGTGTTTCGGTCTGGATGATCTTGGGGTGACGGGGGCCGTATTGTTTGCTCAGTTGCTTCAGTTGCAGGAAGGCGGAGACCAGTTGTCCGTTGAGGGAACGAAGGAGTTCCTCCCCGAGGAAGGCTGGAATATACTGGCCGTTGCCCTCGAGGACCTGTTCGATCTCCCGGATTTGGGCCTCCAGTTCCACCCTTTGGATGCGGGTCTTGTTATAGTTGGAGCGGATTTCGGAGAGCTCCCTGAGGTGGAGACTCTTTTCGCTCTTGAACGAGAGGATCTTGGATTTCTTCCTGTACTGGTGAAGGTCCTTCTCGGAGTTTTTCAGCTTATCTTTGAACTGATCGATTTCTCGGGTGAGCCATTGGACGTTGTCCCGGATCTTGGCGACCCGTTTCTCGTTGGTGTACTCTTTGTAGGCCTGGGCGGTAGCGTTGGTCAGATCCGTGGCCACCTGGGCATCGGGGTGGATGGTCTCGATATGGATGAGGTTGGTCTCCTCTACAGCATTGGCGGTGATGGCCGATTGGGCAGCCAGGACCCGGGGGTCCGGTTGGTGAGCATCTGGGGACTGGGCTGTGGGGCCCAGTGCTGCTTCAACTGCCCGTTGAACAATAGGGTAGCTTGTGATTGTTCGCAAATGGGTATTGATGGTTCTGTCGGGGTCTTGGTAGTCGCCAAACCTCAGGGATTCGGGCAGATAGGGGAGGGGACTCCGGTTCCCCTCGACCTTGATGGTGGCCATGGCCCTATAACGGAGACGAACCCGATGGTTTTTCAGGAACGCCGTCCCCACCAAAATGGCCGAAAAGGCGAGGATCAACCACTTCCTCCTCAATAAAACCCCTATATAATCGCGTATGTGAGCTTCCTGATCAATCATGCCCTATATTCCATGACCTCTGACGTTGTCCCCGAATGCGAACGAGGACAAATTTGATTTTGTTACGGAAAGTCCGATCATCAAATTCACTTGTTACGGAGGCTTCTGCTGACAAGCTCTCTAATATCATCCCGGTTAAACCTCCATTGTCTGCCGATTTTTTTGCAGGGGATATCCCCATTCTTGGCCAATCGGTAGACCGTTCTGATGTCAACCCTGAGATAATTGGCAACCTCCTGTACCGTAAGCACCTCACTGTTCATTTGAGTCCTCCTAATAAAATGTACAATCAATTCCGTTCTTATTCACTCCTAAGATGACAAGAGCAATATCTATACCACAAACACTGCAAATAGAAGAAGGTCATGTCTTTTATTGTACCTTCATGTCACTACAATCTTAAGTTATTGGAATTATTAAATAATTTATTTGAGAATGGTTAACTACTAGATTCAATGCGATTTTTTTTTTTTTGGTACTCACTTTTTATGGTGGGAATCAGCAAATTTTGTACCGTTAAGTGAAAAAAATTCATGTATTTTGTAATAAACACTCAATCTGTCATAAACGTCGGGTCTTCACGTGGTGAGCCAAATTGGATCCGCTCAACTGGAGTTTCCTCAGTTTGTTGGGTTTATCTGGTTTATTTGGTTTCTTGAGTTAACGCTCCTCCTTGCGGGTTCCCCGGTGCCGAAATGGCTCTTAGGGGGTTCCTGGCTGGATATTTCTTGCACTTCCAGCCGAGTTTGGG
>JAQYWG010000166.1 GCA_030145085.1 Thermodesulfobacteriota bacterium
ATTTGGGGATGAGACGGGAATCTTGGTTATTCCCCCCGACCGGGGGCAGGAGGTCTTATCCAAAGCAAGGCAAATTCTGGCTGAGGAAGAAAAGGTAATATCCGAGCTCCGGGACCAAAACTGAGATTGGAAATTTCTCCATGTTTATCGCGGCGAAGAGGGAATTTGGCCAAGGTTGAGAAAGTCAAATTCGTCTATCTTGACGCAAAAATCATTCCCTCATGAATGCGTTTCTGTTCACATGCTTTCTCCTGCGGTGACGAAGGACGGCTCTGTTTTGAAGGATTGGGGGTTACTGAAATCAGGAGAAGGAGGAGTTCTTTGTCTTTCGCTTATCAGGCCATTCAAACCGCCTGCAACATTCAATGAAATTGATTCGCATCGATAAGAGCTGCCCGATTGATGAACTGAACAGTGCTGTCCTCGATGTAATTCGGGCAAACGATCTCAAGAAAGACATCCATCTTACTCCTTCCATCACGAGTGCATTTTGGAGAGCGTAACACGAAGAACACTGATTCTCCTGGTAAGAGAAATCCTCTGTGTAGAAACACAGGGGCGAGATGTGGATCGCACGGGACTTTAGGGGAGGCTTCTTTCGTTGGCAGTGATTTGGAAATATCCTTCATCATCATGGTTGACAGACGCGGTATTGGAGAGGGTAGAGTTGGTTCCTTCACAAGAAGACCCCCTGAGGTCTTCTCTTAGCATGGCCAGAGGTTTTTCTTCGGCGTATGAGGGCTGGTTTTATTCCGTCTATTAAGGGGGCTGTTGCATGGGGCAACTTGGGACATGATGGTTCGAAAAGTTCAGGATCGGAAGGGAAGATTCATGACGGAGATCTCAATTCAAAGGAAGTGGTGCAAGAGCTGCGGCATATGCGTAGAATTCTGTCCGAAAAAGGTTTTCACGGTGGGCGAGTTGAATGAACCGATTATCTCAACTCCGGATGCCTGCACCGGGTGTCGTTTGTGTGAGTTGAGATGTCCAGAGTTTGCAGTCATAATCACGGAGGTGGAAGAGAGGAGCCATGAGTAGAGAGGGTTTACTTCTTCAAGGGAATGAAGCGGTTTCAGAGGGAGCTATTGCTGCCGGGGTGAGGTTTTTTGCCGGTTATCCTATCACGCCCGCTACGGAGATATCTGAGGTTATGGCGAGAAGGATGCCCGAGCTTGGGGGGACTTTCCTTCAGATGGAGGATGAGATTGCCAGTATATCGGCGGTCCTGGGGGCTTCCTGTGGTGGGGTCAAGGCTATGACTGCTTCGAGCGGGCCTGGGCTTGCATTGAAGGCCGAAGGCATCGGGTATGCTGTCTGTGCGGAGATTCCCTGCTTAATCGTGAATGTGCAGAGGACCGGTCCTGGGGTTGGTTCTGTCACACCCTCCCAGCAGGACGTTATGCAGGCAAAGTGGGGTCCTAATAGTGATAATATGATCATTAGCTTGTCCCCTGCATCCATCAAGGAGTGTTTTTGGCTCGCCATAAGGGGAGTAAACCTATCGGAGAAGTATCGCGTCCCCGTGATCCTGCTCTCAGACTCGTTTTTAGGTCATATGTCGGAAAAGATCGACCTCCCAAGCCCTGAGGAGATAGAGACCATGGATAGGCCGAGGCCCACTGTAGCTCCGGAGAAATACAAGGCTTATGATGCTGACATCAATGGTGTACCACCTCTGGCCAATTTCGGCGAGGGATACGCCGTTCGTTTGGTTGGGAACATGCACAACAAAGCGGGGGATTATTCCCGCAATCCTCGCGATTTTGATTTCCTCATTAACCGGCTCCATAATAAGATCCTAACCAACCTCGCTGATATCTGTGCCTATGAGGAAGTGGAGATTGACGGGGCGGATTTGGTTATCGTTGCCTATGGAATCGTTTCTCGAGCGGCCAAGGCGGCGATACGCTTGGCGAAGAATCAAGGGATGCGGGTGGGCCTCTTTCGTCCCATTGTCCTTTGGCCTTTTCCCACGGAGAGATTGGCGGAGATCGGCAAAAAAGTAGGCGGAATTCTCGTGGCGGAGATGAACATGGGACAGGTTATCCGGGAAGTGGAACGAACAACTCGAGGAGAGGTTCCAGTTGCAGGTTTGAACCGGATCGACGGGTTATTGATAAACCCTCTTGATATCCTGGCAAAACTTAAGGAGATGGGCTAAATGGCGAAAATCATCCCTCAAGCTACGATATTGGAGAAGTACTTTGTCACCAGTACATTGCCGACCCAATGGTGTCCGGGATGTGGCGCAGGCGGTATTGGTCACGCCGTATTGCAGGCCATTGAGCGGATGCAGTTGGACCCCAAAAAGGTTGTTCTGGTGAGTGGGATTGGGTGCAACGGTCACTTTACCCGGCACCTGAGGCTTGATGACCTCCATGTTCTCCACGGGAGGGCTCCGGCTGTAGCCACGGGCCTCAAAATGGCTCGGCCGGATTTGGAGATAATCGTGATTCAGGGGGATGGTGATGCCGCGTCCATAGGTGGGAATCACCTTATCCATGCCGCCCGCAGAAATATTGGTATTACGACCATCGTGTCGAACAACTATATCTATGGGAGAACAGGGGGCCAGTACAGTCCTACTACTCCGAAAAAGTCAATTTCAACCAGTTCTCCTTTCGGATTAGAGGACCCTCCGTTCGAGCTCTGTAACTTGATGGTTGGGGCGGGTGCAACGTTTGTAGCGAGGGGCACCTCGTATCATATAATTCAGCTGATCGATTTGGTTGAGCGGGCCATAAAGCATCCGGGTTTTGCATTCCTCGAAGTAATTGCTCCTTGTCCTACCAGTTACGGTCGCAAGAATCCGGAAACAGGGATCACTGGCCCACAGATGCTGCAATGGCAAAAGGAAAATTCGGTTTCGATAAAGAAGGCTGCCCACATGAGCGAGGAGTCATTACGGGGAAAAATCGTGACTGGAATTTTGCTTGATCGGATTGAACCGGAGTACAGTGCTGCATACGCCAAGGTTCGCCAGAGGGCCCAAAAAGGAGGTCTGGCATGACAACGGAGATTAGGCTGAGTGGTTCGGGTGGACAGGGGTTACTATTCATCGGAAGAATTCTTGCCGAGGCTGCCGGTGTTTTCGAAGGGAAAAATGCAGTCCAGAGTACTTCCTACGGGGGACAGGTTCGCGGGGGTTCAAGCCGTTCCGACGTTTTGATCAGTCCGGCTGAAGAGGAAATCGATTTCCCCGAGGTGATGGATGCGGATCTTCTTCTTGCTATGAACCAGGAGGCTGCGGATGAATATGGTGGCAAAGTCAAACAGAGCGGTGTGGTCATCTTGGACACGACCTTTGTGAAACAGCCCCCTAAAACGCGAGGCCGAATCATTGCTTATCCTTTTACGCTCAAGACGAAAGAACGGTTGGGTTCGGCGCTTCCTACAAATGTTGTTGTTTTGGCGGTGATCTCTCAGATTGGAGCGTTGGTGGGAAAGGAAGCCCTGGTGCGAGCTATCAAGAAGCGGTCTCCCAAAGGCAAGGATGAAATAAATCTACAGGCGTTGAATCTCGGGTTTGAGTTAGTGAAGACAGGGGTTCTGCAAAGGGATGGGGATGATGAGAGAGAACTTCATTAAGAAAGCCTTGGTGGAAGGTCAGGTTGTCATCGGGGGGTCAGTCTCACAGCTTAAGGGAGTGGTGATTCCCCAACTGTATGCTTCGGCGGGATTGCAGTTTATCTATATCGATATGCAGCACTCGGCCTATACAGTCGGGGACGTACTTGAACTGGCGGTCGGGGCGCGGGCCGCGGGGATTGACAATTTTGTCAGGGTCCCGTCTCCAGTTCCTTCCCTCATTACGCGGCTCTTGGACTCGGGGGTCCAGGGGGTGATGATCCCGGATCTCAAAACACCTGACGAGGTAGCCCAGGTAGTCAAGGCGGTAAAATATCCTCCAGAAGGCGAGAGGAGCATCGCTCTTAAGCGGATGCACACGGATTTCCGGAAGCTCGACGCGGTGGAGATGACGAGAAGGTCCAATGAACAAACACTGATCGTTATCCAAATAGAGAACAAAAGTGCTCTTGATCGGGTGGAGGAGATTGCAAAGATTGAAGGGATTGACGTGCTTTGGGTGGGACCGAATGACCTTTCCGAGTCGTTGGGACATTTGGGCCAAACGGACCATCCCGAGGTATTGAGTGCCATTGAAAAAATTATTGATACCTGCCTCGAGGCTGGCATCTTTTTCGGTATGACCCTACCTCCCAACTTGCGAAATGCAGAGAAATGGTTGAAGCGAGGGCTTAGATTGGTCTCTTATTCCAACGATATTGAGCTAATCGTGGGAGGAGCATCCCGAGGGGTGAAGGACATCAGGCTTCTCCTTGAGAAACTGAATACATAGGCTCGTATGAGTTCTCTGGGGAGAATACTGATTTTGCTGGTATGCGTGTAGATATTTACAAGAATTTCACTCCAACGGTTTGCATACAAAAAGCGTTACGTCTCCTCCTGAATCAGCCAACAATATGGTCTTTTAAGATTCATCGGGGCCATTAATGGGGTCGTTTATTCTCCCATGGAAAGGTGAGGTGATGACTTATGCCGAACATTAAAGCTGAAAAGTTGAGGAAGCTCTGCATAGCGAGCTTCACGGCCGCTGGTGTATCTCGCGAAGAGGCGGAGATCGTTGTTGACAATATCGTCAGAACGAACTTGCGAGGTGTTGACTCACACGGAGTCAGAAACGTACCGAGATATATCCAAGAGGTAATGGATGGTAAAATCATACCCGGTGCATCAATTACAGTCCTGAAGGAAACGCCGACGACCGCCATGTGGGATGTCAACAACGCTTTTGGCTTCGTGGCCGGTAAAAGGGCCATGGAGACCGCGATTAAGAAAGCCGAGGAGTATAAATTCGGTGCCGTTGGGACCTACAACTCCAAAGCTGGAGACGATCATATAGGGGGCCTTTACTATTACGCGGAGCTGGCGGCCCGTAAGGATATGATCGGATTTGTCACCCATACTAATCAGCCCCTGATGGCAGCGTGGGGAGGTGCCTCAAGGGTTCTGAACATTAATCCCGTCTCTATCGCTGTTCCGGCGGGAGAGTTTCCACCTATAATCTTGGATATGGCTCTCAGTCCTGTAGCCGTGGGGCATCTGGACGTGATGAGAAAGAGGGGCGAAGCTGTTCCTGAGGGGTGGATACTAGATAAGGAGGGGAAGCCCACCACTGACCCTAACACCTTCTTCGACGGTGGCGCATTTCTCCCTATTGCAACCTACAAGGGTTATGGTCTTTCCGTTGTCCTGGAAGCCATAAATGGTGCCCTCGGCTCGGGATGTAGCCACGACCGCATAAGCCGTGGGCACCTATACGAAGCAATCGACCCCTCGGGTTTTGTTCCCATCGAGGAATTCAAGGCCAGGGTTGACAGTTTCATAAGGCATCTCAAAGCCTCTCCCACTACTGCTGGCGTCGAAGAAGTCTTCGTCCCTGGCGAAATAGAGAACAGGACCATGGAGAAGCGGTTGAATGAGGGAATTCCAGTGGATGATGTTTTTTGGCAACCATTATTGGATAAGGCGAGAGAATTAGGGCTAGATCCCCAAAAGGTTATGGAAGAAGACTAATTGTTTTTTCTCTCTGTTTACTCGGGTAATGGGATTTTTTTCAATTTAACGGTGAACGTGGGATAAAGTTCTTTGCAGATCTTTAAAGTCAAGCCATTTGTGTCACAGGAGTAATTTCCACTAGCAAAAGAAGGGACAGCATTATCCTGAGAAAAACGGTTTAGAGAAAGATTTCAATTAGAAATCGTTAGTTAGAAAACATTATGCTGTCCTATCCTGGACCTGTTCCTAGCAATCTGGCAAAAGCCTTATTTCCCGCTCTCTTCCTACTGACTTTGATGTCAGACGATTCGTTTTCCCAATGCTACCCTGAAATAAGAGGACCTTTGGCCGTCAAGTTTACTGCTTGTTTTTTGCTATTTTGGGTTGGCTTTTGAGGCGAGGAGCTGTTTCCCCAGCTAATGCACCGTATGTAATGGTTCAAACCTACCTCCGCTGGTAATGATTTCAGGGGGGGTACGGATTCACCGTGCCTCTTCTTTACTATCATCTTTTAACAATCTTCTAACAAAATGGACCAAAAAGG
>JAQYWG010000167.1 GCA_030145085.1 Thermodesulfobacteriota bacterium
AGTCACATGGCCTCCAGGTGGCGCGGTATGTCAGCTTGGAGCGTCTGGTCGAGCAAAGCAAGGAGGAATACTACGGTGTCCTGGCCGAATGCTCCCAGGGATGGCATGAAGGAAAGAACGCAGTTGTGCCCTGTTGGAACTATTTTTTAAGTGTGTTACGACTTGCCTACAAGGAGTTCGAGCGACAGGTGGAATCGACGGAGGCCCGTCCCGCCAAGAGCGACTTGGTAAGGCAGACCGTTCTCGCGCAAGTGGAGCAGTTTACGCTGGGAGACCTTGCGGCCCAACTGCCGTCAGCCAGCACGCAGCTAATCAAGAAAATTCTCGCGGAGCTGAAAAAACAAGGCAAGATCCGGCTTGTCGGCAGGGGACGGGGCGCTCGCTGGGAAATCATTCCTTAGAAGGCAAGACAAGGTTGCTAAATGGCTACTGACTCAGATAAATGGCTATTTTTAGGCTACCAAGGACCATCAGATGCGACTTCTGCTGATCAGTGACACGCACATCAATTATGGGGACACAATACTTATCCCACAACAGTAATTCTGGCAGGCCGAGGGAGTCGCATCTTCATTTGTCACTTGAGGCGCTGTGAGGGGGCGTCATCTCACTTATCGATGGGCGTCCTTTGGCTGCGAAGGTTCTTAGGCAATCAAAGGAAATGTCACGCAATTTGGTGTCAGGCAACGGTAATTAAGTATTGGCAAGGTATGATTTTTTGATGTCAAGGTTTTGGATTTAATCGTTTTGTGAGGATCTCTTTCAGAAGCTTCGGGTTGGCCTTCCCCTGGGATGCCTTCATGGCCAACCCCATAAGGAATCCCATCACCTTCGTGTTTCCCTTCCGGAAGTCCTCGACAACGGACGGATGCTCGGCGATGATCCGGTCAATAAACGCTTCGAGTTCGGTGGTATCGGAGACCTGGTGGAAGCCGCCTTTTTCTACTATTTCTTCAGGCGTTTCCTCGCTTGAAAGGAGCTGGAGCATCACCTCCTTAGCCGCATGAGCATTGATGATATCCTTCTCCAGCATGGAGAGAAGCCGCGTAAAACGCTCGGCGGTGAGGAGGGTTTCTCTGATCGTTTGGTTGCGGTCTCTCAGAGCCGGAACGAGGTAGGTGGTCATCCAGCCGGCGATCTTTCGGGGCGGTATGTCCTGCTTCACAACCGCTTCAAAGAACTCTGAGAGGTCCCGTTCGAAACTCATGTTTGAGGCTTCTTCAGGAGTCAGGCCGTACTCTCTCAAGAAACGCTCCTTTTTTTGACCCGGCATCTCCGGCAGCCTGCCCTGCATCTCTTTCAGCCAGTCATTGCTGACCACAATCTTGGGGACCGAGGGATCCGGGATACAGGGACCGGAGAATTTGCCCCGCATGGGCGAGGTAACGCGCTTTTCAGGATCCCAGAGCCGCGTGTGAAGGAGGATGGGTTCACCCTTCTCAAGGCAGTTGGTCTGGCGGATGATTTCGTAGGCGATGGCGTCTCCCACGTTGCGGATGGAATTCATGTTCTTTACTTCCACCTTGGTATTGAGCTCGTCCGTACCCCGAGGCCGCAATGAAATGTTTGCATCCACCCGGAGTGTTCCCTGTTCCAGACTGCATTCGGCACTGCCCGTATAGCGCAACTGACTCCTCAGGGTCTTCACATACTCCATGGCTTCGTGGGGACTGCGCAGGTCCGCCTCACTCACGATTTCAATGAGGGGAGTGCCGGCACGGTTGAAATCGACGAGACTGATGGGCGTCTTGCCTTCCGTCTCGTGAACGAGCTTGGCTACGTCTTCTTCCATGTGGATGTGGTGGATCCGGAGCCTCTTGTTCCTGCCGTCTTCGCCCATGATGTCGACCCAACCGTTTCTGGCGAGCGGCTTATGGTGCTGGGAAAGCTGAAATCCCTTTGGCAGATCGGGATAGTAGTAGACTTTTTGATCAAAGGCGCTCTCCGGCTGAATCGTGCAATTGAGGGTAAGGCAAGCGAGGGTAGCCTTTTCAAAGGCCTCCTGACTGAGTTGAGGCAATGCGCCCGGCAACCAGAGGCAGATGGGACAGGTATTCCGATTCGGTTCGTCACCGGGCCGGTTGGGGCAGTCACAGAACAGCTTGGTTGCGGAGTTGAGCTGAACGTGTATTTCAAGACCGATGACCGCTTCATACTTCATGCGGCGCTACCCCCCTGTGCCGTGGATGAAAGCTTCAGGCCTATTGACAATAGTCGCGGATCCTCCAGTCGTAAGCCGATCAGCTGCACCCCAATATCCACCTCTGAATGGAGAGCAAGAGATGGAACATGGAGCGAAGGCTGGCCTGTTACATTGGCAGGCAGCGTCAGTAAAAAGGCGTCATAGATGTGGTTGATTGTAGCTGCCTTTTCGGCATCATGACCGAGCCGCATTGTGGGAAACACAAGCAGATCGACGTGCCCGAGCAGATCGACCACGGCCCGGACAAGGCGGCGGCGGTTCCTGCAGGCATTTTCGAAGGCAGGGTAGTTCTCAAACTGGAAATAGGCCCCCTGATAGAGAAAGGTTTTAATCAGTGATCCGAAAGATTCCCCCCGGGAATTTAGATACATGTCATTCCAGTTCTTCCCGGAAGAGGAACGGTGGCCATAGCGGACGCCATCGTATTTGCCCGCGCTGGAGGACGCCTCTACGGAAGCAACGATATTGTGAACTACACGGAAGAGATCGAAATCGGAGAGGTTCACCTCCCGTATTGTCAATCCAGCCTCTTCGAGCCGTGCCAGCCCTGTTCTAAATGCCTTCCGTTCCCTGTCTTGGAGAATATCGAAGCACTCTTTGACTACGCCGGCCGTGCACGGCATCTTCAAGGGTTTGCGGGCCGCAGTAAAATCGGGGAATCCTTCGTCGGGCATGGAAGGATCATCCTTATCTTTTCCGGAAATTACGGACAGGGTGTCAATCATGTCTTCCAGCCTTTTCCCCAGAATCCCGTAACATTCCATAGAGGGAACAAGACCGACCAGGCCGAATCTGGAGACAATTCCGAAGCTTGGTTTGAAGCCGAATATCCCGGATCCGGCCGCAGCCACACGGGCCTCGCCCATTGTATCCGTAACCAGCGCAATATCGGCTTCTCCGCCTGAAAGGATTCGGGTTGCCGTATCTCCTGCCAGCCCAAAACCGAGTTCGCTCATGCGGGAACTGCCGACCAGCTCGACACCGGCATTCCTCATGCGGGTGACTGTCGTTGCATCTTCAAGGGCAACAAAACCTTTGAGGGCCAGAGAACCGGCATCGCACAACCATCCGCGGACGGACATGTTCGGCTGGATGACAACCCTTTTTCCGGAGAGTGATCCATCGTTGGCGAACGAATTCGGAGACATGTTCTTGTGAGTATAGATTTCCGACACCATTCCAACCCCTTACTCCAGAATACTGGCCACTTTAAAATATCCGCCTTTTGTGGAAGGCGCGTTTTTGAGGAGTTCGCCTTTTTCCGCAAGCTGGCTGACGCGAGCCTCAGTCCCTTGGCGAGTGCGGTTTACCACGGTGACGACGGAAAACATCGGTTCATCTTCTACGCAACGGCTGTTGATCAAGTCCGCATAGGCCTTGGCATCGTCGATTGCCGCGGCTATGGCGGGTCGTTCTTCAGCATCCATCCTGATACGGGATACCCAGGAGAGCGAATCAATAAGGTCCTGCTGTTCCTTTGAGCCTGGGAAGGATTGCGACCCGCCAAGTTCGAGAAGACCGAGTTCGGCGAGTTGCTCCACGGCAACGGGAGAAGGGGCCTGCGTGAGAAGGCAAAAGGCGCTCCGGTTTTTGGGGAATGCAATGACCTCCCTGATCGATGAGGTCCCGAGGATCATGGCGACCACGCGGTCGATCCCCAGAGCAATCCCCCCGTGGGGAGGAGCCCCGTACTCGAGGGCTTTCAGGAAAAATCCGAATTTCGCCTCAATCTCGCTGTATGAAAGCCCGAGGGCTTTGAAAATCCGGTTCTGTATGTCCCTGTCGTTTATGCGAATGCTGCCTCCACCCAGTTCTTCTCCATTCACCACCAGGTCGTAGGCCCGCGAGCGGAGCGACAGCAGCTCATCAATATTTTCAGGATCAAAGTCCGTTCGGTCAGGCATAGTAAAAGGGTGATGGTTTGAAGTCACACCATTCTCAGTGGCTTCGAAAAGGGGGAAATCCGTCACCCACAAAGGATAGAAGGCGTCGGCAGGGATCAGGTCCAGCCGTTGTGCCACATGAAGGCGGAGCTGGCCTAAGGCCGAACACACAAGAGACCAGGAAGGATCAGCGATCAGAAGGATCACATCCCCCTTCGTTGCCCCGAAACGCCTGAGGATTTCATTACGCTCGTAGTCACTGAAAAACTGAACGATGTTGGACTCGAGCCCGCCATCCATGACCTTCATCCAGGTCATGCCCTTGGCGCCAAAACCGGGTACGATCTCCTTTGCGTACTCATTCTGGAGGACATTCTTGCTCAGCCTCTCCGACTGGCCCTTGAGATTAATTCCCTTAATACATCCGCCACGGCTGAGGATCTGTCTGAAAATGCCGTAGTTCGTTTCGGCGAAAATATCGGTGGCGTCCTTGAAGGTCATGCCAAACCGGAGGTCAGGCTTGTCCGAGCCCGTGCTGTTCATAGCATCCGTCCATGTCATGCGCGGAAAGGGACGGGGCAGCTGAATCCCTCCAATCTGGAACATTCGAACCGTAAGTTCCTCGAGAAGGGCATAAATGAATTCTTCATCAATGAACGACGCCTCCAGATCAAGCTGCGTGAATTCTGGCTGTCTGTTGGGGCGAAGGTCTTCATCACGGAAGCATCTGACAATCTGAAAATACCTCTCCATGCCACCCACCATAAGGAGCTGCTTGAAAAGTTGCGGTGACTGGGGGAGGGCGTAGAAGTTTCTTGGATAATGTCTGCTTGGCACCACGTAATCCCTTGCGCCCTCGGGTGTGCTCTTCGTTAGCATGGGGGTCTCAACCTCAATGAATCCCTGCTCGTCGAGGTAATCACGGACGGCCTTGACGATACGGTGCCTTTTGATAAGATGATCCTGCATCCTGGGTCGGCGAAGATCAAGATAGCGAAACTGAAGCCTCAAATCCTCAGCCACGCCCTCCTCTCGTTTCACCGCGGCGCCGGCCACCATTGACTTCTCGGATATTTGAAAAGGCAGCGTATCGGCTCCGCTCAGGATAGCAAGGTCTTTGGCCACCACCTCGATATCTCCCGTTGTAATGCCGGGGTTTTCGGTACCTTCTACCCGTTTCACCACCTGGCCGACAAGAAGAATGCAGAATTCGCTTTTCAGAAGTCCAGCCCTGGCGCAAACCGTTTGCGGAGTCGATTCAGGGGTAAAGACAACCTGGACGATACCGCTTCGGTCACGAAGGTGAATAAAGAGCACGCCTCCATGGTCTCTCAAAGCATCGACCCATCCGGCAAGAGTCACTTCCTTTCCCGTATCAGATAAAGTCAGATGCCCACTGGGTGATCGATCATGATATTCCATTTCGTATGCCTTTCCTGAATGATTCAAAGACTCCATTCTTTACGGCAGATAAGAAATAACACTGTCATAAAAATTGGTCAATAGAGTATTGGAAAAACAGAGCTATTGTCAGGAGATTCAGTTTTAAAATAATTCTTTAAGAGTGAATAGGTCAAATTCCGTAGAAGGAGTCCGGAGGAAAAGAAAATGGAAGAGCTTGACAGAATTACGGTTGACTATTTGGATTATAAAATCATGGAGGGAGAACGAATTAGAATTGAGAGAAAACAGTTGAGCTTCTGGTAGCGGTCTCGGTAGCCATTGGCGATTTCTTGCTGTTTAATACCCCCACGTTCGGTGACCAAGGAGGAATTTAACAAATTCTAACCCATTGCTTTGAAATTAGATGAGGTGAACCGGACTGGAGTCTGAGAACACAAAACCATGCAGGCATAATGCGGTCACTACAGTTGTGAGGAGGCTTTGGCAACGAGTTCCAGTTTTTTCCGTCTACTCCAACCTTTGAGCGTTCTCTCTCGTTTGAGCGCATCAGTTTTTGAAATGGGCCCCTCGTAGTACAAGAGGGTCGGCT
>JAQYWG010000168.1 GCA_030145085.1 Thermodesulfobacteriota bacterium
CCAAGGAAGAAAAACCATCCCCCGAAAATAACGATCGATATGATTACCTCAACGGTCTCCCCCATTGCCGGCCCTCCCTTGGGCTTCAGAGCTTCCCCCCCTGGAGGAATTGGATCTCCCTCTCATTACCATAATTGGGATCGGGAGACAATCCTTTTCTCGGAATTCGTATGTTACCTGAGTGCTCCCTTTTCGCTTCGGCATCAGCGCTCTACGATCTGTTGGCCAGACTCCCTTTCGCTCTCTGAAAAGAATTTTTGATCATTCTAAAGTTCGCTTCACTGCAAACCCAAAACTCGCCCTTCGGGCTCAAACATTGGGTTTGCGGCCGTTTCGCTTTACTAAGAATGTTTAGCTAAAATTCTTTAATGTTCGCTCCAGGAAATCCGCCCAACAACCGGTTATACAATTATCTCGGGGGCCGCAGATGTGGAGGGATTGAAAAATCCCGCCACACAATGGTGTTGCAAAATTTCCACGAATCGCTTAAAAGGCTGAACGGGAACTTCAAAGGAGGCCCCAATGGAAAAGAAGGTATTCGATGCTCTCTTCAAAAGGGTGGACTGGGAGCCTTTTGCTCAACTTATGGGATTGAAGCTCAAGAAGGTCGATAAGGGGTATTCCCTTGTGGAAATGACCACTCGGGAGGAGATGAAAAATATCTTGGGAAGTACCCACGGTGGGGCCATTTTCTCCCTCATCGACGAAGCCTTCGAAACAGCTTCCAATTCCCACGGAACCATTGCCGTAGCGCTCAACATGAATGTCACCTTTATCGCTCCTCCATCCCCAGGTGCGGTTTTACAAGCCGAGGCAAAGGAGATCAACCTCACTTCACGGACGGCCACCTACCTCATCAACGTCACCGAAGGAGGGGATCGACTCATCGCCACCTGCCAGGCATTGGTCTACCGCAAAAAGGAGATGTTGCCCTTTCTTGAGGAGTAGTCCGCTACGGGCAAAAAGGGAAGGGCATGAGGTCGGGGTAATTGAGGTAATGGTCTCCTGGCCAATGGCCAATGCCCCTCACTTATTCCTCAAGGCCTCATAGGCCCTCTGAATGGCTACCAGCTTCCTGTGGGCCATTTCCTGAAATTCCTTCCCCAGATGCGTCACCTTATCGGGGTGATATTTGGCTACTGCCCTTCGGTACGCCGCCTTGATCTCATCGGGAGAGGCACCCGACTCTACCCCGAGGATTTTAAAGGGATTCTCTTCCTCATAGCCGCTGAAAGCTTTTCTGTCCCGCCTCTCTCCGTACCGGCCCTCCCCTTGACCAGGTGATGGCCTCTTATATGCCCCGTACCTCCGGTAGAAATCGCCGAGGGTCTCTCCCGATCGCCTGGCCCTTAGGAACCAGATAAGGGCCCCGATCAACACGAGGTCATCCACCCACCCCGGACCTACGAAAAAATCGGGAAGCAAGTCAAAGGGGCTCAGCATATACAGCAGAACAAAAATCAGCGGCAAAACCCACCGCAGCCAAACCTTCATGTTTTACGTGTCTTCCTTTTCGATGCGGGTCCAAAGGGGCCCAAAGACCTTGATTCTAATGGATGAGCTTCCTTTTGATAAACCGTTTTATCCGGTGGTAGAAATAATCCACCTTGCACATGAGGGTCTTCTGTTTTCCCGCGATCCTCGACAACTCCTTCCTCTTTACCCTGTCGCTGAAAAGGCTCAATTCCCCGTTAGGCTCGACGAGTTTTGTAAGCCCCCCTTTGGCCTCCGCCTCCAAAACCCGAATCTGTATGCCTTCCGAGGAGAAGATCTTCTCCATCTTTCTCTCCATCGAATCAATCCATACCGAGATCCCCACTATGATGAGGATAAGGATTATTATGAAAGTAGATCTCTTCATGAATTTCCTTCGCAATCCTCACGGTAGAGGCGCATATCCCATATCCCTTTCTATAGCAGTTTTTTTACGGGTAGTCAATCGGGGGGGGGCGATCTGAGTTTCCTCAGAGTCCAAAATCGGGTCATCGTGGGAAAACCTGTGAAAAAATTGCATACCAAACACGTGCCAACCTTTTTCCAATAAACCCATGGATTTGTAAAAGGTTGAAATAACATGAGAATTTAAAAATAGCCGGAATGCCAATATTTGGCATGAAATTTGTATATTAAATTAGCAAACTCATTTGCAAAGGAGGGGTGGGGATGAAAGATAGTTTAATGAAAGTCAGGTTACTAAAGTGTAAAGACGGCCACAAAACCATAGCCCTCACGAGCTATAACCCAAAGCTCTGCGAGGCCGACGTCGAATTCTTTGTCCATAGCAATGGAAACATGACCCGCCACAGAAAGTGTGGAAACGAGCTCATAGTGAACAGAATAGTGAAAGGAAATGGCTGGGTCAACCATTGGGATTTCTGATTCCTGCTGCCTTGTTAAGGCATTTCCTCTAACCCCATAAGACCTCTATTCAACAGGATATTTACCCCAAATCGACACTGATTTGCCTTTCGGCAAGGCCCGCGCCATTTTGAACGCCGCGTTTATCCTTATCTTCGGCGTTTGGCCCTCACCTCTGTGTGCTGTTTGGAATGATGGTTGCTCTCTCTTCTTCGAAAAGGAATTGGAACCCATAAGGTGATGCTCACGGTGGGCCACTTCCTCCATCATCGCCGATGACTGCCATCAAGGAAAATCACAAGCCAATGCTATATGAAGCGTCTTGAAAAGTTGCGGATAATTCAAACGAGGATTAAATCCTAAATACGCAAATATTTATGTCGTCGCAAATAAAAAAGAAGGGACCTCTTGAAAATACGTAACCGGGATGGTATAAGCGTATCGGCTCGCGATATCTTGGGCTATTGGAGGCACACATGGTCTATTTCCTCTCCCACAGGGCGCATAAGGACTACCCTTGGTTACAGGTGAAAAAAGGACAGCAAATTTGTAAAGTCGTCGCCGATAGCCTCGCCGACTTGCTGGACTGGGGAAGGGAGTTCGGCCTCACCAGGCCCCACATGAGCCGCTCGGGAATTCCCCATTTTGATCTTTGGGGTAGCCGTTTAGCCCTCCTCGATGTGCAGGGGGCCAAAGGGGATCACAAAAGGCTCTACCGCAGCCGTTTTCTGAGGAGGGAAAAGGAATAAACTCCCCCCTCTTCCCAAATACCTCGACATTACAGTCATCCATTACACGGTGGAAAAGTCCCCACGCTGGGGAGGATCTTTCGTTCTTCCGTATTCCGATAGGGTTAAATAGGCACCGCTTGCCAAAACGATTCCGCCGCCCAACACCAAGGTCCAGCTTATCATCTCATTGAAGAACAAAGCTCCCCAGAGCCCCGCATAAAATATTTCCGTCATGGAGACAATCCCGGCGGTCGCAACTCTGCAGTACTTTAACCCATAAGTGATTAAAATCTGGCCAAGGAGGCCCGCCAGGCCGAAGGCAAGCACGTAGGGCATGTCCCTCAAGTGAGGCACTTGCAATGGGTTAACCACTCCGGGAATGCAGATTAGGACCAGGAATAGACAAAAATAGAAGTAAATTACAAAGAGGTTCTCCTCTCTTCGAAGCACCCGGATGATCACTATCACGATACCGTGTAAGAATCCGGCCAATAAGGCGAAGATCAACGTCAGGGAGAGGGGTTGATATCGCGGATCGAGAATGGTATACACGCCAATAAAGGCGACGAAAACGGCTGCTATCTCCCCGGCATTGAGTTTTTCCTTCAACAAAATCCAGGAGAAGATGGCGCCGAATATGGGGAATGTATAGAGCAGTGCCGTAGAAGTGGCAAGGGGAGCCCCTCCGATAATGGCCTTAAAGAGACAGACGCTGGCAAAACTGCCGAAAATCCCCCTCGCCGCCAGGAGTTTGAAATGTTTTCCCTTCAAGGGGAAAAGGTGAAATCGTGAAAGGCCAAGGAGGACCAAAATTCCGAGAATACCCCTGACCATGTTGAAGAGAGACGCAGGATATGCTCCCTGGACCATCCTGGTTAAAAGACCCATGGCGCCGAAAAACAGGGCGGATAAGAAGATGGCCCCATAGCCCAGCACAGCGGCGTTTTTTGGATTCTTTAATCCTTGGATCATTCTTATGGAGTTCTTTCCCTTGGGTTGAGGCCTTTTAAAATGTATCCACTTTTGCTTTGCATGACAACGAGATATCGATTCAAAGGGGAACGAATCACACTGTTCGGGAGGTACTAATGGCGATAGCGGGCACCCTTTCTGAAACTATTAGGAATACACCCCTGCTCAAGCTGAATCGGGTAACTCAGGGGATCGAGCCTCTCATTGCGGCTAAATGTGAATTTTTCAGCCCCAGTGGGAGCTTGAAAGACCGTATTCTGGTCCACATGGTGGAATCGGCCGAAAGAAATGGAAGATTACACCCCGGTATGATCATCATTGAAGGAAGTACGGGAAATACGGGCATTTCAACGGCCATGGTCGCCGCTGCCAAGGGATATCAATGTATCATCGTCATGCCCAAGGGTATGAGCATAGAAAGGCGAAAGGCTATCCAGGCATATGGTGCCCAATTGATCCTCACCCCTGGGGGAGAAAGCGATGTCGATTTGGTCCTTAAAAAGGTGAAAGAATTGATCACCAATAATCCCGGCCGCTTCTGGGAGGTGGGCCAATTTTCCAATGAAGACAACTCAAAAGCCCACTATGAATCCACTGGCCCAGAGATTTGGGAGCAGGCTCAGGGGAGGATAGACATCTTTGTAGCCGCTGTTGGAAGTGGTGGAACCCTTACTGGAGCCGGAAGATACCTCAAGGAGAGGAATCCAAAGCTCAGAGTTTTCGCCGTGGAACCCCAGGAATGCCCTATTCTCTCCGAAAGGAGATGGGGGTCTCACCAGATTGAAGGTATCGGGGATGGATTTATCCCCCGGGTATTCGATGTGAGCATCCTCGATGGTGTGGTGATCACCACATCCCAGGAATCCATTGAGATGGCCAGGCGTTTGGCCAGGGAGGAAGGTCTCTTCGTCGGCATCTCGTCAGGCTGTAATGTTGCCGCCGCCATCAAGGTTGCCAGGAAATACCCCAAAGCAGAGCTCATTGCCACCATCCTCTGTGACCATGGGTTCCGTTATTTCTCCAGCGAACTCTGCGGGGTAGAGGCATCGGTTGAAGTACCCGAAAGGGATCACCCATTGGATGATCACACCACCCGTATGCTCGAAAAATATCAGGGAAAATGGGAAGTTATTCGATAGGGTTGAAAAGAGATAGCAATACGAGATGAGAAGATGGATGAAACGGTGACTTTAGAAGATCGGTGTTCAAGCTCGACCCCATCCATCCCACTTGTCCTCATCCGAATCCCTGGGACCTCCACCCATATTCCGATACTTGGATTTCAGGTACATGAGGCGGAGCCATCTCCATATCCGATAGTAGTTGAAATAGAGAAGGCCGAAGAGAATTCCCCCCAGGTGAGCCAGATGGGCGATGCCGGATCCCGTGCCCACCAGAGAAGACCAGAATGCGATGGCCCCAAACAGGAAGACGAAGTGTTTAGCCTTCAAGGGGAACAGAAACCAAATGTAGATATTTCGCTCCGGAAAAAACCAGGCATAGGCCAGCAGCAGTCCGTATATCCCTCCCGAGGCTCCCACAACGGGGATACGCAGCCCAGGTGTAAAGAGGACCGTGCAAATTCCCGCACCGATAGCCGTAATGAAGAAGTACTGGGTGAACCGGCTCGATCCCATGTACCGTTCGATTTCACTGCCGAAGATCCAGAGGGCGAAAAGGTTAAAAAAGAGGTGCCAAAAACCTCCATGCAGGAAGATGTAGGTCACCAATTGCCAGACGAAGAACTTACCCCAGAATAGTACCGGAACGAGCCCGAGGTAGTAGTACAGCTTGGCCCCGATGGCCGCCTGTAAGAGGAAACCTACTACGGAGGCAATCATCAGGAATTTGACCCGAGGGGTTAAGGGTCCACCGATGGAAAATGGAGTTCTAAAGTAATGCGACATAGCGGCTTTCCCTTCTTATGTCGATTGATCCTTTGCTCATTGAATGTCCAGGTATTTTACCTTCCGAATGAAGTGTATCATGAGCCCGATTCACGGCACAAT
>JAQYWG010000169.1 GCA_030145085.1 Thermodesulfobacteriota bacterium
TGGCCATCTACCTCTTGTTTGCCAAGATGCTTCTGGTGCCACTCCCCTGGGGCCTGTGGGGCTGGTGATGATGTTAGAGCATATCCACACAGCCATTTTGCTCATCGCCAAACCATACGTCCTTTTGGTCATCGCAATGTCGGCCGCCTATGGCCTGTTCGTGGGGGCCATTCCCGGCCTGACCGCAACTATGGCCACGGCCTTGCTGGTGCCGGTAACCTTTTTCATGGACCCGGTCCCGGCCCTGGCGGCCATCGTGACCATGGAGGCCATGGCCATCTTCGCCGGGGACATCCCCGGCGCACTGGTTCGCATCCCGGGCACGCCGTCCTCGGCGGCCTACGTGGAAGAATCCTATGCCCTGACCCTTCAGGGCAAGGCCAGCTTAGTATTGGGTGTGGACGTGACCGTGGCGGCCATCGGCGGCCTCATCGGCGCGATTATCCTGATCTTACTGGCCCCCATGCTGGCCGAAGTGGCCATGAAGTTCACCTCCTTTGAGTACTTCTGGCTGGCCTGTATCGGCCTTAGCTGCGCCGTCCTGGTGACCAAGGGGTCATTGATCAAGGGTATGGTCTCGCTTCTAATCGGGCTGTTCATGACCATGGTCGGCGTGGACATCACCCTGGGCTTTCCTCGCTTCACCTTCGGTATTACCGACTTCTTAAACGGTTTCAACTTCATCCCGGCCATGATCGGCATGTTCGGCGTCTCCGAGGTGATGCGGAACGTCTCTTCGGGCGATCTATCTTATAAGATCGCCTCGGTCAAGACCGAGAAATTGTTCGCCGGCATCGGCAAGGTGCTCAGAAAGTACAAGGTCAACATCGGCCGGGCCGGTCTCATCGGCACCTTTGTCGGCATCCTACCCGGAGCCGGGGCTGACATCGCCGCTTGGATCGCTTACGCCGTGAGCAAGAGGTTTTCCAGGGAGCCGGAGAAGTTCGGCACCGGCCACATCGAGGGGATCGTTGACGCCGGAACGGCCAACAACGCCGGCCTTGGCGGGGCATGGGTCCCGGCCCTGGTATTCGGCATCCCCGGCGACTCCATCACCGCCATCGTTATCGGCGTGCTGTTCATGAAGGGGCTTCGTCCCGGGCCGATGATCTTTCAACGGACCCCCGAGATTCTTTACGCGGTCTACGTCGCCTTCATCCTGGCCAACCTTATCCTGATTCCCTTCGGCATTCTGGCCATCAAGGGCGGCAGCCAGATGTTGCGCGTTCCCCGCAATATGCTCATGCCGGCCATCCTGATGTTCTGCGTCGTCGGCTCCTTCGCCATCAACAACACCACCTTTGATGTGGGCATCATGCTCGGCACCGGAATCCTAGCCTACTTCATGGAGGCCAACGACATCCCGGTGGCCCCGGCTGTTCTAGGCATCGTTTTAGGCCGGCTGCTCGAGGATAGCTTCATGGTCTCCATGATCAAGAGCGAGTGGGACCTGGCCGTCTTCTTCCATCGTCCGGTCAGCGCTGTGCTCGGGGTGATCACCATCTTTCTTTGGACATCCCCCTTTGTCGGTGTCCTGCGAGGCCGGGGACGAAACAGATAGGCGCGGCGTGTGTTGAATAGAGCTAAATAGCAATCGATTGGCGAACCCCAGTGCATTATGCTGGTGCGAGCAGCAGTCCAGCTTATTATGGGATTTTCGGAAGATGGATAGTGAACTCCAAGAGTCATTTATAGAGATTGGGATCATCATTCTTGAGTTTCTGGTATTAAGAGAAGGCCTACTGATTCAAGATGTTATCGATCATCGGGAGGCGAGCCAAAATTATCGATTAGCGGTTGAATCATTTCCCGGGAAGGATATCCATCCAGCGAATGGCCTCAGCATCGCTTACCCTGCCTCAATAAAGCTGCGGCGTCTTCAGCACCTTGTTGGAAAAAGTTACGCAAAAATTGACTTGCCTCTTGGATATGCTAGCATGTGATGATGATTCCCTTTATACGAAATCCTCTTCCGTTGCATCCGGAAGGTAAGTAAGATGCACAGATTTTCGTTTCTCATACTGTTTATCGGTTTTATCTCGGGATGCACCGGTGGTGAAGCTCGACGGGGTGAGGTAAAACCGACTCACGTGTTGAATGCCGGTGACATACCCATCATTGACGCTCATAGTCAGGTTCCCCATCGGTACGAAGACCTGGATGAGGTAATACGGCTCATGGATCAGGGTGGGGTTGTCCGCACTATCCTGTCAAGCAAGGGGCCGGTGACAGCGAAACAATTGGTTTCCTTCGCCTCAAAATATCCGGGGAGGATCATCCCAGCGGTCAGGACGAAGCACCGATTTTATCAGGAAAACGATGAGAGGTTTGAAAAGTTTCTCAAGAAACAGGTGAATATCCCCCAGTTTGGCGCAATGGCTGAAGTCCTGATGTACCATGCGCAAAAGGGCCTTAGGCGCGTGAGAGCACCTCAGGTAATAGTCTACCCGGATGATGAGAGGGTACTGGTAGCTCTCAAGTACGCGATGAAGAAGAAGTGGCCGTTCGTGGTCCATATCGAGTTCAGGCGAGCGGGACCTCTCCGTGATGAATTTATGAAAAGGTTCGAGGCCTTACTTACCAGGTATCGAAAGCACCCTTTTGTCTTAATGCATATGGGACAGCTGGACCACATCGCTGTTCGACGGCTGCTTGAAGCATACGACAACATCTACTTCATAGCATCTCATTCAACTTCCATCGAGGCGAGTCCCATTGCAGCTGTGAGGGAATCCGACGATCCCCGAACCAACATGTTTGATGGAGATCATCTTTCAGGGGAATGGAAGCAACTTATGATCGAGCATCCAGACCGATTTATCCTGGGGTTCGATAATGTCTGGCCTGAGCATTGGGGTCAGTACTATCTTGACCAGATCAAGCTTTGGCGGGAGGCGATCAAGGAATTGCAGCCTGAAGTTGCCCACACCTTTGCACATGGCAACGCAGAACGTTTATGGCGTCTTCCTCCGTTAAAGTGAGGGAATGCAGAAAGAAGAGGTGAAAAAGGCGAGGTTTATGGATGGCCTTGCCTTTTTTTCAATGTTTCAAGATGTATTAGCTAGATCGACCCCGATCTTGGTTATGCTATGTTTCAATCGTAATTCGATAGTTTTAGGCTGGGGTCCTGAGTATCGAATACAGTTAGAAATCGCTCGATCTGGTTTTTCCTTTGACATATCTTGTTATCCTGGTAAAATGGATTCAATCGACAAAGCCAAACCATCCGTGAGGGTGGGGCGGAAAGCCACGGGTCTTTGAGTCCAGATGTAAATGCAACGAGTGGCTATCATCCAAGTTGGCTGGGGTTTTAACCGGGGCGTTGACAGAACCACCTTAGCGAAATAATCAAGAATTTTGAAGACAGCCGGGTTGCCGAAGAGGTAATCCGGTTTTTTCGTTTTACAAGAGGATAAAGGGGGAGAGACCATGAGAATGTCTAAAAAAGGGGAGATTTTGTGGGTTTGATGGGAATTTCAAGATCTTGACAAAATTACTTTTTTTCCCTAAAGGACTAATCTAATATGGTGGCAGGAGAGGAAAAACCAAATAACCATTCCATTAGAAAGAGACAACTCATGGGCCACCTCAATCATAAAGAGGTTAATGAGATGTTAGGTCAATGCGGCCACACATCTCAGGATGGCGAATATCTGAGGAGCCCTTTGGGAGAGGATCATCCTCGGGACCTTACCGGGAGAGGTGAAGCCGATAGGGGGAGTAGGGCCCGTGGCCAGGAATTTTACCCTTTTGAGCCTGAAGCTTCCGAGAATCTGTTTCGAGCCTATATGAGGGAAGTCGGGAGGATCCCCCTTCTCAGCGTGAAAGAGGAGAGGGTATTGGCAAAGATGATTCAGGAAGGGCAGAGGGAATTCGTACGCCGGTTGCTGAAAATGGACCTGAAAATAGACGAGCTTGATACCCTTATGAGAAAAGACCGGAATGTCTCCGATGAGTCATTGGCGACGGTCATGGGTGCATTGGAGAAGCTTGAAAGGGAAGAAAAGATCTCACCGGACAAAAAGGCCCTTCTATCGGAAATCAGGGAACGCTATTATCGGCTGACCCGCCTCAAAGGTGAGATGCTCAGGAGGAACTTACGGCTCGTCATTAGCATTGCCAAAGGGTTTAGGCATTCGGATGTAAGCTTTTCGGACCTCGCACAGGAGGGCAATCTGGGGCTCATGAAGGCCGTATCGAAATTTGATTACCGACGAGGGTACAAGTTCGGCACTTATGCAACATGGTGGATTCGCCAGGCCATTCAGAGGGCCATCGTCGAGAAGGGGCGTACCATACGGGTTCCGATCTATCTCATGGAGGAGAGGAAGAAATTAACAAAAACGTACAGGAGGCTCTTAGAGAAAGGGGAAAGAGTCCCTCAACCTCAAGAGATAGCCAGAAAGGCAAAGGTTCCTTTGAAGCTAGTCTACAAGGCCCTCTTTAACCTTCCCGAGACGATATCGTTGGAGACTCCGGTGGGAGAAAACACAAATCTCGGATATTTCATCGAGGACGAGGAGTCACCGTCCCCCTTTGAGGTGATGGAAAGGAAGGAAATCCGTCAGATGGCAGAGAGGGTTCTTTCCGATTTGCCCCCGAGAGAGGCTGAGATCTTGCGCTTGCGTTTCGGAATCAGCGGGAAGAGTGAGCATACCTTGGAAGAGATCGGCAGGAAGTTCGGCATCAGCAGGGAGAGAGTTCGGCAGTTGGAGAAAAAGAGCATCAATCGACTGAGGCACCCGAAGAGGAGATTATCCGCACAGGTTGAAGGAGTATTGTGATCGACCAGAAGGAATCCGTAAGGGCCATGTTAACGGAGCGTACCCAATTTTGCCAAAAAGCCTTCTCTGGAGTTGCTGAGCGGTTGGAAATGGAGATAAAACCCAACAGACTCGGCAGGTTTCGGTATCGCCAAACTAAGCGGGGTTCCAAAAGCCTTTCTTCACTTTTGATGAGCAATGCGACATGCTTTTTGTCAGAGGATATTTCGAGCGATTTCAAGATGATATCTTGCGTGAGAAGCTGACCAGAAAGTGTTGATTTGCGTCTGAAATATGGTATGGATTGGACTTGGGGGAATCTGTCGAATACAGTTAGAAATCGTCGCGCTCCCCTGGCCGGAGCACGTTATATCAGGAAGAATCTTCCGAGGTAGATTCTTAGGAGAAGTATTGAATTCGCTTAGGGTAGGTCCGACCCCGATTGCAGGTTTAATCCCCACTTAACCCCCTTCCTGTCTGGATAATCCCACCTTTGAATATAAACATTGTTTAAAATCTTGAGAAAACAAGAGAAATTCCAAGGAAATCTAAGATTTAGCTAGATTCTGTAATTTTGGAATTTATAACAAAAGTATGGAATTGTAAGTTTTTGAACATATTGAGAGAGAAAGGGAAATATTGTGCGTAACCATAATATCCGAAAATCATCTAAAACAAGGTTTTTATTTTTTGTCCATATATGATACCAAGGGAGTTATAAGAAGCGGGAGCCGTCGGGAGATGGGCCGGGGTTTGGGTGATCCTCGTTAGATCAAGATCCCGTCCGGTGCGCCGCCCTGCGTAATCCGGGTCACGGCTCCCGCAATTTAAACCGATAAAGCCAAACCATCCGTGAGGGTGGGACGGAAAGCCGCGGACCTTTGGATCTTCCCTATAGAATCTCCATGTGGCTTTTGTCCAGTCGGCGATTTTGAAACTGAATCGGTAGCTAAGAAGCGGTAGCGCAAACAAAATAAGGGTTCAAAGACAGCCGGGTTGCCGAAGTGAAAGGGCGACTCGGCTTTTTTGTGCATTTATAAATCAATGACGTAATCCCAACCTTTTTAAGCGCGTCGTGAGAAGAGGTTTTCCAGAGAATGCTAATACGAAGCCTCGAGATGGACTCTTACTCATGAGTTCATATAACCCTTCAATCCATGGATAATTCATCTGAGGGCTACCAGAGATGAAGTGTGAAAAGTGTCAGGCCGAAAATCCCGAGACCAAGAAGTTTTGTCGTGAGTGTGGGGCAAAGCT
>JAQYWG010000016.1:0-2500 GCA_030145085.1 Thermodesulfobacteriota bacterium
AATCATTTCACCTGAATCCTTGAACCCTTGACCCCTTGAATCCTTCTATGACCACCAACTTTTTTGGAGATGAGCCAAAAATAAAGCCCTTCCCGCGGGGAGAAGGGCTCTCTTTTTTAATCCCGGCAACGACCTACTCTCCCACTCACTCGCGCAAGCAGTACCATCGGCGCTAGAGGGCTTAACTTCCGTGTTCGGAATGGGAACGGGTATTTCCCCTCTGCTATAGTCACCGGAAACCTATAACCAAAACTCCAATTACATAAGAATAACGGCTATGATCCAAGGTAGGGAGGAGAATGAAGAAATCAGAATTGATCCCTCACCCTCCTTCCTGCCCCTGAAATATTTATGGTCAAGCCTCTCGACCGATTAGTATCGGTTAGCTCAATTCGTTACCGAACTTACACACCCGACCTATCAACCAGGTAGTCTCCCTGGGGTCTTACCCATTCCGACGAATCGGAACGGAGGGATATCTCATCTTGAGGTAGGCTTCCCGCTTAGATGCTTTCAGCGGTTATCCTTTCCGAACATAGCTACCCAGCAATGCCACTGGCGTGACAACTGGAACACCATAGGTTCGTCCATCCCGGTCCTCTCGTACTAGGGACAGCTCCCCTCAAATATCCTACGCCCACGGCAGATAGGGACCAAACTGTCTCACGACGTTTTAAACCCAGCTCGCGTACCGCTTTAATTGGCGAACAGCCAAACCCTTGGGACCCTCTACAGCCCCAGGATGCGATGGGCCGACATCGAGGTGCCAAACCTCCCCGTCGATGTGAACTCTTGGGGGAGATTAGCCTGTTATCCCCGGCGTACCTTTTATTCGTTGAGCGACGGCCCTTCCATACGGAACCGCCGGATCACTAAGGCCTACTTTCGTACCTGCTCGACTTGTCAGTCTCGCAGTCAAGCTCCCTTATGCCTTTACACTCGAAGGCTGGTTTCCAATCAGCCAGAGGGAACCTTTGCGCGCCTCCGTTACCTTTTGGGAGGCGACCGCCCCAGCCAAACTACCCACCAGACAATGTCCCCAACCCGGATAACGGGTCTGGGTTAGAACTCCAGAACAACCAGGGTGGTATTTCAAGGACGACTCCATCCCAACTAGCGTTGGAACTTCACAGTCTCCCACCTATCCTACACAAACTATCCCGAAACTCATTGTCAAGCTGTAGTAAAGGTGCACGGGGTCTTTCCGTCTTGCCGCGGGTAAACGGTATCTTCACCGCTACTGCAATTTCGCCGAGTCCCTGGTTGAGACAGCGCGGAAGTCGTTACGCCATTCGTGCAGGTCGGAACTTACCCGACAAGGAATTTCGCTACCTTAGGACCGTTATAGTTACGGCCGCCGTTTACTGGGGCTTCAGTTCATTGCTTCTCCCTCAACAAGCTCAGGATGACAAATCCCCTTAACCTTCCAGCACCGGGCAGGCGTCAGACCCTATACGTCGTCTTACGACTTAGCAGAGTCCTGTGTTTTTAGTAAACAGTCGCCACCGCCATTTCTCTGCGACCACCTTCGGCTCCAGGAGCAAGTCCTTTCACCTAATGGTGGCACACCTTCTTCCGAAGTTACGGTGTCATTTTGCCGAGTTCCTTAACCAGGGTTCTCTCGAGCGCCTTGGGATTCTCTCCCCGCCTACCTGTGTCGGTTTACGGTACGATCACCTGATTAGCTCGCTAGAGGCTTTTCTTGGTAGTGTGGGATTAGCCACTTTGTGTCCTTTTCAGGACTCGTCATCACTTCTCGGCGTTAAAGGAGTCCCGGATTTGCCTAAGACTCCCGCCTACGGGCTTGAATCCCGTATTCCAACACGGGACTGGCCTACCCTACTACGTCCCCCCATCACTCAAATGCTAACCCGGTGGTACAGGAATATTAACCTGTTTCCCATCGCCTACGCTTTTCAGCCTCGGCTTAGGGGTCGACTAACCCTGAGCGGATTAACCTTGCTCAGGAAACCTTAGGCTTACGGCGTGCCGGTTTCTCACCGGCATTATCGCTACTCATGTCAGCATACTCTCTTCCATCTCGTCCAGGCATCCTTCCGGTTGCCCTTCAACCTACTATGGAATACTCCCCTACCATCCCGATTGCTCGGAATCCGCAGCTTCGGTGATATACTTGAGCCCCGATACATTATCGGCGCGGACCCACTTGGCCAGTGAGCTATTACGCTTTCTTTAAAGGATGGCTGCTTCTAAGCCAACCTCCTGGCTGTCTGTGCATTTCCACATCCTTTTCCACTTAGCATATCTTAGGGACCTTAGCTGGCGGTCTGGGCTCTTTCCCTTTCGACCACGGAACTTATCTCCCGCAGTCTGACTCCCACAATAACAGTTAATGGCATTCGGAGTTTGGTTAGGTTTGGTAATCTGGTAGGACCCCTAGCCTATCCAGTGCTCTACCTCCATTACTGAATTTGTGAGGCTATACCGAAATATATTTCGGGGAGAACCAGCTATCTCCAAGTTTGATTAGCCTTTCACT
>JAQYWG010000016.1:7500-30089 GCA_030145085.1 Thermodesulfobacteriota bacterium
TCCCCAAGATTTCCCTTGCAATTGCCGGGGTGATACCAATTCCTCCAGCCGCATTCTCCCCATTGGCGATGGTTAAATCAATCTCCTCCCTTTCAACAAGACCTCCCAATAGGGTTAAGAGGGCTTTCCTGCCCGCCTTCCCTACGATATCACCTATGAACAAAATTCTCACCTCAAACCCCTTGAGACAATCAAATGATAAATCAGAAATTACCTGGCATATTCGATAGCCCTGTTTTCACGAATCACTATGACTTTTATTTGACCGGGGTAAGCTAATTCCTCCTCGATTTTATGGGCAATATCTTTGCACAACATAAGGGACTCTTCATCTGAAACCTTCTCATTTTGCACGATGACACGAATTTCCCTACCGGCCTGGATCGCATAAGATTTATCAACCCCTGGGAAGGAATTGGCAATCTTCTCGAGATCGTCCAATCGCTTCACATAGGTCTCTAACATTTCACGCCGAGCTCCAGGCCTCGCCCCAGATAAGGCATCGGCTGCTTGAATTAAAATATCCAATAGGGTTCCCATCGGTTCCTCGCCATGGTGGGATGCTATGGCGTGTATCACAATTGAAGATTCCCCATGTTTCTTGGCCATATCTGCCCCAATCCCAGCATGGGAACCCTCGACTTCGTGATCGAGGGCTTTGCCAATATCGTGCAATAAACCAGCCCTTTTGGCTTCTTTCACGTTGACCCCAAGCTCCGAAGCCATTATTCCCCCTAGAAAAGCCACTTCTATAGAGTGTTGGTACACGTTTTGAGCAAAGCTTGTCCTGAATTTCAGCCTTCCGATGAGCTTTATCAGTTCAGGATGAATCCCGTGAACGCCGACATCGAATGTCGCCTGTTCCCCTGCTTCGCGAATAGTCGTGTTCATTTCCTGTTCTACTTTCTGAACGACCTCTTCGATGCGAGCAGGATGAATTCGTCCATCGCTGACAAGTCGCTCAAGGGCAATTCTGGCTATTTCTCTGCGGATTGGATTAAAACCGGACAGAATAACCGCTTCAGGCGTGTCATCTATGATCAGGTCAATTCCCGTCGCCGCCTCGAGGGCCCTGATATTCCTCCCCTCCCTACCGATAATTCTCCCCTTCATCTCGTCGTTGGGCAGATTCACAACGGAGACGGTCCGTTCTGCAACGTAATCCCCCGCATACCTTTGGACAGCCAAGCTTATGATTTCCTTGGCCTTCTTGTCCGCGAGTTCCCGGGTTTCTTCCTCGATCGCCTTGATTCGTCTTGCCGCCTCGTGTTTTGCCTCACTCTCCATGGACTCCACGAGCATTCGTTTTGCCTCTTCCGATGAGATCTTGGCAATGGTTTCCAATTTGATGCGCTGTTTCTCAATCAGCTCATCATACTGCTTTTGTTGTTCGGCAACCAATCGTTCTTTTCCAGAAAGGTCTTTCTCCCTCCGAGATATCTCCACCTCCTTAAAATCGATCAACTCCACCTTCTTATCCAGGTTAGCCTCTTTTTGGTGCAACCTCTTCTCTTCCGCTTGAATTTCTTCGCGCCTCCCAACGGTCTCCTTTTCAAATTCGGTTTTGGCCTGATAGAGTTTGTCTTTCGCCTGGAGTAAAGCCTCCTTCCTCAAAATCTCCGCTTTCTTTTCCGCTTCTTCAATGATCCTCTGCGACGTGCTTTCCGCCGTCCTCAACCTCGATTCCGCGAACTTCTTTCGGCCAAGAAAACCAACGAGAAGGCCGATAAAGGCCGAGATTGAGGAAATCACGATGAATATGTTGAGGGATATTTTCAATGGAAAACACACCTCCTCCCCTTTTTCAGTTCTTGAATGATAAACCTCCTTGGGACGATATGATGGCGGGATGACGAGGTGAGCCTAAATGAAAGAAGAAAGTGGTTAAAGCCTATCCTTTGGGGGGGTTAATCCAATAGAGATATCCCCTATTTATCTCACTGAATGGGGATTTATCCAAATCTCCCTTCTTCTCTGGTGCTGTCCATTGATGTTTTCCATGAAAATGGCGAAAACCCATTACCGATCTATTCTCAACTATCTAACTTTGTAGGAAGATCTAAGATTTTTAAACCGTTGGATATGCTATCCCCCAACCCGAACCATAATCTCTCAACCACTTCTCCCCAAGGTATCCCTTCGGATCCCCCGGTCGTACTCACTCCAGATCTACCCGTTACCCATCATTCAAAGGATCAATACCTGTTTTGCTGTTTCGTCCCGTTCTCCAAAAACCTTCAATTCCCCCGCCTTGTGCCGTGTGGTCAGTCTGTTTGAACCTGATTTCATCAGGTGGGCACCTTGTTATTGCTTAAGGCTTCCCTTACACAAAGGGCTTGCTCACCACAATAAGAGAAGGTTCCCTTTTTTATGGTGTTGGCTCAAAACTATCTGGCCAGCACGAACACAGCAGGGGAATTTGTCATTCGGAATATTCCTTCCCTCCATCGTACTGTTTTAGCTGAGTCTCAATGGTTTTGACAATTTCCCTCGACCGATTTTCTACCTCTGACAGAAGCCCCTCTCTTTTTTCCATCTCCTTAAAAAAGTCATCCGCAATATTTAAGGCCGCCAATATAGCGGTGTTCAGGGTTGAAACCGTCTTCGTATTCCGTACAATTTCGTCCATCTTTTCGTCTACATACTTTGCTATCTTTTGGATGTATTCCTTATCAGCATCGGTCTTAACGGTGTAGTCTTGCCCGAAAATATTGACCTCTACCAATCTCTCCACTTCATGCCCTTCAATGGTCTAAAAACCTAGGTCCTCGATCCGCTGGATTAGCCGTTCAATTTTGGCCTTGACAGAACCCTTTCTGTCATCCAGAGCCTGGAGCTTTTCATTCAGTTCATCAATACTCTGGTCCTTCCGGCGGAGCTTACCTGTCAAGGCCTCCTTCTCCTGCATCAGATGATCATATCCCTGAAGAATCTCCTGCACCCGTTCTTCCAAGCGCTTAAAGTATTCTTCCATTATCTCTATTTTTCAATAATTTTGTTATATTATTCTTACAATTCTAAAATTCATTCTAAGAAAAGTCAAGCCTTTTCTTGGCCCTTCCCCTGCCCCCTCCCAGATAACCCCAAAGGTAGGCCTCGATAAATGGATCCAGGCCACCATCCAATACCCCTTCCACATCCCCCACCGTGACACTTGTCCTGTGGTCTTTTACCATTTTATATGGATGCATAATGTAGGATCGAATTTGACTCCCCCATGCAATATCCTTCTTATTCGCATAAAGTTCCTTCTCCTTTTCCGCCTTTTCCTGGAGCTCCTTCTCGTATAACTTCGATCTCAATACCTTCATCGCCACGGCCTTGTTCTTATGCTGGGATCTCTCGTTTTGGCATTGGACAACGATGCCCGTTGGAATATGAGTAATCCTTACAGCCGAATCCGTCTTGTTGACATGTTGACCACCGGCTCCACTTGATCTAAATGTATCGGTTCGAAGATCCGCCTCATCGATCTCAACCATAATTTCCCCTGAAATTTCAGGATATACGAAAACAGAGGCGAAAGAAGTATGTCGCCTCCTACCGGTATCAAAAGGGGAGATCCGGACAAGCCGATGGATTCCTATCTCAGCCTTTGCATATCCATAGGCGTAATCCCCGCTTACCGTGAATGTCACATTTTTTATGCCCGCTTCCTCTCCCGTCAAGATATCGATTATTTGGCTCTTGTACCCCTTCTTTTCCGCCCACTTCAGGTACATCCTCAGCAGCATTTCCGCCCAATCTTGGGCCTCGGTACCTCCTGCTCCAGCATTAATGTTCACGATGGCGTTATTGGGGTCATGTTGCCCTCCCAACATTTCCCTGAATTCGATATCGCGGATTTGCCTTTCAACCTGATCCAGTTTTCTCCGGACTCCCTCGATCTCTTCTTCGTCCTCCTCCTCCTCAGCCAGTTGGAGTAATATCGCTCCATCCTCCAATTCCTTCTTTATCCTTTGCCATTGGTTTACAATGTCTAAGAGAGCCGTCCTCTCCTTCAATACACCATGGGCCTCTTCGGTCCCTTCCCAAAATGCTGAATCGGCGATCCGTTTATCGATCTCTTCAATTCGTTTTACCTTTGCACCTACGTCAAAGACGACCCCGAATTTCATCGGCTGTTCTGTTTAAGTCCGCAATTCTTTCCCTTAAATCGCTTTCCATCTCATTTACTCCTTTTTTCCAAAAATTCTTTCCTATACCATTGGAGACATTCTTTCAACCCAACTCCAATGTCGAACTTGGGGGAATATCCCATCTTCGCCTTGGCCATTGTGATATCGGCAAGTGAATGTTTAATGTCTCCCTGCCTCGGGCTACCATAGGTTGGGGTTATCTCCTTACCCAATTCATGCACCAGTTCCCGGTATAATTGGTTTATCGAAATCCTCTTTCCCGCAGCGATATTGAATACGCCGCCCCCAATCCCTTTGGCATGGCAGGCCTTCCAGTTGGCCTGAACACAATCGGATACATACGTGAAGTCCCTCGTCTGTTCTCCATCACCGTATATGGTGGGGAATTCATCACGTAATAAACACCTGATGAAGGAAGGAATGACGGCTGAATATGGCGAATAGGGGTCTTGTTTTGACCCGTAGACGTTGAAATAGCGAAGGCAAACCGTCTCCAAGCCATAAATCTTATAGAAGACTTTGCAGTAGTTCTCTTGGGCATACTTTGTAACAGCATATGGGGAACCGGGGGATGGATTCATCGTCTCAACCTTTGGCAATACCTCGCTCTCACCATAAACAGAAGATGAACTCGCACAAACAAACCTCTTTACCTTGGCGTTTTTGGACGCTATCAGGAGGTTCAATGTCCCATCTATATTGGCCTCATTCGTTGTCGCGGGATCCTCAACGGATCTGGGTACGGAACAGACCGCGGCCTGGTGCAAAACGAAATCGACTCCCTTTACCGCCTCCTCGCAGGCCTTCCGGTCACAAACATCCCCCGTGATCAAATCGATGCGTTCCACAAAGGGTTCTATGTTTTCCATCTTCCCCGTGGAGAAGTTATCCATAACCCTCACGTTCTCTCCCCGCCTTTGCAGGAATTCGACCAAGTGAGACCCTATGAACCCAGCACCTCCGGTCACCAAAAAACCCGCCATACTAACCTCCTTGGCCTAAAAAACCCTCTCTCCCAAATCCCCTACCCCTCGTTCCCCCTCAAGACGTCCGCTAACGCCTCACCCATATCAGCGGGGTTCTCAACGGTTCTGGCTCCCGCCTCTTCCAACGCGCGTATCTTCTCCACGGCCATCCCCCTCCCCCCCGAGATGATGGCCCCCGCATGGCCCATCCTCCTGCCGGGAGGGGCCGTCCTCCCCGCAATAAAGGAGACCACGGGCTTTGTTACACGTTTCCGGATATACTCAGCGGCCCCCTCCTCCGCTGTCCCACCAATCTCGCCTATGAGGACCACCGCCTCCGTGTTGGAATCCTGCTCAAACAACTCCAAGAAGTCGACAAAGGAAAGCCCGATGATTTGATCACCCCCAATACCCACACAGGTGGATTGGCCGATCCCCCGTCTAGTCAACTGATACACCATTTCATACGTCAATGTACCACTACGGGAGACAATCCCTACGCTGCCCTCCTTGTGAATGTAGCCGGCCATCAAGCCAATCTTACATTTCCCTGGCGAGATAATCCCCGGAGTATTGGGACCGATGAGCTTCACCCCCTTCTTCTTAAGATAATGAGAAACCGTAAGCATATCCAAGGTCGGAATCCCATCGGCAAAGCATACGATCAAGGATACTCCACTGTCGGCAGCCTCCATGATTGCATCAGCAGCAAAGGCTGGAGGAACGAAGATGGCCGAAACAGTGGCCCCCGTCGTACCAACCGCTTCGCTGACTGTGTTGAAAACGGGAATTCCATCTACCCTCTGGCCCCCTTTCCCAGGGGTCACCCCACTGACCACTTTTGTCCCATATTCAACCATCTGCCTCGTATGGAACATACCCTCTCTACCCGTAATTCCCTGAATGATAACCCGGGTACTTCCATCGATGAGAATACTCACCCATTCCCCCCTCGGCTTGAAGGCCTCTCCAGGACCTCCATCACCTTCTCGGCCGCATCTTTCAAGTCCACCGCCACGACTAAATCCAGAGGGGATTGATCGAGAAACCTCCTCCCCTCCTCCACGTTGGTCCCCTCCAACCGAATAATGACGGGAATATCTACCCCCACATCCCGAGAGGCCTCGATCACCCCTTTTGCAATGGTATCACACCGCAAGATGCCCCCGAAGATGTTAATCAATATGGCTCGAACGTTCTTATCGGATAGGAGGATCTTGAAGGCATTTTTCACCGTCTCCACATTGGCCGTTCCCCCTAAATCGAGGAAATTGGCCGGTTCAGCCCCAGCCAGCTTGATGAGGTCCATGGTAGCCATGCCCATTCCCGCCCCGTTCACCATACAACCTACCGATCCATTCAATTTGATATAATTGAGGTTGTACCGGGAAGCCTCGACCTCCAGCGGATCCTCCTCAAAGAGATCCCTCATTCCCGAAATATCCCCATGGCGATACAAAGCATTATCATCGAAATCCATCTTGGCATCGAGGGCAACCAACTCCCCCCCTGAGGTGAGGACGAGGGGGTTGATCTCCGCAAGGAGGCAATCCTTCGCATAAAAGGCCCTATAGAGCCCCGCAAATATACTTCTCGCCTTTCCCATCACCGCTTGGTTTAGCCCTAACCCAAAGGCCAACCTTGATACCTGAAAGGGCCTCAAACCCACCGATGGATCCACATGTTCCATGAGAACCCTCCCGGGGGTCTCGGTGGCAATCCTCTCGATCTCCATCCCTCCCTGGCCACTTGCCATGAAAACGGGGCAAGCCCTGGCACGATCCAACACCACCCCGAGGTAAAACTCCTTTTCAATCCCGAGTCCCTCCTCCACCAGGACCTTCCTCACCTTCTTGCCTTCGGGGCCCGTCTGGGCGGTAACCAACCGCATGCCAATCATCTCCTCGGCAGCAGTCTCCACCTCTTCCGGTGAGCTTGCGTCCTTGATCCCTCCAACCTTTCCCCTCCCTCCCGCGTGGATTTGCGCCTTCACCATGGTCTTCCCCGCGCCTATCTGTCGAGCAATCTCCCTTGCCTCTCCGGGTGTCTGGGCCACGCCACCGTGCGGAACGGGAATGCCGAACTGCTTGAGGATCTCCTTCGCCTGGTACTCATGGATCTTCATGGAGAATCTCCCACCACTGTATGAATTTATAGCAAAAACTTCCCCTTTTCACAAGGACTTATGGACTGGAGTTACCTGAATTCCCGGGGGACTCTTCGGGCAATGTTCAGCCGACTCATCTCTATAAAAATGAGCGGGGGATGCATTCCCCCGCTCCCTTAGGTCGTACCATGAGCTCCGATGCCGGCTTCTTACCGGATAGTCCCCACATAGTGGGCAGTCAACTGCCTTTCCCTCACCTCAGGATTGCCGTAGTCGGGAAGTAGCATCGGAGCCACCCTGTCCGTAACAATCCCAGCTTCCTCCAGTTCCCCATGATATTTCTTGACGTGCTCAAGGCTTAACCTTCCCTCCTTTGCCCTCTCCTTGGCATAGGCCGCCGCAGTCCTCCCGGCGATCCGACCAAAAACACAGACATCAAGGAGGGAATTCCCCATGAGACGGTTCTCACCATGAACGCCTCCCGTCACCTCGCCGGCAACGATCAGGCCCGGGATTACCGTCTCGCCTTCCGGATTGAATTCCAACCCCCCATTCTGATAGTGCAAAGTGGGGTAGATCAGCATGGGCTCCTTCGAGATATCAATCTCGTAACGCCGAAAGAGAATGTGCTTTCCCGGAAACTCCTTTTGCACGGTCCCCTCTCCCCTCAACATGTCGATCATGGGAGAATCGAGCCATACCCCAAGCTTTCCCGTTGGTGTCGGGACTCCCTTGCCTACGTCCGTACATTCCCTGATAACCGAGGCGGATTCGACATCCCTCGGTTCCCTCTCGTTTACAAATTGCTCTCCGTCAACGTTGAGAACATTTGCCCCCGCTCCCCTGAACTTCTCCGTGATCAGGAGGCCTTCGGCTTGTTCCGGGAAGACGACCCCAGTGGGATGGTATTGGACCGTATGGAGGAAGGACAGTTTCACCCCTGCCCGGTAGCCAAGTATTAACCCATCCCCCGTTGCCCCATAGTGATTGGTCGTCATGAATCCCTGAATATGGAGCCTTCCAGAACCTCCTGTTGCCAAGATGACCGCTTTCGCCTTGACGTTAAAATATTCCTCCGTCTCCATGTTATAGAAAACGGCGCCGGCGCAATGACCGTGCTCGTTCAAGATCAGCTCAACCGCGGCGGAGAATTCCAATACCTTGATATCCTCGATCCGACTTCTGGCCTCATCCCTGAGGGTTCTCATAATTTCAGCCCCGGTGATGTCCGCGGCGTAATGCATCCTCTGCCGGCATGTACCACCTCCATGGAGCGTTCGCATCGTACCATCTTCAGTTTTGCCGTACATCATCCCCATGGACTCCAACCAGGCGATAACCTTGGGTGCTTCGATAACCAGTGTCCGCACCAATTCAGGGGTGTTCTTGAAGTGACCTCCTCCCATCACATCCAGATAGTGATAGTAAGGCGAATCCTTGTCTCCCTTTGTTGCTGCCTGGATACCCCCCTCGGCCATCATCGTATTGGCGTCGCCATGTCTCAATTTCGTCGCGATAATGACCTTGGTTCCCTGCTCTTGGGCCAAGAGGGCTGCAGCCGTGCCCGCTCCTCCCCCACCGATGATCAATACATCCGTCTCATACTCGATCTCGGAAAGGTCGATCTGATCGGGATCGACCCTGCTCTTGGCCTCCAGGAGATCCACGATCTCAGGGGAGATGGCATACCCCTTATTGGGACCAACCCTGATTTCACGACGGGACTCCCCCTTATAGTCGGGGTGAAACTTCAACCTCTCCTCCCTCTCCTGTAACGATAACACGGGGAATTCCTCTCCCCTTTTCTTCCTCTCGACCCTCGCGGGCCTCGTCTCTTCCACTTTCTTCAGTAACCTTTTCAATTCTGGCGGATATCCTGACATCTTTCTCCCTCACTTTGAGATCTCTGAAAAAGTCGCCCTTTGCTGTTCGAAAATATCTGCGTGTAGGAAAAATACAAGCAAATTCCAAATCCTAATTACTAAACAATGAACATCACAGATACTGTGAATCCTTCGGCGTCCAATCCTCCCCGGCCCTCTCTGGTTCAATCTCCCTCTCATTGTACAGTTTTTTGAGTTGGTCCTCGTCAGTCTTCATCAAACCCTCCACCTTGGACTCATACGTCCCCTCTTCGATCCGTTTGACCATCGCATCGGTGTGCTCCGATTTGGGGAGGATGTATTTCCCGTAGAGGCGACGGGCTAAAATGGCGATATGGTATTGCGCGATCTCGACGGGGCACCTCGAGGCGCAGAGGCCACACATGACACAGTCGAAGGAAAGCTCGGCAACTTTGACCAAATCACCCCGCATGGCAGCCGCCATATAATCCATGACTTCTATATCCATGGGACAGGCCTTCGTACAGGTATTACACTGAACGCATCGCATCACATCTGGGTAGAGCTTCATCAAGGACTCCAAATCAGGCCTTATCTTTTCGAGATCATAGATTGCCCGGTTGGCCGGGAAAAAGGGGATCATGGTCAGGTACATATTGGGCTGCACAACGGTCTGACAAGCCAACCCTACTTCGATCTTTTGACTATCCGGAAATCGATAGACCGTCCCGCAAGCTCCGCATATGCCCCCACGGCATCCACATCCCCTGATTAACTGGTATCCGGCGTATTCAAAGGCTTTCTGAATGGTTAACGATGCGGGGACTTCGTACATCTTCCCCATGATGAAGATGGGAACCTTGGGAACCTCTTCGCCTGGTTTCCCCTCCCCTTTGGATGGAGAATCTTCCCTTTTCTTTCTACCCATTGATCTGCCTCCTATTGAAGACCAAAAATGCTGAATATCCCTTCTCGATTAGTTCGTCCCCGATTCCCCCTGGAGTTCATCCTCCTTAAAGGTGGCAACGGGAGGTTCCTCGTCCACGCTCCTCCCCGGAGTGTAATCGAACAACCCCTGGACCTTCTGCCCAACAGCCCTGAATAAGGTAGCCACTGGGAGGTCATTGGGGCAAGCGCTATCACAGAGCCCGCAGCCAATGCAGGAAGTCACCATATGGGAGAGACGAATCAGATGAAAGAGCAGCGTGTCGGTGGGCATCCTCACCCCTCCCTTTCTATCCGCCCACCGCAAGAACTGATCGGCTTTGTGTTCAAAGGTAGGGGTCTTGAAGACACACTCCTTACAGTAGCAGATGGGACACGCCACCATACAATTGTGGCAACGGATACAGGTCGATAGTGCATCCATGAGATCCTGGAGGTTCTTCACCCGAGACCGAAAGGCATCGAAGACCTCATCCCTCCTCTTGAGCCGTTCCTCCGTGAGTCTCTCAATGACCGAATCTCTCGAAGACGACCCTTTCTCGGTGGTGGCCAAGATCCCCTTTTCAGCCAATTCACCGGCCAATCCGTCTCGCAGTTCAACGTAGATCTCCTTTTGAGGGTTGTGACCAAATAATCCGATGATGACGTCTGCGTTTTGTGGATTCGGATACTCACAGATCTGACACGCAAGCCGGAGATCGTACCCATCTTGAGGTTTGATCTTTCCTTCTCGGGCACCCTTCAATAAGTTCCCTGTGATGGAACCCCCTTTCCCCTTTTCCCGGCTCATCTTGGCATAGCCTGATGGTTCATAGGTCCCTAAACAATCTACTCCTATGAGGATCAATCTATCCAGCTTCACCTGAAGGAATTTAACCAACTCGATCACCGCACGAACCTCGCACGATTTCAACACGGCACCGACCTTACATCCCGGATCCATGATCGTGAGATGAGAAATGAGCCTCGCCGACTGGACGGGCACGGTAGGAGCGAGCGGATTAACGTCGACTAACAGTTCGGGATTGCGGATCAGCGTCTGACAATAACCGTCGCCCGACGGAAGCTTTTTGGGTATCAAAAGGGCATCAACGACCTTCTTCTCCAAGAGATCGCGGAAGAAATCCCGCAATGTCCCAATGGGATCATTATTCTTTACTTCCAGCATCGCGCTCTTACTCATGTGACCTCCGATTCCTTAAATTCCAACGTTCATTCTCAGGCAAGCCAGAGCTTTTTCATGGGGTTCGGGCCCATCTTCTTTAACTCCTCCACCATTTGAGTCACCGTATCAGCAAAGAGTTTCCCCTCGCTGGCACTAATCCACCTGAGCCAGATTCGATCTTCCGTGAAGCCGACTTGATGGAAGATTTCCTTGAGGATGCCGACCCGTCTCCGGGCCTTGTAGTTTCCCGTCTGATAGTGGCAGTCCCCCGGATGACATCCCCCGATAAGAACCCCGTCCGCACCGTCGATGAGGGCTTTCAAAATATAAATGGTATCCACTGCGCCGGAGCACATCATATGAATGATGCGAATATTAGGCGGATATTGCTGTCTTGTCGTTCCCGCCAGGTCTGCCCCCGTATAGGTACACCAATGGCAGAGAAATGCGATAATCCTCGGTTCGAATTCTTCCATAAGGCCTCCAGTAAATGATCCCCTGAACGTTCCCTACGTAACGGCCGCATCCACCATAGCCATCACCGTAGCCTTTTCGAAGTTATGCTGTTGTGAGGCTCCATTGCGACAGACGACAACGCAGGAGCTACAACCCCGGCAGACATCTTCCATGACCTCGGCCTTCCAGATCTCTTCATCCATGAACCTGGCGCCATAGGGACAAACGGAAATGCAAAGGCCGCAGCCGCAGCACAATCGATGGTTCACGTATGCCACATGATCCACCTGCTCGATCTCGCCCACGGACAACAACACCCCCGCCCTCATGGATGCCGCTTCGCCTTGGGCGATGGAATCCTCGATGAAATTGGGGGAGTGACCGAGGCCGCAGAAAAACTTTCCACGGTCCACGAAATCCAATGGTGCCGACTTTGGGTTGGCTTCCATGAAGAAGCCATCCGCGTTCAGATCAGCACCAACGATCTCGGCAAGGCGTCGATTATCATTGGGCTCTATGCCGGTGCTCAGGACCACCAAATCCGCCGCAAGCTCCACCTTTGCCCCGATCACGGGATCAACGGTTGAGATCGTGAGATCGCCATCCCGGGAAATGACCTGGGGCTTACGATCCGGATCATACCGAATGAAGATTACCCCCTTATCCCGCGCGCCGGAATAGGCGTGCTCGTAGAATCCATACGTCCGGACATCCCGATACAGGATGAAAAGGTCCATCTCAGGCTGACGTTCCTTGAGCTTCAGGGCATTCTTTACCGCGTGGCCGCAGCAGATTCTACTGCAATATGGGTGGTCCTCATCCCGGGAGCCCACACACTGTATCATCACCACCCTCTTGAGATCCCTTATCCTCTCATCTTCCGAATGAATGAGGCCCTCCAGCTCCCGCTGTGTGACGACGCGCGAATCCTGGCCGTAGAGGTATTCGTGGGGTTTGATCTCCTTTCCCCCGTTGGCCAAGATGATCGCCCCATGCTCCAGCGACTTCTCTTGGCCATCGACGGAAATGAGCGTCCGATAGTTTCCCCCTGATCCCTCCAGATGTTTGACTTCCGCCTTCCGGAAGATCTCGATTTTGGGGTTTCCCTCAACCATCTCTATGAGGTCCCGAAGGAAAACCTGAGGATCGGACCCCTTGAGCGTATACCATGTATGTCTCGCGTTCCCCCCCAACTCATCCTCCCGCTCCACCAAGGCAACATCATGTCCCTGTCGGGCCAAGTTCAGGGAAGCCGTCAGACCGGCTATCCCCCCGCCGATGACAAGACCTTTCCTCGAGATTTGGCTCGACCCTTTCTTGACCGGCTCCAACCTCCGCGCCCGCTCTACAGCCACCTCCATCAGGACCTTTGCCTTATGGGTAGTCTCCGAAAACCCCTGGGGATGAACGAGTCCACATCCTTCCCAGAGGTCCGCATACTCGATCAGAGAGGGGTTGAAACCGATCCCTCTTGCCATCTCCCCAAAATCCATCCTCAACGTCCGCAGCGAGGAACCTGCTACGACTAACCTATTCAGCTCCATTTCCCCTATACGAAGTTTAATCCGATCAAACCCATCCGAGGGAGCGTTCACGAGGATCTCCTCCCCATGGACGACGTCCCTGAGCCCCTGAACATGGTTGATCAGTTCTTCCGCCATGAAGATGTCTGAAAGACGATGCCCCCGGGAGAGGAAGAAGACCCCTATCCGTGGCGGCCCTTCTCCCAGGGCACCCTCTTCCGGATAAACCTTGTCCCGTACGCCTTTTTCCCCGTCCGCTGCCAGGAGAGTAGCCACCTGGGCCGCAGCACTGGCGCCTTCCACCACGGTCTCCGGGATATCCCTCGGTTCCCGAAAGGTCCCACCAATATAGATTCCCGGCCGGGAGGTTTGGGTAGGCGCAAACTCCTCCGTGCGGCAAAAGCCGGCCTCATTGAGCTCAATCCCCATCACCTGAGCGAGCTCCTTCACCTCGTCGCTCACGGTGAATCCTACGGAGAGAACGATCAAATCGAACTGCTCTTCCCGGAACGAGCCTTCCTCCGTAACGTACGTAACTAACAGGTCTCTCGTCTGCTGAAGTTGCTTCACCACGGAGACGGCGCTTCTCCTGAAATCGATGCCATACTCCCCCTTGGTCCTTTCATAGTAACGCTCATAGTCCTTTCCCATGGGTCGAATATCCATATAGAAGAGGGCTATCTCGGCCTCTGGGTCTCGCTCCTTGGTGATCATGGCCTGTTTCATGGCGTACATGCAGCAAATCGTTGAACAGTGAGTTTGTCCACACGAGGGGTCTCGCGAACCAACACACTGAAGAAAGGCTATTTTCTTGGGAACCCGCCCGTCTGACCGCCTCACGGGCATGCCCCGGCTCGGGCTCGAGAAACTCAGCATCCGTTCGTACTGGATGCTTGAAAGGACATTATCGTATCTCCCGAACCCGTACTCCCCTTTCAACTCCGCCTTGAATGGCTCAAATCCAAGGCCCAAGATCACCGCCCCCACCCCTAAGGTATGCCGTTGTTCGGCCATGTCCAAATCGATGGCACCGGGGGAACAGACCTTAACGCACTCTCCACACCGCGTACAGGTAGCCGGATCTATGACATAGGATCTCGGGATGGCCTGAGGGAAGGGAAGATAGATAGCCTTCCTCTTTTCCAGCCCTCCGCCGAATTCCCTCGGAACCTCAACAGGACACACCTCCACGCACGACACGCAATTGTTACATTTCCCCGGATCCACAAAGGTCGGTCTCTGGGTGACGGAAACTCGAAAGGCTCCCGGTTCCCCCTCGATCCCGTCCACGTGGCTGGACGTCATGAGCCTGATATTCTCATGGAGCTCGCTCTCGTAGATGGGACAGTAGGCAGGGGGCAGGGGACTCATAAAGCACACGCCGCATGAATTCGTGGGAAAAGTCTTGTCAAGCAATGGAAAGTAGCCCCCAATTGCCGGGGAAGACTCCACCAAATGAACCTGCAAGCCCGCCTCGGCCAGGAGCAGGGCCGATTGCATCCCCGCAATTCCGGCGCCAACTACCAAGACGTCTCGGCTTTTCTCCGCCTTCTTTCCCTTCGCCATTAAATCGATCCTCAGCCGACCCCTCTTGGGCGGCTCTCCATTTCGTTACCGGAGGCTTAGGGAATCCAGTAACGTGGATGGGCTAATCATGTGCTTAGACCACCACTTGGTTCCCTCCAGGTCGAAGGCAATCCCCATCAATTCGGTAAAATAGAAAACCGGCAAACCGAGGGCACCAATGTCCTGCCTCATCTCCAGGTTTATCTGACAGAGGCCGCATGAGCAGACGAGACATTCTGCTCCCGCCTCCTGGGCCATTCCGACAATCCTGTTCACCAACTTCACCACCATGTCACCATGGGTCAACGCTAAATCAGCACCACAGCAATCCGTCTTGAAGGACCAGTCCACCGCGGTCGCACCCAAGGCCGACATCAGCCTATCCAGGTACTGGGGATTTTCCGGCTCATCCAGTTGAGTCACCTTGGGGTGACGAACCAACGCGCAGCCATAGTAGCAGGCCACCTTCAATCCCGCCAGCGGCTTCTGGACCCTTTCCTCAATTCGACCAAAGCCAATCCCGTTGACCACCATGTCGACGAGGGCCCGGATCTTCAAATCCTCTCGGTATGTAAACCCGACGGTGCTCTCAACCTCCCTGCGCATCTCGGGGTCCGTCTTGAGCGCTCGCTCCGTCCTCTTGAGCATATTGAAACAGCCCGCACACGGCACGACGAGTTCCAGATCCGTTTTTTGAGCCATGGCGATGTTCCTGGCAGGGAGGCAAAGGGAGAGTAACTTGTTCATGCTGTGAACCGCTGCTGCCCCGCAACAATTCCAATCCTCGATTTCCACCAGACTCACTCCCAGGGCCTTCAATACGGCCTTGATTGAAAGATCGTATTCCACCGCCGTGGAGTGGGATGTACATCCCGGAAAGTACGAGTACATTTCTCCCTTTTCACCCGAGGCAATTTCCCTCATCTCGATTTCCCTTCACGGTCCTCTAAAACTTTGCGCTGCTTCTGAGTTTTCTTATAGATCTCCCGTATGGAGTCAATCCCCTTGATCCTCCCCGGGAGCAAGGGAATCTTCCCCTTCATAAATAACTTCATCCCCGGTATCAGATCCGTCCAGTAGTCGCCGCTCCGCAGTTTATACTCCATCAACATCGTGGCCTCGTGTACCCTCCCGCCTCTTCTAATGCTCTCCATGAACGCATTGTGAAGGGCAACGACACCCTTCTCCTTTGCTCGATACCCCTCTTCCAAGGACATCTCCCGCAACGCATCCATGAGCAATCCGATATCGATCTCGTTGGGGCAGCGGGTTCCACAGGTCTCACAGGAGACGCAGAGCCAAATGGCATTGCTTTCCAAAACCTCTCGTTTCAACCCAAATTGAATCAATCTGACGATGGTATTGGGATTGAAATCCATATACGGCGCCGTTGGACATCCCACGGTACATTTCAAGCATTGATAGCAGAGCCCCAGGTTCTCCCCGCATCTCTCTTGGACTTCTGCCACAAACGTTTGTCTGCCCTCAATGTCCGGCAGCTCAACGGTCGTCATTGGTTCATCCATCCGCCAAACTCCCTTCCGCTCCTTCGGCAAAGGTTTCCATCATCCCGAAAACCTGCACGGCCTTGCTGTTCCTCAATTCACACGCATTGTTGGGACAAGCGGCAATGCAGGCGCCACACCCCTGACACAGGGCCTCATGAACCTTTGAAATTCCCCGGTATTCGTCCATCTCCCGGGCCTCGTAGGGACAGACTTGCACACAGATTCCGCATCCGCTACAGATCTCCGGATCGACGAAGGCCACCAGCGGGTCTTGGAGCAGGGCATCCTGGGAAAAGAGGGACTGGATTTTACTGGCCGTAGCGCTGGCTTGGGCTACGGTATCCGTGATATCCTTCGGTCCCTGTCCACATCCGGCAAGAAATATTCCCTTCGTCGGACTCTCCACGGGATAGAGCTTGATATGGGCCTCGGTCAAGAAACCGTGTTTATCCGCCGTCGCCCTCAGCCGAGCGGCGATGTCCTTAATACCCTCGCTCGGCACCACCGCCGTGGCCAGGACAACCATATCCGCGTCGAGCTCCACTTTTCTATTGGTGAGAGTATCCTCCCCCCAAACCCTGACCTTATCCCCCTCCTGAAAAACGCGTGCCACGCGACCCCTCAGGTAGATCAGTTCCTCTTCCTCGATGGCCCCTTGCAAGAACTCTTCGTATCCCTTGCTATCAGTCCTGACATCCATAAAGAAGATATACGGCTGGGAGTTCGGAATTTTCTGCTTCAAGAGTTTGGCCTGTTTCGCGGTATACATGCAGCAGACCCGCGAGCAATAGGGCATATACCGCTCCGGATCACGCGATGCCACGCATTGGATGAAGACGACCTCCCGAGGAATCCTCCCGTCCGACGGTCGCCGAATCTCGCCCCCCGTCGGACCTGAAGGCGAAAGCATGCGCTCAAAGGCAAGCCCATCGATCACATCGGGGATCCGTCCGTAACCGTATTCCCCGATCTTCTCCATTGGGAAGAGGTCGTAACCCGTGGCGACAACGATGGCTCCCACTCGTTCCTCAAGCAGCTCCTCCCCTTGATCGTATCGGATTGCCCCTTCCGGGCAAACCTCTTGGCAGATGGTACACGTCCCATCAACGAGGTGGCGACAGTGAATCGGATCGATAACGGGTTTTCCCGAATTTTCGGAAAGAGCCCCCGTATAGATCGCCTTTCTCGTAGTTAACCCTCTTTCGAAATCCGAGAGGGACTCGACGGGACATTTCTCCAAACAGACTCCGCAGGCTGTACACTTATCCCAGTCGACATAGGTGGGTTTACGGCGGATTCGTACATCGAAATTGCCGATAAACCCCTTCACCTCCTCCACCTCACAATACGGCATCACCCTAATCTTGGGGTTGTTAGCGATCTCCGCTTTCTTGGGGCCGAGGATACAACGCGCATCATCCAGATGGGGAAAGGTCAGGGAAAGCTGATCCAATCTTCCCCCTATGGAGGGCTGTCGCTCAACGAGGATGACCTCATATCCCGAATCGGCCAAATCAATGGATGCCGTTATCCCGGCGATACCGCCACCGATAACCAAAGCCCGTTTGGTCAAAGGCATGGTCAGAGTTTCGAGGGCCTCGTTCTGCCTCAGCTTTTCCAGGACAGACCGAATGATCTCCCCCGCTTTTGAGGTTGCCCTCTCCTTATCTCCTTGATGGACCCAGCTACACTGTTCCCGGATGTTGGCAATCTCACACACGTAGGGATTCAGGCCTTCCGATTCAACTGCCTTGCGAAAGGTCGCCTCATGCATGGTGGGGGAACAACAGGCCACGACCACCCCATCCAATCCCTTTTCCCGGATGGCATTATGGATCAGTAATTGTCCGGGATCTGAACACATATAGATGTAGTCCTCGCTGTGCACTACATCCTCCATCTCCCCCGTTTCCCGGGAAACCGCCTTTACATCGACGGTTCCAGCGATGTTTATGCCGCAATGGCAGATAAAAACGCCGATTTTTTTCATGTCCCGCTTCTCACCGCACCGTTTTGATTACGTTAGTACGTGATGGACCCATCGACTTGCTGAAGGTTCGAGGACCGCTCCGCTTGAGGTTTGAGGCAAAAACCTTCCATACGATACGCGACCCCTCTGCCTCCAACCTCAAACCTCTAGCTGTCGGAACGAAGCAACGATGAGTTCCGATGCTGTGCGAACAACACCTGGACTTTACTCGCCGCGGCATTCCCTTGGGCTACCGTATCGGCGATGTCCTTCGGTCCTTGAGCGCACCCCGCCAGATAGATTCCCTCGACTCCACTTTCCACCGGATAGAGCTTCCACTGGGCCTCTGTCAGGAAGCCATATTCATCAGTCCCAATGTGGAGTTTCTCCGCGAGTTCTTTGGCCCCCCGGCTTGGAATCATGGCCGTGGCCAGGACAACCATATCCGCTGCAATCTCCACCTTCTTCCCCGTCAGCGTATCGACTCCCCACACAACGACGTGGTCGTTGTCCCTGAACAGACGCGAAACCCGGCCCTTGAGGTACAGGATACCCTCCTCCATTCCCTGTTGGATGAACTCCTCGTATCCCTTTCCCATTGAGCGGATATCCATATAAAAGATATAGGCACGACCATCATGGACCTTATGTTTGTAGAGCCTCGCATGTTTGGCCGTGTACATGCAGCAAGCCCGTGAACAGTAAGGCATATAACGCTCCGGATCCCGCGAGGCCACGCATTGGATGAAGACCACCTCCTTGGGGACACGACCATCGGAGGGGCGACGGATTTCCCCGGCAGTGGGACCCGATGCGGAGTTTAATCGCTCGAAGGCCAGCCCATCGATGACATCGGGGACATCCCCGTATCCGTATTCCCCGATCTCCTCCTTCCGATAGAGATCGAATCCCGTGGCTACTATTATTGCCCCAACACGCTCCTCGATGAAGGTGTCTTCCTGGGCGTAATCGATGGCGTCAGTAGGACACACCTTCTCACAGACCCTGCACTTTCCCTCCGTGAAATACCGGCAGACCTCGGGATTGATAACGGGCTTATTGGGAACGGCCTGGGGAGAAAGGGTGTAGATAGCCTTTCCTGGCCCGATTCCTCGCTCGAATTCCGAAGGTACCTTGCTGGGACATTTCTCCTGACACAGACCACAGCCAGTGCATTTTTCCCAGTCCACATAGGCGGCCTTCCTACGGATTCTTACGGCGAAATCCCCGGCACCTCCGGAAACGGATTCGACCTCCGCATAGGTAATCAATCTGATATGAGGATTTTGCCCCGTTTCAACAGTCTTCGGGGTCAAGGTACACTGGGCACAGTCCAACGTCGGAAACGTCTCGGAAAGCTGAAGCATTCGACCTCCGATGGAGGGAAGTCGATCCACCAAGAGGACCTCATAGCCACCATTGCCCAAATCGATGGAAGCCGTAATTCCGGTAATCCCACCCCCGATTACCATGGCTCGCTTTATGAAGGGGGTCTTTGGGCCTTTTGCGGGTTTTCTTCTTTGAATTTCGCCGATTCCCTCCTCGATGACATGCAACGCCTCTTGGAGGTCGTCCGTGCGCTTTCCCTCAGCAATGGGGCGTATCCCGAGCACTTCGCTCAGAGACGGATTGAGCCCCCACTGCCTCAGTGCCTTCTTGAAGGTAGGCCCGAATAGTTCCGGTTTAGAGCAGGCCATTACCCCCCGGTCCAACCCGTTCCCTTCCATAAAGGCCCGGATTGCCTCCACCCCCGATTCCGAACAGACCGGCTGATGGTGGATGAGCGGAAGGACGTCCTTTCTCCCCTTCAATCCTTCCACCAGCACCTCTGGGTCGAAGGAGGAGCCCCCCTCCAGTTCACATGGACACAGAACCACACCTACTTTCCCCATCCCGTCCTCACAGTAAGCCCCTCTTCTCCAAAAGGGGGCGCGGATCGACGTCGTTTCGATGGAACTCCAATTTCTCCACGGGTAAACCCAAGGCCAGCCCTAAGAGCTGGGTAAAATAGATAATCGGTATGCCGGGAAAACCATTATACTTTTGGCGAATCTCCCTCTGCATGTTATCGATATTGAACTGACACAGGGGGCAGGTGGTTGTCACGGCCTCAGCCCCGTTCCTTATGGCCGAATTGAGAATGGCATATGCACATTCCGTCGCAACCTCCGGGGCTCCAACGGACTGAAAGGCCCCACAGCACTCGATCTTATAGGGAAAATCCACCGGTTCGCAGTTGATGGCTCCCAGGAACTCCTCAAAGATCGTTGGAGCCTCTTTGTCGTCGAACTCCATCTCCTCGGAGGGACGAAGGAGCATACACCCGTAGAAGGGGGCCACCCTCATTTCTTGGAGGTCTCTCTTCAAGGCTCCTTTTATGGTATCGAACCCCACTTCTCGCTTGAGGATCTCCAAATAGTGGATTACCTGAACATCCCCCTGGTAATCCATCTCAATAAAGGTGTTGATCTTCTCCCGTTTTTCCTCATCCCCCTTGATAAGCTCGTTGGTCCGTTTGATCACGTTAAAACAGACGGAGCAGAGGGTCGTCAGTGCACTCCCCTCCTCTTTCGCCCTGGCCAGTATTCGCGCGGGGGGCGCCAGGGCCATAATATTATCCTTCGCCAGGGGAAATGTGGCACCGCAGCACGTCCAGTTCGAGAGCTCCTTCAATTCAAACCCGAGGGCCTTCGCACACGCCCTTCCCGCTTCATCCAAGTTTTGAGCTTTCGTATACAGAGTACATCCGGGGAAATAGAGAAATTCCATTTACCGCTCCCTCAGGGACTAGCGATCCCGTTCCGTTAAGAAGTGAACTTTCTGAATCCGCTGATCAGCGCAATTTGGGGGACTCGCTCCAAGAAGTCCTCCGATAGATCCGCTACTTCAAGACGGTCGAGGCGTTCCTTCTTCCTCAAAATGACCAGCCTTATCGCCTCCATGATCCTCGCGATATCGAGGCCCTTGGGACACCTTGAAGTACACTGGAGACAGGAGGCACACATCCAAAAAGTATTGCATTCGAGTACTTCCTCCTCCAGGCCGAGAAGGCTATACCGGATAACCTGATGCGGACCCAAATCCATGGCAAAGGAGACGGGACAGCCGGCAGTGCAATTTCCGCATTGATAGCAGGCAAAGAGGTTTTGGCCGCTGATCTCCTCTACCTTCTGAGCAAACTCGTTGTGAACCTTTCCCCTTGAAATTTCAATCTTCATTCTGCTTCTCCCGACCGGCTAGAGATCGAAGCCTACCTTCGCTTCAATCAAGAATTTTGCTCACCATAGGGATCATCGTCCTAACAGAATTATAACAATTGCCTCCGAAGACCCACAAGGTTCGGCACCGAGGCCTCATAGCCTCTCGTACTTTTTCACGCCCTCAACGTAAAGGTCGTTTCCCCATATGTCGTTAACCACGATAGCCGGGAACTCTTCCACCTCCAACCTTCTGATTGCCTCGGGGCCCAGATCCTCGTACGCGATGATTTCCGATTTCTTAATACGCCGTGCAATCAAGGCCGCGGCACCTCCCACTGCGGCCATATACACGGCCTTAAACCTCGTCATCGCATCAATAACCTCCTGGGAACGCATGCCCTTTCCGATCATTCCCTTCAGCCCCCTCTCCAGCAATTTCGGGGCGAACGGATCCATGCGGTAGCTCGTGGTGGGACCCGCTGAACCGATGGATTTCCCCGGCCTGGCGGGAGTCGGCCCGACGTAGTAGATGATTTGACCCCTGATGTCAAAGGGGAGCTCTTCCCCCCTGTCTATGAGGTCAACCAACCTATTATGGGCCGCATCCCTTCCCGTATATATGACACCGCTGATGAGGACTCGATCTCCCGCCTTAAGACCCTCCACGTCTCCATTGCTCAACGGAGTTTTTATTCGAATCGGTTCGCTCATATGTCCTCCGTGGCTCGTGTTCGTGTCTCGTGTCCGTCTGGTTCGTGCTCGTGAAACGTTATTCGTGTTCGTCATCAATTATTTGTCATTTGGCATCTAACATTTGCTATTGATTCTCGTATCCGTCGGCCGTGGTCAGTATCCGTGCGCTGCGCCTGTTACTTTTTTTCCTCCGGACACGAGACACGGACACGGATCACGGTTATTTCAGTTAAATGACGGCTTCTTTATGCCTGTGGGCATGGCATTGGATGTTCACGGCCAGGGGGAGGCTGGCGATATGGCACGGCATCATATTGATGTGCACGGCCAGGGATGTCGTCCTTCCACCCAGTCCTTGAGGTCCTATACCCAGTTTATTGATCCTCTCCAGGATCTCCGACTCCATTGACGCCAGCTCCTGGTCCGGATTTTGGCTTCCGACGTGCCTCAAAAGCGCTTTCTTAGCCAGTAGGGCGGCCTTTTCGAATGTTCCCCCTATCCCCACCCCG
>JAQYWG010000170.1 GCA_030145085.1 Thermodesulfobacteriota bacterium
TTTTCACAGATTCGCGGTAATTCTTCTCCGCCCCGGAGATGTCTCCCCTTCGTTGTAAGAATATCCCCTTCGTGTGATAGCAATCCTGCAAGGCCCCGGGGATATCGACTTCCTTCAAGATGCTGATGGCTTCATCCGTTTTCTCCAGGGCTTCATCCCATCTCCTCATTCGGCCATAGGCCTTGCCGATGTCTAGAGATGTTAAAGCGACAAGGGTTCTTACTCCTATAGCTTCCGCTGTGGCACGGGATTTTTCAAAATGATGAAGAGCAGTTCTAGTCTCTTTTATCCTCAGGTAGGTTTTACCCATCCTGTTATATGCTGTGGTGATGCCCACTCTATCATTCAAGCCTTGGGAGCCGACAAGGGATTGTTGATAATGCTTCAGGGCGCACTGATAATCCTTCTGCTGGGAACAAATATCGCCCAGGCCATTGTAGTTGGAGGCCATCCACCTGCGATCCCCTCTTTTTTGGCTAATTTCCAAAGAGCGAGTGAAATAGTCTTTGGCTTTTTCATGGTTCCCCTGATTCCTGTAGATAAAGCCGATATTATTTAAACAGGACATCTTAAGCCCATCATCTTGTCTTTCCTGGGCTATGTGAAGGGATCGCTTCAGATAATCCATAGACTCTCGGTGATGTCCCTTGGCCATCAATAGCAATCCGATCTGACGCATGTTATGTCCCACCATCCCCGTCATGCCTGTACTTTCTGCGATCTCCATGGATTCCTTGAAGCTTTTAAGGGCGTCTTCATGAAGCCCTCTCTTCCTTTGGATGACCCCAACCCCATTCAGATTCCTCACGATCATCTTCTGAAATCCATTCTTTCTGCTTATTTGGAGAGATTGGTTCAGATGCCTCGAGGCCTCGTCGAAATTTCCCTCGTAATAGTGAATCACGCCGATGGCGTTATAACACAAGGATACTCCCCCCCACCTCCCGCGCGACCTGAACTTCCTCAACCTCTTTTCCCATTTGGCCAAATCCCCAGGGGAATACTGGCCCTTCCAGACTTGGCTTATTTCTTCCTTTATTGTGCCTCCGCGCTGCCTTTGCTTCTGGGAGTAAGAAATGGCGAATGGGTGCAAAGTCAAGCTGAGGGAGATAAAACACAATATGAGTATTTTCGTTTTCACGGGATTTCTCCGTAGTCCTATGGTATTCTTAGGTTCATTTGCGCCTCACGCAAAAAAGAGCGCCGATTTGTGCGAGATTTCAAAAGATCCGCCGCATGCCACTATCTCCTTATCTCCATTAGAGTCGGTTCTCTCGGGGAGGTCTAAAACACCAAAGCCTCCAGACAGGAATCTCGGTGTTTGTTATTCCAGACAACCCTCCCCCCCACGATGGTGACTTCTGCCTTGACATCCTTTATCTCATCCGGGGGAATGGTACAAAAGTCCCGGTTCCAGACGACCATATCGCCCAGCTTCCCCTTTTCAATGGAACCGATCTCCCTTTCCTGAAAGCCCGCATACGCGCCCCCCATGGTCTGGATCCTTAAGGCCTCCTGGATGGATATGCTTTCTGCCGGGTTAAAACGATATCCCTCTTGGGAGACCCTCGCTCCTGCCTCCCAAAGGGCAACCTGGGGTTGATAGATGGGATGAGCCGGTGGGTCGGCCCCCATAGCCAGGGGGATATCTCTTTGCAGATATGATTTGAACGGTATGACCCGACGACCTTTATTCTCGAGTCTTTTGAGCCCGGTCCACTTATCCCCCCAGGCAAAAAACCATTGGGGATGGGTGGAGATGGTCACCCCGAGCCTCTTCATTCGCTCCAGGGAATTGGTTTGAGGACACAATGCATGCTCAATGCGGTGTCGATGATCTTTCCTGGGATGCTCCCGAAGGGCGGCCTCGATTGCATCCAGGATGAGGTCAACCGCTTTGTCCCCCACAGCATGAACGCTGATCTGATGGCCAGCCCGGTGAAAGAGTTTGACCATGTTATGCATTTCCTCTGTCTTGTGCATGGGCAGACTACGACGGTTACCATAGAAAAGACTCGTTGGCCCTCCTCCATCCACAGCCATCTTGAATCCCCCCCAAAGGGAGGCAAATAATTCAGGGTTTTCCCTGTTGTAAAAAATCAGCTCCTTGATCTTGGATTTTGGATACGGGGCCATAGACTCAAATAGGACATGAAACACCTTGGATGCTACTTCAAAATTTGGCATATACGGCCATATCTTTATCCTGATGGGTATTTTCCCGGATTGAACGAGTTCAAAATATGCCCTATGGAAATGGGAATTGCCGAGGCTGAAGAAGTTATCGTGAACCGTCGTAACCCCTTCGGCGGCATAGAGCCTGGCGGCGAAAAGGAGGGCATCTTGAGATTGTTCATTGTCAGGTACCGGCATATGCCTTCTCACTAAGTTTAAGGCAGGATAGTGTATTAGGAGTCCAGTTGGTTCCCCTTGAAAGGAGGTTTTCTCGATCTTACTGCCCGGAGGATTAGGTGTGTCCTTATCGATCCGGGCAATCCTCAAGGCATAGCTATTGGCAAAGCCCCATTGACCCCCGGTCTGGACCACCAGCATGGGATGTTCGGTTGTTAGCCGATCTAGATCGTCTTTATTCAGATAGGAAAGGGACAAACTCTCCACCCCCCAGGCGGAGATCCATTCGCCCTTAGAGGTCTTCCTTGCCCTCTGGGCCAAAATGTCAAGGATTTCATCTCTTGACCGCACCCCATGGAGCTTCACATACCAGCCGTTTTCCCTGAGGCCGAACATGGGCAGGTGGGCGTGGGAATCGATCAGGCCTGGGGTCACCGTCTTCCCCTTGAGGTCGATGACCGTGGTCATGTCCCCGATGTATTTCGAGACCATTTCATTGTTTCCCACCTCGAGGATCTTTCCCCTTTTAACCGCCACTGCCTGGGCGATGGAATCCACGGGATCCATGGTGAGGATCTTGCCATTGGTCAGCACCAGATCAGCAGTGGGAATTGAGGGCTCAATATGCGCACAACCCGAAAGAATTCCCAGAGTACCAAGCCCTGAAATCTTCAAGAAATCTCTTCTGTCTATCTTTCTCAATGAATTGTTTTTCAGAGCTTGTTCCCTTCTCCAGGAAGAAATCCCTTTCAAAACAATCATCTTCCCATGGTCTCGTTAGGAACATCAAAAAATTTCACGGCAAATAAATTGCTCTTTCAACATTTGACATGATGCATGTTACATAAGGTTCCGCTGCCGACCTATTGGGGCCGATTCATTGCCCTGCGGCAGCGCGCTAGGATCGAAAGAACTTCGAAAGGTTGTTCGATCTCCGGGAAGGTTGGCACACTTGCGGGCTCGATGAATTCCTTGCAATCCTCCATGTACTGCCTTTCACCGCTAAAGGTGACAAGGAGGGGTTTCTCGGAATACTTCCTCGCCAATTCGATGATGAAATCGAACGATGGAATGCCGGTGTCCTTTGTGAGCATGAGAATTGGAACAACGGCATCGATAGCTGGATCTTTGAGCACCGCCTCCATTCCCTCCCTGTACCCGAACTCGACCCCCTTCACGGAGGCGGCAACCCAAATGTCAACCGGGTTTCGCATACGGATAAACGGGAGGCTAATCTCCTGAAGCCTCTGGAGGGCATCAGGCCCCAAATCCGGGATCTCAAGCCCGAGATGGATGCAGAGGTCGGCGAGGACAACCAGCATCGCCCCGGAAGGCGCCAAGAAACTGACCCGATTACCTCTCGGTAAAGGCACCATCGAGAGGGCTTTTCCCGCAAGGATAAGGTGAGTGTAGTCCCAGATCCTAACGATGCCGGCCTGACGCAGCATGCTATCCACGAGGCGGTCCTCTGCAGCCATAGCGGCAGTATGAGCGACTGCGGCGTGCCTGCCGATCTCCGTGGAACCGCCCTTAAGCATGACAACGGGCTTAATTCGGGTAACCTCTCTCGCTATCTCCAAAAAGCGTCGGGGCCGTTTGAAGCTCTCAAGGTACATGACGATTGCGCTCGTTTCTGGGTCATCTGCCAGGTACTCAAGGGCCTCACTCTCGTCTATATCTATTTTGTTGCCGAGACCGATAACCCGCGAAACCCCAAAATTTTCGGAGGTAAGGATGTATTTCATCGTGTGCGTTGCAAAGTTACCGGTTTGGGCGATATAGGAAACCTTGCCGCGGCGGATCTTGCCGAGGGGGAAAAAGCTGGAAGTAAAACGATGGGGGGTTGAGATATTGCCCGAAGTATTGGGCCCCAAGACGCAGATTTCTCTCTCCCGTATGATATCGACAAGTTCCTGCTGGATTTGCGCTCTGCCTTCGTCCACCTCGGCAAACCCCCCAGCGGATAGGACTGCGTGCGTGATCCCTTTCGCAGCACAATTCCGAAGGGCTTGGGGAGAGGTTTCCGCAGGAAGGATAATTATCGCCAAATCTATTCCTGCCGGGAGGTCCGCGATTGACGGTTGGACCGGCATGCCCAGAATCTCACCCCCCTTTGGATTGACCAAGTAGAGTCTTCCGGCATATCCATTGGCAAGGATGTTTCGGATGACCTCATGTCCGGGTTTGCCGGGGGTAGAGGAGGCTCCAATGATGGCAACGCTGTTGGGCTCGAAAAACGGCCTCAATTTCCCATCCATAATAAACGCTCCAAATGGGCCTTCGGAAATTTGCAAAAACGAAGGGCCCTTTTAATAAAGATGACGAAGAAGAGAAAATCCTGAAATCAGCGATAGACGGGGCCGCCGGCCTTAAGGACAACGAGAGCGTCTACCGAAACCGGCTTGCCATTAGACCGGATCTTGAGGGGGTTGATGTCGATTTCGAGCACGTCCCCGTATTGAAGCCCGATCTCACCGAGAGCCACCAATATTTGAACCAGTATATCCATGTCAACGGCGGGTTCCCCCCTGAAGGGCTCGATGATCTTTCGGGCCCGAATCTCCTCCATCATTTCCTGGGCATCCCAAGGAGTCAAAGGGGCAATGCGGAAGACAACGTCTCCGAGGAGTTCGGTTAAAATTCCTCCGAGACCGAACATGACACACGGACCGAACTGGGCATCCCTCGTCAGGCCGCAAACGAGTTCCCGATCACCCTTCACCATTTCCTGAACCAGCAAGGCCTCGCACCCTTGAATCTTCAGAAGGCGGCCACTTTCTTCTTTTACCTCCTCTTCACCCCTGAGGTTTAGAACAACGCCTCCCACTTCGGTCTTGTGAAAGAGATTTCTTCCCGTTACCTTTAGGACTACGGGAAAACCGATTTTCAGGGCCTCGGCCGCTGCCGATTCAGCATCAGGGGCGATGCCTTCACGAATCACCGGTATACCAAAGGATGAAAGAAACCTTTTTGAGTCATACTCGCTCAGGGCCGATTGGCCCCTTGCCAAAGTTTCTTTGATCAAGTTCATGGGATCGGTCATTTTCTTGGTCCTGCACCTCGGATTTTCCTGTTCGGCGTTCATGGCGCTGAGGCTCCACTTGTAGTTTCCTTGATTGCTCTTTCTATTCCTCTCTGCGTGGGCATCAGAAATGAGACTTCCCACTCAGGTCAACCGTTAACTGGGTACCATACGATAGTATAAAATTGCTTGGTAACCCATACTCGAATAAATCGTGTTAGAGGTAACACTTAAATTGAATAATGCCGTTTGTCAAGTCTTTTCCCCGCTTTCCTGTATCCTCCTCCCTCTTCACTCGAATTGAGGAATGGATCCATACGAGTTTAAGGAAGAGTTTGACATAGATGAAGAGTTAACATATATGAAGAACCAACTGAAAAATTTGCCTGGGACACAATAATCTAATAGGAGGACGGAAAAACATGAAACCCCGTGAAAGGCTTTTAACGAGCTTGCGACACAGAGAACCCGATAGGATCCCGCTCGACTTGGGCGCAATGATGACCACCATTGAAAATGGAGCCTACGATAAATTAAAACTCCATCTTGGGATCGAAGCAGAAACCAAAACATTTATCCGTGATCATGTTATTCCGGATGAACAGATACTGAAGCTACTC
>JAQYWG010000171.1 GCA_030145085.1 Thermodesulfobacteriota bacterium
GATATCGTGGAAGCGGAGATAGAAGGGTTGGGGGTATTGGTAAATAGAGTGGTAAGGGAGGCAAACGTGAAATGAACCTTCTAGATACTCGAATTCAGTGGTTCTTAACAGCACACGGCTTGAAGTCGGTTCATGCCAGCGGGTAAAATCAGGAGAAACGGAGGGAAACTGAGGAATGGACAGGGAACGCGTTGAGCGCGCCAAGCGCATGATGAATGAAGACGGCATTGACATTCTCCTGTGCAGGTTGCCTGAAAACGTACTGTATCTAACTGGGTACTGGCCGGTCATCGGGGCATCATTGGTCGCGTTCCCGGTAGATGGGGAACCGGTCCTGATCCTACCCTATTCAGAACTGGACTACGCGGCAGATGGATGGGTGAAGGACCAGCGAACTTACAGCTTCGGCAGTATGCAGACCACAATTGATCCAACAACGGAAACGGCAAAACTCCTGAAAGAGTGGTGGCGGGAAAAAGGCTATAATAAGGCCGTAGCAGGCTACGAGGGAAACTTTGAACTCGTCGGTGGTAATAATGTTGCAGCCGAAGCCCGCGTTGTGGCCCCCGAGACCTTGAATGTGCTTATGACTACCCTGCCCCATGCGAAGTGGATTGACGCCACCGGCACGCTCGCGAAGGCGCGCATCGTCAAGTCGAAGATGGAAATCGAGCAACTACGAATCACAAACGAGGTTTCCTGCATGGGTTACGAGGTCGCCAGGGAGATGATTCGCCCTGATGTTCAGGAATCGGAGATTGCTGGAGCGGTTGAAGGCAGAATCTACGGAAAAGGTGTTGGGTACAAGAACGTGAAGCGGGCGCGGGGATACTGTTTCGTGATGTCAGGCGTCAACTCCGTGAATTCCTGGCGTCCGTTCTGTATGTCATCTTCAAAACGCCTGGCGGAGGGAGAGCCCGTTCTGGTAGAGCTGGACGCGATGACCAATGGCTATTTTAACGATCTCACCCGGACATTCTTCGTCGGAAAACCGGATGCCAAGGTAAGGAAAATCTTCGACGTTGTCCAGGGCTCGGTCAATGCGGTCATCGATGCAATCAAACCGGGTATACGGGCGGCCGAGCTAGACGGCATAGCGCGTAGGATCATAACCCAAGCAGGGTATGGTGAATGCTTCAAACACCGGCTTGGACACGGTGTCGGCCTCCAATTCCACGAACCGCCTAATCTGCACCCGCTCAGCCAGGATGTGCTGGAGAAGGGCATGGCATTTGCGATTGAGCCGGCAATCTATGTAGATGGATTCGGTGGCGTTCGCCTGGAAGAGAATCTGGTGGTCACTGAGGACGGATGCGAGAACATTACCCCTTTTCCTCAGCGTGTTGACTGATGGGCAGCCCAGAATAAGTCGGATGAATCGAAGACGAGAGCGTGAGCGCGGCATTGTTGAGGGTGTCGCTTGAGAAATTCGTAAGAGAGGTGAAAAAATGGATGCGATAGAGGCAATTCTTTCCAGGAGAAGTATCCGGAGATACACCCCCCAAGCAGTATCCGAGCAACTGATAAAGGAGCTGCTGGAAGCAGCGATGAGTGCTCCTTCCGCAGGCAACGAACAGCCTTGGCACTTTGTCGTGATTAAAGAGCGTGGGATTCTCGATGAGATTCCAAAGTATCATCCATATTCCCAGATGGTAAGGGAGGCCTCCGTGGCGATTCTCGTCTGTTGCGATCTCCGATTGGACAGATGCGATGGAATGTGGGTCCAGGACTGTTCAGCAGCCACGGAGAACTTGCTGATTGCAGTCCAAGCAAAAGGGTTAGGGGCCGTCTGGCTGGGAGTCCATCCGAGGGAGGAGCGTGTGACCGGCCTCCGGAAACTCCTGGGCATTCCGGAACATGTCGTACCCTTCTCCTTGATTCCCATTGGTTACCCAGCAGAACACATGCCCAGGGCGAATCGTTATGATGGTTCTCGGGTCCACGATAACCGCTGGTAATATCGAATACCGAGACGGGAAACTTCAAACAGAGATCTCTAAAAACGACAAAAAGAAGCTCCGAGCGCGAAATTGTCCCGCAGTTGGACTAACATGTGTATCCCGGTACTCTAGCACCAGATAACTTCTATCTGATATCTGATCTATCTGACCGCAGCACTGCAGCACCGCACAACCGCAGCACTTTTGTCTATCGGCAGCACTGCAACACCGTAGAACCGCACCTGTGGGGCGATCTATGGCTTCCTTAACCCTGGTCGGAACCATTCATCGGGATCCCAGCGGCCTGCCGAGGCTCATGGAAGCCCTGGAAAGGGAATCTCCCGACATCATCACCCTGGAGATGAGCGAATACGGGGTGGGCTTCAGGGAGAGGAACGGCCCCCGCCTTAAGGAGAAGGTGCTCAACATCATACAAGGCCTTCATGAAAAGAAATGCCAAAAGCAGAGGGAAAAACTCAACAAGCCTCAAAACCCGTTCGAAAATGGGGCCATTCAGGCAATCCTCCTCACCCTGGAACTACCCTTCGAGTTTAGGGCGGTAAAAGCCTATTGTGAACGAACCCGGACTCCCTTTCGTTGTATAGACCTATCGAAATATTCACGGAAAAAACTGAAAACGCTCCAGAAAGAGATGATTACGGAGGAAAATCTGAGGAAGATCCTGTCCTTCGCCCCCAAGGACCTTCACGAGGAATTACGGAAACAGCGTATCCTGGCGCGAAGGCTAACACCACAGGATGCGGATCAACTTCTCATCGAGGCCTTCCCGAATGGAAAAATTGGGGATGGGATGGTCCATCGCGATCGATATATGAGCCTCCGGATCAAGAAACTCCTGAGAAGTCAGGGGAAAATCCTCCACGTTGGGGGTTGGGAACATTTGCTGGATGATCCCCGGGGAAAAACCCTTTACGGCCTCCTGAAGGATCTTCGGCCTCAACGAATACTCTCCCTTTAATCCTCGTTCCGTACTCTTGTGGAGATGTCCTTGATCGTGGTATGGCCCAACACTTCACCCGTTGCCTCCCTTGCTTTCTCGAAAACATTCTCAATCACCTCTTTCTGGTGATCCTGTGGCAAGGAGGCCGTCACGAGGTTTTCCCCCTGCATTGCCTCCACGATCTCCTTCAAGGTTACCTGGTCGAGATCCCTACCCGGGAGAAATTTCTCCCTGGCTTCGTCAACGCTGGCCACGATATTGCCCTTTGTCAACTGCAATAATATCTCGTCCATCAACTCGTAGGTGACGTTCAGGCTATCGGCCAGCTCAACGGCGGAAACGGGACCCTTGCCCCCATGAAAATGATCCCTGAGGGCTAAAACCACCCTGACCCCATAATAAGAATTATATACTGGGTCGCCTGGGGAAATCCTCTCCTCCTCCTGCCCCAGTCGGTGATATTGAAAGGTAAAGGTTACCTCTGCCCCAAATAGCACGATCACCCATGAGATATAAATCCAAATGAGGAAGGCCGGGAGGGTGCCTAGGATCCCGTAAATCTCGTTGAAATTGGCGTATTTGATAACATAAATCCCAAACCACCACCGTGCGTAGGAGAATAGTGCTGTGGCCACAATGGCCCCGATGATGGCGGGAGAAGCTTTCACCTTGGTATTGGGAAGCACCCGGTAGGCGAAAAAAATAATGGCAAGTATGAGAAGGAGGGGGAGTATGTAGTTGATCGCGCTCCTGATTAATTCGTGTTTGAGCAAGCTTCCGACCAACCCAACGCGGTAAAACCTGCCGGTTAGAACGATGGAGGCCCCCAAGAGAATGGGGGAAAAGGTTATGATACTCCAGAAGGCCGTGAATTTGCTCAGAAGGTTCCTTTTCTTCGTGACTCGCCAAATTGAATTAAATGAACCTTCTACGGTGTTGAGCAACGCAACAGCGGTAATGGCAAGAAATAGCCCCCCCAGGATGCTCAGGGCTGCGGTATTTCTGGCGAATTTCTGGATGTTGTCAATAATGACCTGCTGGAAGGAGGCCGTCGGGAGGAGATATTGCATCAACAAATTCTGAACACTCTCCTGGGACAACCTGAAACGGGAAAGGATAGCCAGGGAAATGGCGGCAAGGGGTACCAGGGATAAAAGGGTGGTGAACGACAAGGAAGCCGCTGTTTGCAAACAGTTATCCTTAACGAATTCATCGAAGATATAAAAAACAATCCTCAAGCCCCGAAGAATCCAAGCGATTGGCCTGGAGTATTCAGCCAACTTGGTCGAGCTCAATTCGCCAAAATAGCTTGAAATGCGACCAAGCACGACAAACCTCCCGAATTTTCGTGATGGAGGGCACTCCCACTACTGCCGAGGATTATGGCCATGAACAGCGAAGTTATCCATAAACTTGAGGCCCCCCCATCAAATGATGGATTGACAGCGGCTTACACAACATATATGATATCCGCCGCGGTTAGTCAAGACGGTGTCTTTTTGCCTCACACCTCCCAGAAGTTCTTCGGGCGGAGGGAGAGATGCAATTGAGGCCAATGTTGAAAACCTTTCGGGAGAGTTAGTAATGAAAGAGCTCATCCAAAAGATTGAGACCCGGAGTGCCATCATAGGGATCATAGGCCTGGGATATGTGGGGCTACCACTGGTGGTAAGGTTTGGTAAGGAGCGGTTTCCCGTCCTCGGGTTCGATATTGACCCTGAGAAGGTCGATCTCCTCAATGATGGCAAAAGTTATCTCCAATCCGTTCCCACGGGTCAGATTGGGGATCTCGTGAGGAACGGAATCTTTTCGGCCACATCGGATTTTAGTCGCCTGGCAGAGGTGGACAGTATCCTTATTTGCGTTCCCACACCCCTGACGGAAAAGATGGAACCCGATCTCGTCTATATCGAAAACACCGCCCGTCAGATCGCCGAGTATATGAAAAAGGGACAACTTATCGTCTTGGAGAGTACAACGTATCCCGGAACAACGGAGGAGATTCTTCTGCCTAAATTTCAAACAAAGGGATGGCGGGAAGGAGAGGATTTCTTCCTGGCCTATTCCCCGGAAAGGGAGGATCCGGGAAACCCCGCATATACTACCAAATCCATCCCCAAAGTGGTTGGAGGCATAACATCAAACTCCCAAAAGGTGGCCAAAGTTCTCTACGGACAAATCATTGATGATGTGGTCACAGTGTCTAATGCTCGAGTGGCCGAAATGACGAAGCTTCTGGAAAACATATATCGCAGCGTCAACATCGCCTTGGTTAACGAACTCAAGATACTGGCAGACAGGATGGGAATCGACATCTGGGAGGTCATCGAAGCTGCCTCCACCAAGCCTTTTGGCTACTCACCTTTCTACCCGGGGCCGGGAATGGGAGGCCACTGCATTCCCATCGACCCCTTCTATCTCTCTTGGAAGGCCAGGGAGTTCGACTTTACGACTCGGTTCATTCAGCTATCGGGGGAGATCAACATCTCCATGCCTTACTATGTAGTCTCCAAGGCCATTGACGCATTAAATGAAAGGGGAAAGAGCATTAAGGGGGCCCGCATTTTGATTTTAGGGGTGGCCTACAAGAGGAATATCGATGATATTCGGGAATCCCCGGCCCTGGCCGTTATGAAGTTGCTTCAGGACAGGGGGGCGAAAATCACCTATAACGATCCCCATGTGCCCAAACTCCACCCAATGAGGAAATATAATTTCACCATGAGCTCGAAGCCGTTGACAGACGAGCTGCTTCGAGAGGCGGACCTGGTCGTGATCATTACCGATCACAGTGAGTATGACTACCAATGGATCGTTAATAACGCACCCCTCGTCGTGGACACCAGAAATGCAACAAAGGGAATTCGATCGGCAAGGGCAAAGATCATCAAGGCCTAGGGCTGAGATTTAAGGTCATAGGGGATTGCCCATGGCCTTTATTTTTTTCAATACTTAGCGAACTGGAAGGGGACTGACAACCATAATTCTGGGAAGTGTGGACGGAGGAACGTTTCAATGGAGAGAATAGAAGGCGGTGGGCTGGTTGTGGAGGCCTTGAAAAAAGAGGGAATCCAGTATCTCTTCAGCTT
>JAQYWG010000172.1 GCA_030145085.1 Thermodesulfobacteriota bacterium
TGCACCCGAAACCGATTGATGAAGAGAGGAGAATAGCCAGAGAATTCCGAAGAGGATTCAAATCGGGAAGAATCTTTCTCAAACCCATAATATCCCTGGAAGACCCCTCAGTCTCCAGGGACGATCTTCTCCTTTCCCGCAGGGAATAGATTTCCTTCAAACGTTCATTACCATCAAAGGCCTCGACATTCCGCATGAGCGAGTCGAGAACGGGGCAATTCCCATGAATGATCGGTTCTCGGGAAATGGAAGAGAGGATCTTACGGCGTGACACCGGTTGGTAGAAGAATGACCTTTCCCCTTTTTCCCCTCGAGAGGATGGGGGGTAAGCCTCACTAGATGAATCAACTTCGGAAAAGAAACCATATATGGTCTGCTCTCCCTCCAGATATTACCAAAATTGAGATTGTTTTCATCTCTATACGGTTTCTTCATTCCGCGGAACCTTCAGTTATGGGATGTCCTTCGCCTTTCATTATTATTGGGTAATGGTTTCCCTTGGCGCGCATTCGGGTTTGCCACCATTTTGGGAATACTGAAACTCAGGTTTTTCTTGACAGATCTTTGTATAGTTGTATAGTTGTGTAAACCAAAAATTTTTCCTTGATGCTTTACTAACGGAGTTCCTCCAGGTCGGTTTCAAGGAGGTTGCGCAGATGGGAGCTTTTTTTCGGCACTTTCTCGACTGATTCTGCATCCTACTGTTCCAGCGCTTGACAAAGTCCCCTCTATGCATTAAGGGAAAAAGGGACCGCCATATGTGAAGGTTCTCCATTTCTTTCGGATGTGGAGGGCACACTCAATGCGGGCACTCGTTAAAAAGGGAAAGGGCGTGGGCAATTTGGGAACGGAAGAAGGCGTTTCGCTCGATGGAGAAGCGGGAATCGGTGAAGGCCCTGTTGATCCCGTGATGGGGAAAACATGATGGGGAACATGAGGCTTGAAGTTTCTGCACGCGGAGTACTGAACTGTTTAAGATGCTAGGTTTTGTAACTACATCTTTTTGAATCGGAGGGAAGGAGATGAGCCAATTTAAGAAGTTATTCGAACCCGGGATGATCGGGAACGTGAGGATCAGGAATAGGATAATCAACGCCCCGATGGAGCGGAATTACGCGACCAAGGATGGGGCGGTAACGCAGAGGTACATTGAGCATCTCGTACCGAAAGCCAAGGGCGGTGTGGGTCTCATCATCCTCGAGGCGACCTATGTGGACCCTCGAGGGAAGGGGAGGGTGTATCAACTGGGCGCTTACGATGACCGGCTCATTCCGGGGCTGAAGAGGATGGTTGACGCAGTGCACCAATATGGAGCGAAGATAGCGCCAGAATTGCATTTTGGGGGTAGGGAAACGCAACCCGAGGTAACGGGGTTTCAGCCCATGGCACCATCTCCAGTACCGTGCTTGTATCTCGGGGATGCTATTCCGAGGGAGATGGCGGTCGCTGAGATCGAGGAGATGGTTCAAAAATATGCCGATGCAGCTCGAAGGAGTAAGGAGGCCGGTTTCGACCTCGTCGAGTTACATGGCGCCCATGGATATCTCATGGCCCAGTTCTTATCGGGGTATAGCAATAAACGGGAGGATGAATACGGGGGAACCTTTGAAAAGAGAATGAGGTTTCCCTTGGAGGTCGTGAAGGCGGTGCGGGATGCGGTGGGGGAGGATTTTCCCATTGCCTACCGTTTGAGCGGGGACGAGTACATCGATAATGGGTTGACGTTAGAGGAGACGGTGCCATTTGCCAAGAGGTTGGAGGAGGCGGGTGTCAGTTTAATCGATGTGTCAGCGGGGTTATATGAGACGGCGTTTATCATTTCTCAGCCGATGGACATTCCACTGGGATGCAACGTTCATCTGGCAGAGGAGATCAAGAGAGGGGTGAACATACCCGTGAGCGTGGCGGGGAGGATCAACGATCCCGTATTCGCGGACAACATATTGAGTGAGGGTCGATCGGACTTTGTTTCCCTGGGCAGGGCCTTGCATGCTGACCCGGAGTTTCCCAAGAAAGCTCGGGAAGGCAGAACGGAGGACATATGCATGTGCATGGCGTGCAATCAGGGGTGCATAGACATTTTGGGGACGATGGTACCCATCTTTTGCGCCATAAATACATCGGTGGGGAGGGAACGGGAGTTTGAGATCAAGCGAGCGGCCAAGAGGAAGAAGGTAGTAGTGGTGGGAGGAGGGCCTGGAGGAATGGAGGCCGCGAGGGTGGCCGCCTTGAGGGGACATGAGGTTGTGCTCTATGAGAAGGAGAACGAACTCGGTGGACAGGTTCGGTGGGCGTGCAAGCCGTTGTTCAGGGGTGAGTTCGAGCAGGTGACCCGATACCTGTCGAATCAGCTGAAGAAGGCCGGGGTAGAAGTTATTCTGGGTCAGGAAATGAACAGGGAGCGTATCGATGAGGCCAGAGCAGATGCAGTGGTGGTAGCAACGGGAGCAACTCCGTATAGACCTTTTACCCCAGGGGTCGATAAGGGACATGTGTGTACGTACTTGGACATCTTGGGGGGGAGCGTTGAGCCGGGAAAGAAGGTGGCCGTAATCGGGGGAGAGCTGATCGGCTGTGAGGTCGCGGAGTTCATTTCGGAAAAAGGGAGCGAGGTAATTTTAATCGAGCCGACAGGGGCTTTTTGTCAGGATGCGGGGACGAGGGTGAGGTGGTTATTGATGGAAAGAATAGAAAAGGAGCAAAAGATAGAGAGGCGTCTCAAGACGACCGTGGAGAGGATCAACGATGCATCAATAGTGGTGCAAACGGAAGGTAAGACCGAGGAGATAGAGGGAGTGGACATGGTCGTGTTGGCATTGGGGAAGGTGTCCAACAACGAGTTAGGGGATGAATTGAAGAGGGAATCCAGGGTTTCGGAGATCTATACCGTGGGGGATTGTGTGTTGCCGCGGAAGATGACGGAGGCGATTTACGAGGGGTCCGTTGTGGGCCATAAGATTTAGGTATTACGGATGACGATGGACAGAGACGTTTGGGTTGTCCTCGAAGCAGAGGATATGAAGATAAAGGGCAGTTCCTTCGCCTTGATCGATGAGGGGAAGAGGTTAGCCGTTCAGGTAGGGGGCGGTTTGACCGCTGTTTTCATCGGGCAAGGCCTCGAAGGAATAAACGAGCTGGTCGGGACCCATGGGGCTAACCACCTGTACCTGTTCCATGAGGAAACCCTGCACCAGTATGTCCCCGAACTGTACGAGAGGTTGCTTACCCAACTCCTTTCGGGGAAGAAGCCTTATCTGGTCATGGCTGCCGCCACATCCCTTGGATCCGATTTAATGCCTCGAGTGGCCGCCAAGCTCAAGGCCCCTTTGGTAACCAACTGTGTCGAAGTGAGAGCAGGGGAGGACCTGGAGTTCATCAAGCCGGCCCAAAACGGTAGGTTGCACGCTACGGTGATCTGCAAAGCACCGGGAACGAAAATGGCAACCATTGACCCGGATAGCCTGACCATTGCGAAGGAGGAACGCGAGCCGAGAATCGCAGAGGTGACGGAAATGGGGCCGGCTACCGGCGGGGATGGGCTCTCGGTCCGGGTTACGGGTTTCTTAAAGGCGGACCATCGGACAATTGATATCAGCGAGGCCGAAATCATCCTCGCCATTGGGAGGGGAGTTGGATCAAAGGAAAATTTCGCGATGATTCGGGAATTCGCTGACCGGATAGGGGCTGCCATTGGAGGGACCAGGCCGGCCGTTGACGTGGGAATTTTACCCTTTGAACGGCAAATAGGTCAGACCGGAAAGGCGGTTTCGCCGAAGCTCATCATGATGTGCGGTATCTCAGGCGCGATGGAGTTCACCAAGGGAATCGAAAATGCGCGAACCAAGGTGGCGATCAATATCGATCGCCAATCCCGGGTGTTCAAGTCCATCGACCTGGGGATCGTGGGGGATCTCAACCGGGTAATCCCCCAGATCATCGAGCATATTGATGCCATGGTAGACCAGGGGAAGGCACAATAAACCCTCCACCGGAATTGTAGTATCGAGGGAAGTAATGGAACGCATGTGGACGCGAGAGATTTTCTGGAACGTGGGGGGAGACAAGAGATTCATCGTCTACTGTTTAGCGGTGATCGCTCTGGGCGTTTTGGTTTACGGGATCTACAGGAGGTATTTTCTGTGGCGGAAGGTGAGCCAAAATGATGAGGCCTTTTCGTTTGATAGCCTGGGGAAAAGGGTATGGTCCTTGATCGTTGACGGATTATTCCAACGGCGTCTCCTGAGGGAGTGTTACCCGGGTTTGATGCATGGTTTTGTACTCTGGGGGTTCATCATCCTTTTCCTCGGAACCCTCACCATTGCCCTCCAAGAGGACATCGCCATCCCCCTGATGGGAGTTTCCTTCTTAAAGGGGTATTTCTACCTGTTCTATAAGTTGACGTTGAATACTGCGGGTCTCGTGGCCATTGCCGGGATTCTCATGGCCCTCGTGCGACGGTATATCATCAGGCCCGATAGGTTGAGCAGGAGCGCCGAACAGGGAGTTATACTGATATGGATTCTCATCATCCTGACCACGGGATTCATGCTGGAAGGCCTCCGTATCTATAGTCTGAAAAACAAGTGGGAAGTATGGTCGATCGGGGGATGGATTATTTCGCAGTCCCTTACACGGTTGAATACCCAAGATGCTTCCGCCATCGCCGCCCATACAGTCCTCTGGTGGGTTCACCTGGTCATTTCCCTTGGGTTTGTCGCCTACATTCCCTTCTCCAGGTTGATACATATATTCACCTCATCGGCGAATATCTTCATCAATGCTCCGGTTTCTCAGGCCGTCTTATCCCCCCTCCATAACTTCGAGGCTTCCAATTCCTTCGGGGTTTCTACGGTGAGGGACTTCACCCCACGGCAGATCTTTGACCTTGATGCCTGCACACAGTGTGGAAGATGCCAGGATAACTGCCCGGCCCACATCAGCGAGAAGCCCCTATCGCCCCAAAGGGTCATCGAGGAGTTAAAGGCCCAGTGGCTTGAGACGGGCCAACTGATGAGGGGAGGAGATGGAAGCCAGGGAGAGAGGAGAGAGGGAAACGGCTTACTCTTGGAGGAGGATGTGATCTGGGCATGCACATTATGCATGGCATGCGCTGAGAGTTGCCCGGTATATATCTCCTCCTTTGAAAAGATCGTGGAGCTCCGGAGAAACCTCGTCCTCATGAAGAGCACCTTCTTTCCCGAAATAGCTACCTTCTTCAAGGATGTGGAGACATTCGGTGATACCTTTGGGAGGGGGAGGGCGTATCGGGAGGATTGGACCATGGGAATCGATGTAAAGAGAATATCGGACGGGGAGAGAGCCGATATCTTATTCTGGGTTGGCTGCCAGGGGACATTTCATGACAGGAATAACCTCATAGCGGGATCCCTGGCGGAGCTCTTCAATGCAGCGGGTGTTGATTTCGGAATTTTGGGAAAGGATGAGTATTGCTGTGGGGACCCGATGAGGAGAATTGGAAACGAATACCTGTTTCACAAGGCCGCTCGGAGAAATATCGACCTCTTAGGTCGGCTCAATTTCAAGAGGATTGTGACCTACTGTCCCCATTGCTTCAATACCCTCAAGAACGAATATCCCCAATTCGGGGCACGTTTCGAGGTCCTTCATTATACGGAACTTCTGCGAGACCTTATAAAGGGAGGGAGCCTCAAGATTACAAAGGATATGGAGAAATCAGTTGCGTATCATGACCCGTGCTATTTGGCCAGGGCCAACGATATCCATGGAATGCCGAGGGAGGTATTGCGGGCTGTCCCGGGAGTGAAGCTCGTTGAACCGGAGCACTCAAGGAGGGGGACCTTTTGTTGTGGAGCCGGAGGTGGACATATGTGGATGAGGGAGATCCCCGGCAAAAAAATCAATGAGGTGAGCCTGGAGGAAATCATGAACGTCCAACCCGAGATCATCACGACCTCTTGTCCATACTGTTTGATCATGTTTGAGG
>JAQYWG010000173.1 GCA_030145085.1 Thermodesulfobacteriota bacterium
CCTTCTCTGCGAAGGTCCTGATCATTTTTCTAACCATCTCTTGTTCTTCGGCCAAATCGAAATCCAAAGCCATCGAGACCCTCCTCCTTTACCATCCGGCGAGAAAGGGGTAAATGGGGTGAAAGAACCCTAACCCCTTGTTTCTACTTCCTTGGCTTGATATTGCGGCGAACCCAATTCACCGTATCCCCAATAGACGTTCCCGGCGTGAAAACCTCCCTTATGCCCACTTCCCTGAGCTTGGAGATATCTTCCTCGGGGATGATGCCGCCGCCGAATACCACGATGTCATCAGCCCCTTTCTCCTTTAGGAGCTCCACAACACGGGGAAAGAGGTAGTCATGGGCTCCGGCCAGGCTACTGAGCCCGATGCCATCCACATCCTCCTCAATGGCCGCTGCCACGATCTGTTCCGGGGTTTGGTGGAGACCCGTATAGATCACCTCAAAGCCCGCATCCCTGAACCCCCGTGCGATGATTTTTGCCCCTCGGTCGTGCCCATTCAGCCCCGGTTTGGCCACCATAATCCGGATTTTCCTTTCAGGACTCATATCCCCTTTCCCATCGCCCATTGGCGTATTTGACATCTTCATTATGTGTGAGGGATAATCTTTGAGAAAATCGCCCTTCGCTCCTCAAAAATATGTTCTCGACCATCCTAAAGTCCGCTCTACTGCGGGAGCGCCTGGGGCGCCACTCCGCCCCACAACTTATCGGAGTGTGCAGCGCCCTGACCGCATGACTGCAACACCGCAGCACCGCGACACTATGTAATTTAGAACATCCCTGGATCCGTGTAGGTCCCGAAGACCTCCCTGAAGACATCACAGATCTCCTGCAACGTGGCATATTCCCGCACGGCGTTAATGATATAGGGCATGAGGTTTTCATCCCCTTCGGCGGCACCTCTTAGCTCTTTCAAATCGTCCTTCACCCTTTGTGTGTTCCTCATTTCCTTTACTTCCCGCAACCTTTTTAATTGTCTTCTTTCAATCAGAGGATCCATCTTCCATGTGGTGATGGGAGCATGATCGGTTGCGTATTTATTTAAACCCACAACCACTTTTTTCGCATCGTCGATCAATTTCTGGTATTGATAGGCGGCCTGTGCGATTTCCGCTTGAGGATATCCCTTTTCTATCGCCGCCAGCATTCCCCCCATGTCATCAATTTTTTGAATGTATTCCAGGGCCTCTGTCTCTACTCGATTGGTCAGGGTTTCAACGAAGTAAGAACCCCCGAGGGGATCAATATTGTTGGTTACCCCCGTTTCCTCTGCCAAAATTTGCTGAGTCCTCAAGGCGATAGTAGCGGCCTCCTCCGTGGGAATCGCATAAACCTCATCGAGGGAGTTGGTGTGCAGTGACTGGGTCCCTCCCAGCACAGCGGCAAGGGCTTCGTAAGCGGTTCGGATTACGTTGTTGTAAGGCTGTTGAGCGCTCAGTGAACATCCCGCTGTCTGGGTGTGGAACCTGAGCATCCAGGAGCGGGAATTCTTGGCCTTGAACCTTTCCTTCATAATCCGAGCCCATATGCGTCTGGCCGCCCGAAATTTGGCAATTTCCTCGAAGAAATCGATGTGAGAATCGAAGAAGAAGGAGAGCCGTGGGGCGAAATCGTCCACCTCCAGGTCCCTTTCCAATGCCGCTTCGACGTAAGCGATCCCATCAGCCAGGGTAAAGGCCATTTCTTGAACAGCCGTAGATCCCGCTTCCCTGATGTGATATCCACTGATACTGATGGTATTCCAGCGGGGAACCTCCTTCGTGCAGTATTCTATGGTGTCGACGATGAGGCGCATCGAGGGCTTGGGTGGAAGCATGAAGGTTTTTTGAGCGATAAATTCCTTGAGCATGTCGTTCTGGATGGTCCCCCCGATCTGGGCTTTGCTCACCCCCTGTTTTTCCGCCACAACGATGTACATGGCTAGCAGGATAGATGCCGGTGGATTGATGGTCATCGAAGTAGTTACTTTATCTAGGGGAATTCCCTCCAACAGGATCTCCATATCCTTAAGGCTGTCCACGGCAACACCGCATTTCCCGATCTCACCCCTGGCCATGGGGGAGTCGCTGTCGTATCCCATGAGGGTCGGGTAGTGAAAGGCAATGGATAGGCCAGTCTCACCGTGTTCCAGGAGATAGTGAAACCGTTTGTTCGTCTCCTCAGGCCCCCCCAACCCGGAGAACATTCGCATCGTCCAGATCCTTCCTCGGTACATTGAAGGTTGAACCCCTCGAGTGAAGGGGTAGATACCGGGAAAACCGACATCCCTCGAGTAGTCCAAATGTTCGAGGTCTTTCGGGGTATAGAGTCCTTTTACCTCCATATCGGAGATGGTCGAAAATCGGGGTAGCCTCTCGGGGACCTCCGAAAGGACTTTCCTGAGGTCATCAACCCACCTTTTCTCCTCATCACCGATGGTCTTCAAATGATCTTCCCGAAACATCGAATCCCCCCTTTAAAATCGGTTATGCGGTGCTGCAGCCATGCGGTTAGGGCGGTGTACATTCTCATTAAACTACGTGACAACTTGGCGTTCAGAACTCCTTTTATCAGATCTTCAGAAATCTCAAGCTCTTTAGACCTCAATTCCCTTCCTGGAATGGATGCCCTCCCCGTAGTAGTGTTTCACCTCCACCATCTCCGTAACCAGGTGTGCCCTCTCAATCACCTCCTTTTTGGCGTCTCTCCCCGTGAGGATCAGCTCAACATGGGGAGGTCTTGAATCGAGGAGATCCAGGAGGGTCTCCAGGGAAATGAGACCGTAATCCACTGCCACGTTGATTTCATCCAATACCACAATATCATACTCTCCGCTTGTAATGACCTCCTTTGCCAGTTCAAAGGCTTTCTGGGCTAATTCGATATCGATCTTATCGGGGTTATCTCGATTGACGAAGGTCTCACGGCCCATCTGTTTGATAACGACATTGGGCGAGAGTCGGCGGGCTGTCTCCACCTCACCATATCGGATATTGCCCTTCATAAATTGGATCATGTAAACTTTGAGGCCGTGTCCGAGAGCCCGCATGGCAAGGCCCAGGGCTGCGGTGGTCTTTCCCTTTCCCGTTCCGGTATAGACCTGAATCATCCCCTTCGATTTTTCCCTATTCCTCTCCATGATAACCCTCGCGAGGGTTACGCTAATCCAATGCGCCAGAGGTGGAGCTTCCCATTAGGCCATCATCTCGATCTGAACGAGGACCTGCTCAGTTTTGAATTGCCTTATCATGATTGCCTTGACCGGACAGACGGAGTGACAAGCCCCACATCCCTTGCACAAAGCCGCGTTAACGGTCATTCGTCCCCAGTACTCATCCTTTCTCAGGGCTCCGTACTCACACACTTCCTCGCAGAGGCCACATCCGGAACATATCTCGGCATCTATCGACGCGGTGATGGGTTCGATCTTGACCTTTCCCTGGAACAATGGGATTGTTGCCCGCGAGGCAGTTCCGTGGGCGTGGGAAACGGTATCTGCAATATCCTTTGGCCCCTGGCATGTACCGGACAGGTAGATCCCGTCAACAGCCGTGTCCAAAGGTCTCAGCTTGGGATGGGCTTCCATGTAAAACCGATCCGGACTTTGGCTCAACTTGAGGAGGTTCCGTAGCTTGTCGGCTTCCCTTGAAGGGGTAACTCCAGTGGCAAGCACGACAAGATCGGCTTCCTCCTCATAGACCTCCCCCAAAAGGGAATCCTCGGCCTTGACGACGAGCTTTTCCCCTTTTTTATAAATCTCCGAGGGGGTACCCTTGCGGTAGATCACTCCGGCCTTCTGCACCCTTTCATAAAACTCCTCGTACCCTTTTCCGAAGGCCCTTATGTCGATGTAACAAACAATAATCCTCGCACGTGGAAATTTTTCCCTGAGGAGATTGGCCTGCTTTGCGGTATACATGCAGCAGATCCTGGAACAGTATTCATTACTGATGGTCTGATCCCTTGATCCAACGCACTGAATAAAGACGATGTTTTCGGGTTCCCCCCAATGCGCTGGCAGATTCCCACCGGTTGGGCCCAAAGGGGAGAGGAGCCGTTCAAGCTCCAGACCCGTAAGAACCCGCTCGTAACGATCGTATCCGAATTCCGGTTTCAACTTGGCGTCGAAGGGTTCGAACCCGGTGGCGACGACAATACTCCCCACCTCAACGGTCCTTTCCTCCTCCTCCTGGGTAAAATCGATGGCCGCGGAGGGGCAAGCCTCGACGCACCGTCCGCATTCCCCCTTGGCCAAGTATTGGCACGTATTGGGATCAATCACATAACCAGAGGGAATAGCTTGGGAGAAGGGAAGGTAAATGGCGGGTCGATGATCCAGGCCCAGGTTGAATTCGTTGGGGACCCTAACGGGACAGATCTCCTCACATTCACCGCAGTTGGTACACTTCGAAGGATCTACATATCTCGGCTTTTTTCTCACCGTGACGCTGAAATTTCCCACAAATCCATCAACAGCCACTATTTCGGCATAGGTTAAAAGCTCGATGTTGGGGTTTTTCTCGGCCCTTCTCATTTTTTGCACGATGAGGTCATCCACTATTTCCATGGTGGGATAAGTCTTATTCAATTGGGCCATATGGCCCCCGATGCTCGGGTCCTTTTCGACAAGGAAGGCCTTGAACCCAGAATCGGCGATGTCCAGTGCAGTTTGAAGGCCCGCAATTCCGCCACCGATAACGAAGGAGGATTGTGTCACCGGGACCTCCGTTTCTTCCAAGGGTTCAAGAAGCGCTGCTTTAGCGATGGCCCCGAGAACTAAGTCTTTGGCTTTCTCCGTGGCCCTTGCCCGATCGGCATGGACCCAGGAACACTGTTCCCGAATGTTGGCAATCTCCAGGAAGTAAGGGTTGAGGCCCGGTTTGGAGATCGTTGTACGAAACGTTCCCTCGTGCATTGTTGGTGAGCAAGCTGCTACAACGATTCGGTTAAGCTGATACTTCTCGATGTCGTTAATGATCAGGTCTTGACCTGGATCCGAACACAAATAGGTGTAGTCCCTGGCGATGGCTACGTGCGGATGATTCTCCGCGAAGCACCTAACCGCCTCTACATCCACGTGATCCGCAATGTTGATTCCGCAATGACAGATATAGACGCCAATCTTCATGGTAAATCTTCAGCTCCTTCCTTTCGCCAGTTGTACACAAGCCAAGGAAGCAGCCCCGCTTGCCTGGGCAATCGTATCGGGGATGTCCTTGGGGCCCTGGCAGCAACCGGCCAAAAAAATTCCCGCCCTCGAGGTGGCGATGATTTCCTCCGTTCGGGCTTCTTGGAAAAACCCGTCGGGGGTTTGAGAAAGCCCCAACAGTTTGCCGATATTCCCCGCGCCCTTCCTGGGAACGAGGCCCGTTGCCAGTACCACGAGGTCCGCCTCCTCCTCGTAGGGCTCCCCGAGGAGCGTGTCCTCTCCACGGACCACGAGGGATAGTCCCCGTTCATAGATCTCGGATGGGTTTCCCCGCCTAAAGTGGATATTCTCCCTCTGGACTCGGTCGTAGAATTCCTCGTACCCCTTTCCGAAGGCCCTGATGTCCATGTAACAGACGGTGATCTTTGCATCGGACATTCGCTCTCGGACCAGATGGGCCTGCTTGGCCGTGTACATGCAGCACACTCGGGAGCAGTATTCGTTCCCCACGGTCTTGTCCCTCGATCCTACGCACTGAACAAAGACGACCCGCTTCGGCTCTTTCCCATTGATTTGGATTTTTCCCTGCGTTGGGCCGGATGCAGAACAGAGCCTTTCAAACTCGATTCCGGAAAGGACGTTCTCATATCGGCCATACCCGAATTCTGGCTTCAACTCTGGGTCAAACTGATCATAACCCGTGGCTATCACGATGGCACCGACCCGGACGGTGATGGTTTCCTCTTGCTGCGTGAAATCGATGGCGTTGGCACCGCAAGCCTTCTGACATTTGGGTTCCTTTCCGCATTTTCCCC
>JAQYWG010000174.1 GCA_030145085.1 Thermodesulfobacteriota bacterium
GGAATCCTTCAATTCCACCAACTAAATGGGAGAAGATCCAAAAAAATATACTCCATTCCCTCGAAGTTGGAAAGGTAATGACTTGGCGAATTGGAACGTCCTTCTAAGGGAATCGTTGCCGTGCAGATGAAGTGAACCCCTAAAGCTGGACGTTTTCTGTGCGAGTACCTGGCATGATCGAAGCCGCGTTTTGCGGCGGAAAGGATCTTGCCATGAGAGAGCTGAGGAGATTTTCAGCTCAATGGTGCCAGGAATCCAGCGAGAATCTTTATCAGTATGACGCTGACGACTCCAACGGAGAAAGTTTCAAAAAGCCCTGCATAAAAAGTTGGGGGAAAAACTCCACTGTATGAACACTACTAAAGATTAACCAGTGATAATTTCCCAGGTCTGAAGATGGCATGGTCTCATTCGATGGGAGGGAGCATTGGCTTGGAAGTCTTATCGACGAAAACGTACTCGCCGAAAAGGGCCTAGTTATCGAACCAACAAATGCGTTCCCGAAGTCGAACGACTTCACCAACTACGACGACAGCTGGTGGCTTGAGTCTTTCTGACTCAACTCGGGCCAAAATATTTTGGAGCTCGCCAGTCACGCACCGTTGGCGTTGGCTCGTTCCATAGGAAATCACAGCTATGGGGGTAGCAGGATCCCTATTATTTTTTATGAGTTCGTCAACCACATTTGCCAAATTTGTCAATCCCATCAGTATGACCAAGGTATCAGCTCCGGTCGATACCTTGTCCCATGCAGCTATTTTAGTACCCGTATTACCAAAATCCTTATGCCCCGTGACAACGCTAAAGGATGAAGCAAACCCCCGACGGGTAACCGGAATACCTGCATAAGCAGGGACCGCGTATGCTGACGATACTCCCGGTACCACCTCAAAGGGAATACGGTTCATAGCTAAGAACTCTGCCTCCTCCCCTCCTCGCCCGAAAACAAAAGGGTCCCCACCTTTTAGCCTGACGACTACCTTGCCCTCGCGAGCTTTTTTCAATAGTAAACGGTTAATAGCTTCCTGTCTCCATGGGTGGTAATTAGCTGCCTTACCTACATATATCTTTTCGGCCTCGGCGCTGGTTTCATTGAGAAGACTATCATTAACGAGGCGGTCATAAATAACTACATCGGCCTTTCGCAGACAATCTCTTCCCTTTACGGTGATTAAGTCAGGGTCACCGGGGCCTGCGCCCACCAGGCAAACTTTTCCTTTCCTCATTTATTCCTTGCCTCCCCCGGGAAGGTAGGTTTTAATCCTTTCTCCAACTTCCACAATTGATTTTTCCCTGCCTTCTCTTACCTCCCAGATGGGAACGATGGGAAAGAGTTTGACGAAGAACAGATAGAGGAGCAGAAAAAATGAGATGCAGCCTGCCAGTATCGACCATTCCACCCAGGTGGGAATGTAAATGGCCCGCTCAATGGAAAGTCTTTGCTGGGTTAATGTGGGGACGATAATCACAAACCGCTCTAACCACATTCCGATAATGATGGAAGTTGAAGCAATGAATGTCCCAAGTATTGTTCGGGTCTTTCTAAAAGCCAGAATGGGCAGCGGGATGAGGAAGCAGAGGACGAAATCTATCCAGAAAAGCAGGGAGAATCTTCCGGTGAGCTTGGACCAGAAGATGCTCATTTCGCCTGGCTCACTGCCATAAAAGACGGTGACATACTCGGCCGCGGTGAAATAGAACCACAAAAGGGTCATCACCAGAAGGAGGATTCCCAGATTATTAAAGTGAACCGGCTTTAGATATGCCTCAAGGTGGAAGACCTTGCGGATTACGGCAATGGCCACGATTACGGCAGCAATTCCTGAGAATATGGCCCCGACAACGAAATACGGACCGAAGATGGCGCTGTGCCACATCGGCTGAATGGTCATGGCGAAGACAAAGGACACCACTGTATGGACGGTGATCATGACCGGGATGACGAGTATCGCCATAAAAGAGATTCCCCTATCCAAGAGGTGCCGTTGCCTTTCCGTTCCCCTATAGCCCAGGGCGAGGACCTGATAAAGCCATTTTCGCTTCTCGCCGAGATCCCTGAGGAGGGCAACGTCCGGAATCAAAGCGAGGTAAAGACAAATAGAACTGACTGTGAGGTAGGTAGTAATACATATGACATCCCAGAGTAAGGGAGACCGAAAATGAGGATATCTAATAACATATAACATCCGGTCAGGTCTTCCTAAATCAACCAATACACTTCCGACACCGAATAAGAGGATGAAGACGGTGGTAAGTTCTGCGGATCGGCTTATAGGCCTCCGCCATTCCGCCTTTGCAACGCGGAGAATTGCTGATATGAATGTTCCCGCGTGGCTGATTCCGATGAAGAAGACGAAGTTGGTGATATAGACCCCCCAAAAGATCTGCCGTGAAAGCCCGGTGACGCCAAGCCCGTATCGGTATTGAGTAAGATAGGCATAGATTCCCCAAAGGGTAAGGGCGACGAGGATGGAGAAAGTGATATAGAAACCCTTCCCCGTCCTCCTGACATGCTCGAGCAAGACCTTGTCTTCGCCTAAATCCAAATCCCTTTTAGCCATCGAGTCCCCTTACTTCTCGCCTTGATGGGCTTCCAACCTCGCGCGTAAAATATCCCTGGCCTCCTCGGGCCTGCCTTCCTGCACAAGCCCAATGAGCAAATCTAAATCCAGGGCCTCCTGCCAGGCATCGGCAGCTACCCGTATTCCCTGCTGTTGGAACGCTGAGCGGACATCCCCAATAATGGACAACACAAGGGCAAACTCTTCCCCCAAAAGCCCTTCGAGCTTCGTCCTGATCTTTCTCGCCAGGGCCGGGCTCATTCCGGCTGTCGACACGGCAATGGTCAGGTCCCCCCGGCGAAAAAAGGAGGGAATGATGAAATCGGACTGCTCCGAGCTATCAACCACGTTGACGAGAACTCCCCGATCCCTCGCCTCGTCGGAGACCTTTTGGTTGATCGCCCTCTCATCCGTTGCCGCTATGGCAATGACGGCACCGGCCAGGTCTCCCGGCTTGAACTCGCGGCGAATAGGGCTAATCCGCCCGGCCTCGGCCAACTGGGCCAAGCCCGGGTGAATGGTCGGACTGACCACGGTCACCTTGGCGCTACAATCTAGAAGCGCCCTCACCTTTCGAAGGGCGACCACCCCACCCCCGATCACCACACACCTTTTCCCGCGGATGCTTAGGAAAACTGGGTAATAGGACAACGGGTGAAGCTTTTTCATGGGGAATACCGTTTCACAATACGTAAAAAACCTTCGGCTTCGTGCCAAGCTCGGAATGCCGTTGAATGGTATGTCGTGACCGAAGAATTCTTCTCACATCCGAGTCGGGATCATTCAAGTCGCCGAATATCAAGGCCCGTTCCTTACACGCCTCCACACATGCCGGAAGGAGGCCTTGAATGAGCCTCTCCTGGCAGAAATTACACTTCTCCACGACCCCTTTCGTCCTCGTCGGGAAGTCGAAATTAATCTTCTTGATAAATGGCCGGGGGTTTTTCCAGTTGAAGCTTCTCGATCCGTAGGGACATCCCGCCATGCAGTATCTGCATCCAATACACCGATGATAGTCCATCATTACGACTCCATCCTCCCTCCGCCACGTCGCTTTGGTAGGACAATACTTTATGCAAGGAGGATTGTCACACTGATTGCAGAGAACGGGAACGGGTCTGGCTCTTACATCCTCTTCGATGAATTCAAGTTGGTGTTCTGGGAATGCCTTTTCATATGGAACGGTCCATATCCATTTGATCTCATCCTTTGGGTTGCCGAAACGAGGCACGTTATGGACGCGGTGGCAAACATCGATGCAGTCCGTACAACCATCTGTTCCCCAGCACTTCTTCAGGTCGATGACCATGCCCCACTTCTTCCCAACGAGGGTCTTTGGTGTCGGCGACGGCTCGGGCAATTTAGCTCTCGAAATAACATACCACACCGACCCGCCTACAAGGCCCAGCAGGCTGAGTCCAGCTGCCTTTAAGAGCCCCCTTCTATCGATTTCCATAGGTTACGTCCCCTTCGGATACGCGTGACAATCCCAGCAATTATTGGTTACCCCCATGTAGTTGTGACATTGGAGGCAAAATTCGTCGAGTTTGTTCGAATGACAGTTCATACACGTGCGGGTGAGGCTCATGGTATACCGTTTCTTGTCGCTCCCTGTGTACGTCCGAATGCCCTTGCGCACTACTGATTCCCGCCAGTCCTTCAGCAAGTCCTTGTGTCTCGTTCTAATGTATTCCTTTGGCTCTATGCACTGTTTTTTATCCGTAACGATTTTTGGTTTTGGGATATAACCGCTTTTGCCAGTTAGCGCATTGTACCATATCGGCGACGTGACCAAACACCCGAAGATAACGAGTCCGGCCATGACCTTACCCGAATCATACATCTGCTTTCCCCTCCTCCCCAACGAGGGATTCACCTCGCAGGTCGGTCGTTCTCTCCTTTTCCCCCTCCATCACCAGTGCATTGCCCACGAGCTCGTGAACCCCGCCGACCTCCACCCCAGGCGCCCAGTATTCCAGCAGGGGGGGAAAGGCAGCCTTATCAATGGCACAAATGCAGGCAAGCAGGTTCACCCCGTATTCCCCCTGAACATACTTTACGGCATTGGCCCTGGGAAAGCCTCCTCTCAATCTCGTCTCCATATTCTCATCCGCACCCAAACCGGCTCCGCTTCCACAGCAGAACGTCCTCTCCTTTATCGTGTTGTCCGGCATCTCGTAAAAATGGTTGCACACGTGATCGAGAATATACCGCGGTTCCTCAATGAGCCCCATACCCCTCGAGGGATTGCATGAATCGTGAAAGGTGATCTTCCACTGATCATTCCGGGCAGGATCTAATTTCACCTTATTGTTCTTGATCAGGTCTGCCGTAAATTCGCAGATGTGGACCATCTTTGTGGAACTCGCATTGTCAAAAGGCGTGCCGGTAATGGGGGAGACCGGCTCCTCCAGGAAATCAGCAGGCCCGTTAAAGGTGTCAATATACTGATGTATAACCCTCCACATGTGGCCGCATTCTCCCCCGAGAACCCACTTCACCCCGAGCCTCTTGGCCTCATCGTAGATCTTGGCATTGAGCCTTTTTGCCAGCTCTTTGGAATGGAACAGGCCGAAGTTCCCACCTTCAGAGGCGTATGCGCTCCACGTGTAGTCGAGCCCGATCTCATGGAAAAGCATGAGATACCCCAGGAGGGTATACCAGTGAGGGCTGGCGAAGTAGTCGGCGGAAGGGGTTATGAAGAGCACCTCGGCACCCTTCCTGTTAATGGGCGCCTCTACCCGTATACCGGTATTCTCCTCTATCTCGTCAACGGCAAACTCCATAGTCGATTTGAAGGCATGGGGAGGAACCCCGAGATGATTTCCCGTCCTGTAGCAGTTGGATGCGGGCTCAATGACCCAATTGATGTTGCAGCCCACCAGATCGAGCAGTTCCCTCCCCATCATCGTTATTTCAGCGGTATCAATGCCATAAGGGCAAAAAACCGAGCACCGGCGGCATTCGGTACACTGGTAGAAATAGGAGAACCATTCCTTCAGGACATCCTGGGTAAGCTCTCGCGCTCCGACAAATTTCCCGAAGATCCTTCCCGACAGGGTGAAATATCTTCTATAAACCGACCGAAGGAGCTCCGTCCTGAGAACAGGCATATTCTTCGGGTCTCCGGAGCCAATGAAAAAGTGGCACTTGTCAGCGCACGCGCCACACCTCACACAGATGTCCAAAAACAGGCCAAATGCGCGGTCCCGGCTCAAGCGATCTTTCATTCCCGCCAGGACGATCTCCTTCCAGTTTTCCGGCAGCTTCCAGTCCTCGTCACCGGGCTGCCACTCCCGAGGGTT
>JAQYWG010000175.1 GCA_030145085.1 Thermodesulfobacteriota bacterium
AGGATGAAGCGTAACGCAGCAGATGGACTTTTTACGAAGCCGTCATATTTACTTTGGTATACTTTAATCACTGGGTATTGATCCGTGTACTCTTTGGATACTCTGATACCGAGGAGAAAGACATGATCCAGGTCGAACATCTCACCAAGTACTATGATGACCTCTGTGCCGTCGATCACATCAACTTCAACGTCCGGAAAGGCGAAATCCTGGGGTTGTTGGGTCCCAATGGAGCCGGTAAAACAACCACACTCCGAATGCTCACCGGTTATCTCAGGCCCACAAAAGGGACCATTCGTGTTAAGGACTATACCATTGATAAACATACCGTAGAGATCAAGAAACTCCTCGGATACCTTCCGGAATCGGCACCCCTCTACTATGACATGCTGGTGTATGATTACCTGGACTACGTTGCCAACATGAGAGACCTTGAACGGAACCGAAAAATCTCGCGAATCCGCTACATGGGCGATATCTGCGGCCTCAACGATGTCATGCACAAATCCATCGGGGAACTCTCCAAAGGTTTCAAGCAACGCGTGGGGCTGGCCCACGCCATGTTAAGCGATCCGGAAATCCTCGTCCTCGATGAACCCACGTTGGGTCTGGATCCAAACCAGATCGTAGAAATTCGGGATATAGTCAGGCGGATCGGCAAGGAGAAGACAATTATCCTCTCCACCCATATTCTCAGTGAGGCCGAGGCGGCGTGCGATCGTATCGTCATCATTCATCAAGGTAAAATCGTCGCGGATAGCGTCACGGAAACCCTCAAGCAATCGGTCAGCGGAGAAAGCACCATCCACATCTCCCTCAAGAACGCGGACTTCGAATCCGTAAAAAAGAAATTGGGTCCGGTTGAGGGAATTGTGAGCCTCGTGCCGATAGGGCAAGGGGACGACACGCTGAACGTGAAGGTGACCTGCCAGCCCTCCGGAGACCTCCGGGAAGATCTCTACCGAAGGATCAAACGAACAGGCTGGATTCTCCTGGAGTTACACCAGGAAACCAAGAGCCTGGAAAGCATCTTCCAAGAACTCACCAAGGAGAACTGATATGAAGCAGGTTATCCACATCTTCGAGAAGGAGTTCAAAACGTATTTCGTCTCCCCCATCGCATACATCGTCATATCGATTTTTCTCCTGGTTACCGGGTGGTTCTTTTTCATGACGTTCTTTCTCTATAATCAAGCGGATCTCCGGAACTTTTTTATTCTCCTTCCCATTGCCTTTTCCTTCGTGGTCCCGGCCATTACTATGAGGCTGTTCTCGGAGGAGTTGAATGTGGGATCCTATGAAATCCTGCTTACCATGCCAGTGACATTTCGGCAGGTGGTGCTCGGTAAATATCTGGCCAGTGTCGTATTCGTGGTGGCCCTGCTCATCCCAACCCTTGCGTACCCTGTTACCGTCGCATTGCTGGGAGAACTCGACTGGGGGCCGGTGCTTGGAGGATATATTGGAGCCGTTCTGCTGGGCGCCGCCTTTTCCGCCATCGGGCTGTTCGCCTCGTCGCTGACACGAAGCCAAATCATCGCCTTTATTACCGGTATGGCCATCTGCTTCAGCTTAACCCTCATCGATAAGATGCTCTTCTTTCTTCCCCAGATACTTCTGGGCATCCTGCAATACCTGGGTGCTGACTACCACTTTCGGAATATCTCGAAGGGCATCCTCGATTCGCGCGACATTCTCTACTTCTTGAGCGTCAGTTTTATCGGTCTCTATGGTACACACCTGGCCTTGCAGGAAAAGAGCTGAGGGATACGAACATGGACGTGAGAAAGAGATCGGGAATGTACATGAAATTCCTCACCTACCTCATCGTCATCGTCCTGATTAATGTTGTGGGTATGAGCCTCTTTATCAGGATGGACCTGACGGAGAACGGGATCTACTCAATCTCCCAGGCGAGCAAACGGGTGGTGTCAACGCTTTCGGAACCCCTCACCATCAAAGTTTTTTTCACCAGGAATCTCCCAGCACCCCACAACAATACGGAGCGTTATCTCCACGATCTCCTGGAGGAGTACTCCACCTATGCCAACCAGTACTTCAACTACCGCTTCTATGACGTCAGCGCCGAAGAAGGCGATAAGAGTCCGGAAACCCGGGAAAACCAAGAACTTGCCAAAAGCTATGGGATTTATCCCATTCAAATTCGGATCATTAGGGAGGACGAGGTCAAATTCCAGAGGGCCTATATGGGCCTCGTGCTGATCCACGGGGACCTCATCGAACGAATCCCCACCATAACCTCCATGGAAAGGCTGGAGTACAAGCTAACAACGACCATTCAAAAGCTCAATAACAAGATCAGCGCCCTCTTGAGGCTACCGGAAAAGATCAGGCTTAAGCTCTTCTTTTCCTCCTCCCTCAAAGTCGTTGCCCCGCTGATGCGCCTGGACAAGCTCCCCGAACTCCCGGATAAGCTGGAACGCGTTGTAAAGGAGTTAAACCATAAAGTATACGGAAAGCTGGAATTCCAACACCTCGACCCCACAAAAGACGAGAGTCTCGAATCGGTTGTTGAGGAATATCATATCTTGAACCTCAAATGGCCTGCCCTTTCCGGTGGGCGCGTTCAACCGGGCAAAGGTGCAATCGGCCTCGTAATGGAATACCGGGACAAGGTGGCCAAGATCCCCCTGATCCGAGTTACACGGCTCCCCCTCATCGGGACACATTATGAGCTCGTAGACATGGAGAAGATGGAAGAGATCGTTACCGGTCATGTGGAATCGCTCATCGACATTCATGAGGGCCTGGGCTACCTCGCAGACCACGGCACGCTGGAACTTTGGGACCCCTCCACGGAAGGTCCCGCGGGACGAAAGGACCGGGATGCCGTGGCCATCTTCCAGACTCTTGTCTCGGAGAACTACACCATGAGAAGTGTCAACCTCAGGGATGACGCCATCCCCGAGGACCTCAAGTGCCTCGTAATCGCGCGGCCAACGGAGCCCTTCACCGACTACGAGCTGTTTCAAATCGACCAGTTCCTGATGCGGGGAAAAGCCCTGGCACTGTTTCTGGATGCCTTCAAGGAGGTGGCGCCCCCCAGACAGCAGGATCGGTCTCGAGGATTCGACAGAGGACCCACGTATGTCTCCCTCAATACGGGCCTTGAGAAGCTGTTGGAGCACTACGGCATTCGCATCAAGAAGTCGTACGTCATGGACGAACATTGCTACCGACAGCAGCTTCCGACCCCTTTTGGAGGAGGTGAACGAGCTATCTATTTCGCCCCAGTGATCAAGAATCAATTCATCAACAACGAACTGGGATTTATGGAGATTATTAAGGGATTGATCACGCTCAAGATTTCCCCCCTCGAGTTGAATGCGGAACGGATCACCGAAACCGGCCTGCGTGCACACAGACTCTTCGCCTCTTCCGAAAAATCCTGGGAGATGAGCGGGCGAATCAACCTCAATCCCCTGTTCATCCGCCCCCCCGAATCGGATGATGCATACGCAAGTCTCCCGCTGGCATACTTACTGGAAGGCGAATTCCCCAGTTATTTCTCCGGGAAAGCGATACCGGAGAAGAAATCCGCCGATGAGTCCGCCGAGAAAGAGGACGGGAAGGAACGAACCGAAGAAAAAGCCGACGTCGACTTATCGAAGATTACGGGCGAAGGAGAAATCCTCTCCCGGGGTAAGCCGGGGAAGATCTTTCTCGTCGGGTCCTCCGAGATGCTGAGGGATAATCTCCTGGACGCAAAGGGAAGGAGTCCCAATTCCCTGTTCCTCATGAATGTGCTGGACTTCTTGAATAACCGGGAGGAAATCGCCGTCATGCGGAGCAAGGTGCAGCATTTCAACCCCTTGCGTGACGCTGGAGCGGGGCTCAAGACCTTCGTGAAATCCCTCAATATCGTCGGGCCTCCGGTACTGGTAGTCTTATTTGGGCTGATGGTGTGGCTCCATCGGCACTCCCGAAAGAAACGCATTCAGATGATGTTCGAGAAATGAGGACCCATACCCATGAAGATGAAAAAAGAGTACACCATCCTTTTCGTCATCATCGTAGGGCTCCTTCTGTACCTCATCCTGCGCAATCCAGATAGGGTCCAGTACCAGCTCCCGAAATTACCTCCCATCCCTGGAACCGAAGTCTCCAAGCTGGAGATTTCCAAGCCCGAAACGCCCATCATCCTGGTAAAAAAGGATAACAGCTGGCGCATCATCCCCCGAGGATATCCCGCAAACAGCGCCAAGGTAAAGGACATGTTGGCCATCATCGAGTCCCTCACCCTGACGGCCCTGGTATCGGAGTCGAAGAACTACAGGCGCTACGATCTGGATAACGAAAAAAAGATTACCGTCAAGGCATGGGCAGGGGACACCCTGAGGCGGGAGTTTGAAGTAGGGAAAGCGGCCTCATCATACCGGCATACCTTCGTGAGGCTGGCTGGCGACGACCGAGTCTATCAAGCCCGGGAAAACTTCAGGGCCAAATTCAACCTGACAGTGAAGGATCTCTGGGAGAGAACCATCCTCTCCTTCAACCCCACCGAAATCCACGAAATCCACGTTACCAAGGAACAGAAGTCGATACACTTCACCCGGGAGCAGGTTCCCGTGGAGGTGGGTGAGGCTGAAAAGGCAGATGACAAGGGCTCGCCTCCACCGAAGCCGCAAATACTCTGGAAGAGCGTTGACGGCGAGGAGGGCGATGAATCCAAGCTCAACGCCCTGCTCATGGCTCTCTCTAACCTACGCTGTGAGAAGTATATCGAAAACCGGAAAAGAGATAACTTCACGAACCCGATTTACACCCTGAAACTGAAGGACGTGGAGGAATATACCCTCTCTATATTTAACAAAATGGACGAGGACGCCAAGAGCTACCCGGCAATCTCCTCCCAGAGCGACTTCCCCTTCTTGGTCTCCGACCGGCAGATGGACAAGGTCATGCTAGATCCCGAGGGGATGCTGAAAAAACCCGAGAAATCGTAATATCCATACGTGTCGACCACCGAGAGAACACCTTGAAGCGCAAGAGGACCCCGGGATTTTCCAGTAACATGCCCTACCCCTTCTCAGCAATCACGATCATACGATTCGTCATGAGCCCATAGTCCCCTTTTTCCCCATGGGAAACAAAATCCTTATGAATAGTGGCGGAGGCAAAACCAGCTGAGGTTAACAACGTCGTGATTTTCTCCGGGCTGTAGAGGCGGGTGCAATAGGTTGCGTCCCGGATCATCCCCCTCGTTTTGGAGATGACCATCTCTCGACCGTACACGACATCCTCATCAAGGCTCCTTTGACGGCAGACCACGATCTCCTTACTAGCTTCATGCCAGGATTGAGGCGCGAAATTCCTCAATGCATATTCCCTATGAGGAAGGTCCAAGAGGAACGATCCCTCAGGCTTCAGCAGTCGGAACGCTTCGCGAAGGATTTCTTCATTTTCGCGCTCCTCGACAAAATAGCCGAAGGAGTTGGCAATGATGATGATGGCCTTAAACCTCTTGCTGGGGAAACCCGTATCCCGGGCATCCTTCCGCACAAACCGGGTATTGAGACCTTCTCTTTGGGCCTTCTCCGTCCCCAGATCGATGAGAACCTTGGAGTAATCCAGAACCGTTACGTCCTGAAAACCCCGCCGGGACAGTTCCAACGAGTGGCGTCCCTGGCCTCCGCAGAGATCCAGGATAGGCCAAGACTTTTCGAGCTTAAGGACCTGCTCGAGAAAATCTACCTCCCGACAGGTCAATCCTTCGTCGCATACCGTGCGGGCATCGGTGATCAGATACGTTTTATCAAAAAGCGTCTTCCACCAGTCAG
>JAQYWG010000176.1 GCA_030145085.1 Thermodesulfobacteriota bacterium
ATTTCGGAATTGATCTACTACGGTTACTGGTTTTCCCCTGAAATGGAGGTTATAGAAAAGACCATCGATGAAACCCAGAAGGATGTGACGGGGACTGTTCGGTTGAAACTCTACAAGGGGAATTGTATCGTCGTAGGACGCAAGTCGGAGAAATCCCTCTACAGCGGTGAATTCGCGACCTTTGATGAAGACACCGTTTATGACCAGAAGGATGCGGGAGGATTCATCAGGCTGAATGCCTTGAGGCTGAAGATCCGGAAGATGATGGGAAGATGAAATCGTAATCCGTGGAGCGATTTCCGTGTCCGTGTTCCCCCAAAGAACACGATTCACCGGTAGAGATTTGGAAAAAAGGAAAATGAGAGGAGTAAAGAGGTAAAATGAAGGAGAGGTACTATCCAGAAGCGATTGAGGCGAAATGGCAGAAGTATTGGGAGGAGAAGAAACTGTTTAGGGCCGAGGAAGACCCGGCCAAGGAGAAGTATTATCTCTTGGAGATGTATCCCTATCCATCCGGGGCAATCCATATGGGGCACATGCGGAACTATTCCATAGGGGATGTTGTGTCCCGGTATAAGATGATGCAAGGGTATAGTGTGCTTCACCCTATGGGATGGGATGCCTTCGGCATGCCCGCTGAAAACGCGGCAATAGAGAGTGGGGTCCATCCCGCCAGATGGACGTATGAGAATATCGATACGATGCGAAAACAGCTCAAGAGGATGGGCTTTAGCTATGACTGGGAGAGGGAGATCGCTACGTGCGATGTGGAATACTACAGATGGGAGCAATGGTTTTTCCTTAAGATGTACGAGAGGGGCCTGGCTTACAAAAAGCGGTCCCTGGTGAATTGGTGTCCGAGCTGTCAGACGGTGTTGGCCAATGAGCAGGTTGAAGCAGGTCTCTGCTGGCGATGTGAGTCGGAAGTCACCCAGAAGGAATTTGATCAGTGGTTTCTCAAGATCACCCATTATGCTGAGGATTTGCTGGAATACTGTGATAAACTTCCGGGATGGCCCGAGCGAGTATTGAGGATGCAACGGAATTGGATCGGGAAGAGCGAGGGGGCTGAGATTCGATTTCCGATGGAGGATTCGGAGGATGCAATCACCGTATTTACAACCCGCCAGGATACCGTCTTCGGGGCAACATTCATGACCTTAGCTCCGGAACATCCCTTGACCTTGGAACTGTCAAGGGGGACGCCCCAGGAGGGGGAAGTGAGGGAGTTCGTGGAAAGGGTGAAACGGCAGAGCCTCGTCGGGAGAACGGCGGAGGATACGGAAAAGGAGGGGGTGTTTATCGGGGCCCATTGTCTGAATCCCATGACGGGGGCGAAAATCCCCATCTTCTCGGCCAATTTCGTCCTCATGGAATATGGAACGGGGGCGGTTATGGCAGTTCCCGCCCACGACCAAAGGGATTTCGAGTTTGCCAAGAGATATGAGCTTCCCGTGATCGTCGTGATCCAACCGCCCGATGAAACGTTGAGTGCGGAAACCATGGCCGGTGCCTATGTGGATGAGGGAACCCTGGACAACTCCGGCCAGCTCAACGGGATGGATAGCCTTTCGGCTCGCCATGTAATCGTCCAGTACCTGGAAGAGAAAGGGTTGGGGGGAAAGAGCGTCAATTATCGCATCCGGGACTGGGGAATTTCCCGTCAGCGGTATTGGGGGGCCCCCATCCCCATCATCTATTGCCATCGGTGTGGAGTCCAGCCCGTACCGGAGGAGGATCTCCCCGTCGTCTTGCCCCATGACGTGGAATTCTCTAGCGAGGGAGGATCTCCCCTGGCGGAATGTCGGGAGTTTGTTGAGACGCAATGTCCGAAATGTGGAGGAGATGCCAGGAGGGAGACCGATACCATGGATACCTTCGTGGAATCCTCCTGGTATTTTGATCGATTTGCATCGCCCCGGTATAACGAGGGCCCCCTGGACAAGGAGAAAGTCGATTACTGGATGCCCGTTAATCAGTATATCGGAGGGATAGAACACGCCATTTTGCATCTCCTCTATTCCCGCTTCTTTGCGAGGGTTCTCAGGGAATTCGGCCTCGTGAAGGATAAGGAGCCCTTTACGAGGCTCTTAACCCAGGGGATGGTTATCAAGGACGGGGCCAAAATGTCCAAATCCCGGGGAAACGTCGTTGACCCGGAATATCTGGTCTCCAGATACGGTGCTGATACGGCCCGAATGTTTTGCCTCTTCGCATCCCCACCCGAGAAGGATCTCGAGTGGAGTGATCAGGGGGTAGAGGGATCATTCCGGTTTCTCAATCGGGTGTGGCGATTGGTTAGCGAAAACCAGCATTGGATAAAGGGAGCGAAACCCTCTGCCGGTACACCTCCCCTCGACCAAGGCCTGAAGATCTTGCGCCAGAAAGTCCACAAGACAATCAAGAAGGTCGGGGAAGATATCGAACGATTCCATTTCAACACCGCCATCAGCGCCATTATGGAACTGGTTAACGCCCTGTATCAGTCTAAGCCGAAGGAGAATGGGAACCCAACGGAACGCGCGGTATTCAGGGAGGCGGTTGAAGCGGTGATTCTGCTGCTTTTCCCCTTTGTCCCCCATATCGCGGAGGAGTTGTGGGAAGCCATTGGAAAGGGGGAAAGCATTATCAAGAACCCCTGGCCCGATTACGATCGGGAGGCCATTGTTGAGGAGGAGTTCCTCGTGGTGATTCAAGTCAATGGCAAGGTGCGGGATAGGGTTACGGTCCCATCCTCTATGGGGGAAGAGGAGATCAAAGGGGTGGCATTGGAGAGGGAGAAGATAAGAAGGTTGATTCATGATAAGGCCGTCCAGAGGGTCATCCTTGTCCCCAAAAAGTTAATCAATATCGTCTGCACCTGATCCCGTTGCCTCTTGTGTTTCTCGGGGTATTTGTGCCCACAACCATTACCGTGATAAGACCAGTTCGATGGCATTTTTCCTTTCCCATCATCTTCTGTCTCTTGCTGGGGATGGGCTGTGGGTATCAATTGGGGGGAGAAGGATTCGGCCCATCCCCGGATATTCGATCCATTGCCATTCCTACCTTTACCAATGAGACCTACGAAGCGGGCATAGAGACCGTCGTCACCAATGCCCTCTTGGCTGAGTTGATCAAAGACCGGCGTATTAAGGTCGTGGGCAAAGATAAGGCCGATGCCATCATGGAGGGAACGGTCAAATCATTTTCCATCTCATCCGTGGCCTATGACCCGACGGGGATGGTGTTGGAATATCGGACATGGGTTGCCCTGGACGTAATACTGAAACGAAATAAGAGGGGAGAGGTCCTTTGGAGTAAAAGGGGCCTTGTGGAATCGCATGTCTACAGGGTTTCCTCGGACGTCCTGCTCACCGAGGCGGAAAAAGAGAGGGCAATTCAGAAGATCGCCGAGGAACTGGCGGGGAGAATTCGTCGGAGATTGTTCGAGGGGTTTTGATCGTCCATGGGCTCGTCGAGGAAGGCTCCAATACGAGGTTAGATCATGGATTTCTTTGCGTTGGATAAGGGATTGAAGAAGGGGAAGATCCCTCGGGTCCTTTATCTTTTTGGGGATGAGCCCTACCTTATCGAGAGGGGGATTGAGGGGCTTCGCAGAAAGATTATTCCAGCTCATCTTCAGGAGTTCAATCGGGATGTCTACTCGGCTGGCGAGGTCCCAGCATCCAGGATCGTGGATGCCGCGCGGACGGTACCCATGTTGAACCCATGGCGGTTTGTTCTGGTAAAGGAGGCGGACCGCTTTGCTCCGGGTGATGTCGGCCAATTTCTGCCATATATAGAGGAGCCTTCTCCCTCCACATGCCTGGTTCTTTGGGGGGATAAGAGCGGGCCATGGAAGCAATCCTTCCCCAAGATAAGAGCGGTGGGAGCGGTGATCCAGATCAAATCCTATTTTGCCGGAAAATTGATTGGCTGGATCAAGCGGGAAGCCCAGGCGTATGGGAAGGGGATGACGAGGGAGGCGGCGGAATACCTTAAGGATATGGTGGGAAACCGCCTTCGAGACCTCCACAACGAGATTGAAAAGGCCGTGACCTATGTTGGGGAAAAGCCGGTCATCGAATTGGAGGATGTGGAGGAGCTCGTTTCGGAGGTGAAGACGAGGACAATTTTCGAGTTGACCGATGCCATTGGCATGAGAAAATCCCTTGAGGCATTGCGGATTTTGAGAGGGATGTTTCAGGCCGGAGAAGCCCATCTTAAGATCCTCAGCATGATCGCTCGTCAATTTCGTTTGATTTGGAAGGCGCAGTACCTGGTATCAAAGGGGATTGAAAAGGAGGAGGTGGGCAGAAGGCTCAGGCTCCACCATTTTTACCTGGAGTCCATCCTCGAACAGACCGCCTATTTCAGCGAGGATAACCTTCGGGAGGGATTTCATCGATTTCTTCAGACCGATCTGGCCATGAAGACGACGACCTTATCGAAAGAGCTCCTTTTGGAGAAAATGGTGGTTGACTTATGTCACTAAGAGGATTGGAGGGAGTTGACCCGTTTGGTGAGTCGCGAAATCTTTCTCGAGGCGGTATTCCTGTGGATCACTCCCTTGGATTTGGCTGTATCGATAGCGGGTATAGCCTCGGATAAAGCGGTTCTTGCTTTATCGATATCCTTAGCCTCCACCGCCAATCTCACCCTTTTGATCAGGGTTTTCAGGGTAGATCGGATATGGACATTCCTGCGGCTCCTTTTTTCGTCCTGCTTCTGCCTTTTGAGGGCTGATTTATGGGTAGCCAAGTTATCACCTCCCTCGGGGGTGGATCCGTTGTCAATTACTTTCCGTGCGGACACTGGTCATGAAGATTTCATAATATAATCATTTTACGTAGTGTATGTCAAGGTTTCTTTCCATGAACGCGATGGAGCACGATAGGATAGCCAGAGCAGCCGTGGTTGTAGGGTCCGCTACCCTGCTCAGTCGCGTCCTGGGCTATGCCCGCGATGTGGTGATCGCGTATTTTTTCGGGGCAGGTTGGGTCACCGATGCATTCTTCGTGGCCTTCAGGATCCCCAATACCCTGAGGAGGCTTTTCGGGGAGGGATCCATGACCGTTTCCTTCATCCCCGTCTATACCGAATACCTCGTCCACCGGGCGAAAGAGGAATCTCAGGAGCTCGTCGATGTGGCCTTCACGCTGGCGTCCTCGGTATTGATGGTGTTGACGATCTTGGGAATGGTCTTTTCTCCCCAGATTGTCGCGGTTCTTGCCCCGGGTTTCAAGGATCCGAAACAGGTCGAGTTGACGATCTTGATGACCCGGATCGTCTTTCCCTACCTCTTTTTTATCGGTTTGGTCGCCTTGGCCATGGGCATCCTGAATGCACATCGTCATTTCGCCGCACCCGCCTTGGCCCCCACTCTGCTCAACCTCTCGATGATCGCCTGCGCCTTTCTTCTCTTTCGACGATTGACCCAACCCATCGTCTCGCTGGCAATCGGGGTCTTTTTCGGCGGGGTGATCCAGCTCGCATTTCAACTCCCCTTTTTGATTAAAAAGGGGGTGATGTTCAGGTTCAACTTCCATTTCATCCATCCGGCCATCAAACGGATCTGTATATTGATGGGTCCGGCGCTGATCGGCGTGGCCGTTGCCCAGATCAACGTCTTCGTGGGACAGATTTTGGCCTCCTTCCTTCTGGAAGGCTCCATATCCTTCCTCTACTACGCATATCGCTTGATCGAGTTTCCCCTGGGTATCTTCGTTATCGCCCTGGGGACAGCAGTCCTTCCCAGTTTTTCGCAATTGGTCTCCGAGGGGAAGATGGAGGAATTTCGGGATGCCATCT
>JAQYWG010000177.1 GCA_030145085.1 Thermodesulfobacteriota bacterium
GGTTTGAATGTTGATAAAAATATATTTGACACAGTAGTCGGAGTTTTGTAGAAACTGCAGCTCCCCGTAGTAGGAGGGCTTGCGATGGTTTAAGCCTTACCCATAGAGAGGAGGGCTTAAATCATGGCTACACAGTTACACAAGAGGTTTCCTGACGAGCAGATCAAATCACTCTTTGAGAGGTATCTCTCCAAAGAAATAGAACTCAAGTACCTATTAGAAATCCTATGATTAAATTGAAACTTCCGAGAATCCTGGGAGAATATATTTTTCCTGTCGAATGATCCTACCTTTAAACCCATATCAGCTATATTTTTTGAAGATGTGAGAAAACAACAGATGTTCCAAATAATTTTTAGAATTCGTAATTTCTGAAAATCAACCTAAAGGTGATTTTTATTTTATGATCGTATATGGTAATAAACAATAAATCCTCGAAGCACCTGTGAGGGTGGGGTGGAAAGGCACAACCGAGGAGGGATTTTGACTGTTTTTGGCTGGGCTCTCATGCCGAGACATTCAGCTGAATTAAAGGCGGCGGCATAGTTATGAAAATCCCCATTGCGTTGCTTCTGGTGATTAAAATTGTGACGTCATTAGCCGCCGCGGAGATCGTAACGTTCAAGGGGATGAGCGAAACTGTGGATGGGAAACCATTGTTTTTAACGGGGAAGTTGACGAAGCCGAAAGGTGATGGGCCGTTTCCCGCCGTTGTGCTGTTGCATGGATGCGGCGGAATTACGCCGCGTGACGATGACTGGGCGGAGAGGCTTGTGAGCTGGGGCAACATTACCCTTCAGGTGGACAGCTTTGGGCCGCGCGATGAATCAAGCATTTGTGGTGCTTTTGGTCTTAAGATGGGCTACTCCATCCTGCACGCCCAAGATGCTTATGACGCCAAATCATACCGTGCCGGCCTTCCCTTTGTGGATTTCAATCGAATCGCGGTGATGGGATGGGCTCACGGGGCTTGGACGGCACTTTATGCGGTTGGCAAAACGGCTCCGATTCAAAATCGAGGCAATCCCTTCCGAGCAGCCGTCATTTCTTATCCTTAATATTGCGATGAATCGCTCGAATACTTGGATACGCCGCTCCTGATCCTGATCGGTGAACTGGATGACTGGAAACGGGCAGCTAAATGCTCTTCGAGGATGCCAAAGGGAAAGACCGCCCATGGAGTCATCCTGAAGGTTTATCCGGGGGCCCATCACGCCTTCGACTGGGGCGGGATTAATATGACCTATCTCGGCCATCGCTTGCTATACGATCCGGCGGCTGCGGCTAATGCGATCGTCCGGGTCAAGAAATTCCTCGCGAAGCACCTGAGAGAGAACGAGCAAACGCAATAACAGATAAGGCAGGGGTAAGGAATAGCTCTATCCCTTTGAATCTTGTTCTCAGGAAGAGCGAACGCTAATGCTTTCCCTTCACCCCCTGATTACAGACCCATATCCCTCTCTTCTTCAGTAATACATTCATCTATAATCTTTACGGCTTCGTCAATCTCCCCTTTCCCGATAATGAGAGGGGGGGCAAACTCAAGGGCATGTCCCATCGTTTTAATAATCAGTCCCTTCTTTTTGGCCCGATTGATAATGCTCATTATCCGGTCCAGGGGAAAAGGGGCCCTATTTTTCTTGTCCGTTGTCAGATCAAGGGCCGTCCATAGGCCCTTCCCTCTGGCTTCACCTACCGTTGGATGAGATTCGAGGGTTCTCAAACCCTCCAAGAAATAGATCCCCATTTCGTATGCGTTTTGAATTAAATTCTCCCTTTTTATGATTTCAATATTCTTCAGGGCCGCTGCACAGGAAACAGGATGATTTCCGTAGGTATGAATGTGCAGAAAAATCTCTACCGGTTCTATCACTTCATCGGTACATCCGACCCCTCCAAGGGGAACATAACCGCTTGAAATACCCTTTGCCATGGTGATGATATCAGGCTGAATATCGAAATGCTCAACTCCGAACCACTTGCCAGTTCTCCCAAATCCACAGATAACCTCATCGATGATAAGCAGAATCCCGTATGTATCGCACATGCTACGGACAATGTCCCAATATTCCTGTGGGGGTGCCAATGCTCCAAAGGCTTGCTGAATGGGTTCCCCAATAAAGGCCGAAATTTGCCCGGGGTCTTCAAACTCAATGATACGCTCTATATCTTTGGCACAGGCTATGTCACAGTTGGGATAGGTCAGATGAAGTGGACAACGGAAACAGTAAGGGGATTCCACAAATACCGTTCCCGGCACAACGGGGTCCATTATCTGCCGCATGGGCAGCACCGTGCCCAGCACGCTCAATGCCCCGCCGGTGACACCATGGTAGGCCCCTCTTCTGGAAATAACCTTATACCGCTTTTTGTCCCCTTTATAATGATGATAATGCTTGGCTAATTTGATCGCTGCCTCGACCGCCTCTGACCCGTCGCATACGAAAGTGAACTTATTTATCCTCCCAGGTGCAATTTCCGCCAAAACTTCCGCCAGTTTCATTGCAGGCATATTGGAAAATTGCATGGGGGTGAAATAAGGGAGTTGGCAGATCTGATCATAGACCGCCTGAGCTATCTCTTTCCGCCCATAGCCCACATGGACGGGCCGGGTAACCCCGGAAACGAGATCAAGGTAACTCTTCCCGTCCTGATCGAAAACCCGCACACCCTCGCCTTTAGTCATAACGGTAATTCCCTCTCTTACCAGTTCCCTCGGTGTCCTTTGTAAAATAAGATGAGACGTATAATCCATCCTCTTTCCCGTGGTCGCCATCTGCTTTCTCCTTTCAGAAAGGGAGGATACCGCTTACCCTCTTACCTTTTGTTTATGGTTCTTTTTTTCATTAATTGCCGAGATCATACTATCCACCCCCCATTTACCTTTGGGTGGCGTCATGCCACGACGGAGGAACTTCTCCTTCTGCCCGACACGTACCGGACAGATTGACAGGTGAACAGGCCTCTATGCTTCTACCGGCGGGGAGGCCAAGTGGGACGTGGCGCCACGTAGCGCTCCTTCAGCCCGCCCACGGTGAACTCTTCGGACTTGCAGAAGTTGATGACAGTGCGTTCCCAGTCCTCGACGAGCTGGGCGGCCTTGGGCACATCTCTCCCGATCTCCAGGGGAATGGAGATGACACCGTGCTTGTCGCCCTGGATAAGGTCGCCTGGCTTTACGACCAGCCCACCTACCTTAACCGGAACGCCCACCTCCACCAGATGTACGTAGGCGTGGGAAACGCTTACACAACTCGAGAAGAAATGGAACTCCCTTTCTCTCACCTCATCCAGATCCCGCACTGATCCGTCGGTGACGGTACCAACGCACCCCAAGGCCTTGTGAATGTTACATTGCACCTCGCCCCAGAAGGAACCTACGACAGGATCGTCTATGTCGTGGAGCACCACAACTCTCGGTTCCGGTATCTTCAGGACCTCCTCCCACCAGTCAGGCGGCTGAATCCGACGGCCCTCCGGAGAATCGGCGCTTATGACACCGGTGACTGCATAGCCAATCATGGGCTCCAGTTCGGGAAAGACGCATTTGATCTCGGGGAGCATGAATCCCTCGTTGCGGGGCCGGATGTCGAACAGCTCAATGGCATTGGATGTGGCGCACGTAGGCCAACGGCGCAGCTCTTCCAGTTCTTCCCTGCTAAGGTATTCGGACATTTCGCACCTCCTCATTGTTTTCCGATAACTGCTGTGGCTTTCCCTGAGGCCTGGACGACAATAATTCAGAAGCCACAGTAATCCTCATGCTACTCAACTTTTAATCTCATTTTGGACCGATCTTATAACCTTCTTCAGGAATTTGTCAAATATAAGTATTTTCCCCACGATCTCATGCTCTCCAACAACATTCCCCTCATTGAGGGATTGGCCAACTTAGGAGAGCCTGAAAAAAGGGAGGTTCCTCTTCTTAGGCCTCCCAGGGAAAATGCGTGGCCTGGAGCCCTTCCCTATTCGGGCCGTAGCAATTGAAGGAATCGAGTAGAAAGGGGCAGATTACGCTTGGGGATAACGGAAGATTCTCAGGATCCTTTCCAGTCCCGGTGTCCCATGAATTTTATTTTTTTATAATAGATATCATTAATAATATCAATATCTTAAAATGATATTTCTCATAATACTTCTAACTTTCAGTTGATAGAATCGATAAAACAGTTGACAAAAAAAAGAGAAGGTGTTATTGGTTGGTCAAATCACCTGACCATACATCTATTATTCCCAAACATGAGAGGTAAAAGGGTTTTAGAAAGGAGAGATGTGCCGTGAGTCTGGATACACTTTTTAGTCCCTTCTCCATCGGAACATTGGAGGTAGGGAACCGTATTGTGATGCCCCCCATGGCAACAAGGTACGCTACGCTGGAAGGCTTTGCGACAGACCGACAAACAGCCTATTATGTGGAACGCGCAAGGGGAGGCGTGGGATATATCACCGTCGAACATACGGGTATTCTCGAGCAAGGCAAAGCACATCCGAATATGCTGCTCATCAGCTCCGATGAACACGCTTCGAGAATCGAGGGGTTGATCGAGGCTGTCCACAGTGCAGGGGGGAAAATCCTCATCCAGATTAATCACGCAGGGAGGCAAACCGCATCTGCTGTCACAGGGTCTCCCATTGTTGGACCGTCCCCCATTCCCTGTCCAACCAAAGACGAAACTCCTCGTGAACTTTCCACAGGTGAAATCGAGGAGATCATCGAGGCATTTACAGTAGCTGCCCAGAGGGTCAAGAACGCCGGGGCCGACGGTGTCGAGCTCCATATGGCCCACGGGTACCTTCTCTGCTCCTTTCTCTCCCCTTTTTCCAACCAGAGAAGGGACCAGTATGGGGGCGATATCCAGGGACGGGCCAGGTTTGCCCTGGAGGTTTTGAAGTCAGTGCGCGACCGGGTAGGCCCGGACTTTCCCATTAGCTGCAGGCTGAGCGGCGACGAGTACGTGGACGGAGGTCTTAAAATTGAGGAAACCAAACAGGTTGCTCAAATCCTGGAAAAGGAAGGGGCCAATGTCCTCCACGTGTCGGCGTGCAACGCTGCCTCGGGTTACCTGAACCATCCGCCCTACTATGTGGAAGAAGGTGTCTTCGTCCACCTGGCCGAGGCCATCAAGTCGGTGGTGAAGATCCCGGTAATCACGGTCGGGAGAATTAGAAATCCCGCCATGGCTGAACAGGTTCTTCGAGATGGGAAGGCTGATCTCGTCTCCATGGGCCGTGCGTTGATCGCGGACCCCCACATGCCGAAAAAGGCGCAAGAGGGCCGGCTGGAGGATATCAATCTCTGCATCTCGTGTAATCGCTGCATTCAGACCCTGAGAAAAGAGGCGGTTCGATGTGCTGTCAACCCGGAGACGGGTAACGAAGATCGATTTAGGTTCTCGAAAACCGATCGACCCAAGAGGGTTTGGATTGTTGGCGGGGGCCCTGGAGGCCTCAAGGCGGCCGAAATAACAGCCCTAAGAGGCCACCAGGTGACGCTCTTTGAGAGGGATCAGAAGCTGGGCGGCAGGATGAGACTCGCCGCTCTTCCTCCAAAGAAAGCCGTTCTGAACGATTTTCTCGATTATCTCGAAAGAAGAGTCAGGGGGCTCGGGGTAACCCTCGAGCTGGACAAGGAATTCACCCCCGATATGTTGGGAACTGGTAAGCCGGATGCGGTGATCGTCGCATCGGGAGCCCTTCCGCTCTTTCCCGATTGGAAGGGGATGGAAGAGAGCCGTGCCCTCTCCGTCGATGACATCTTATCCGGGGAAGGAGATG
>JAQYWG010000178.1 GCA_030145085.1 Thermodesulfobacteriota bacterium
ATTCGGGATTTCCGGGGGAGAAGAATGGAGACGGCTGTAGAGATATTATTGGAGGCTAATCTCTCGTGGCACTCCGAGCATTGGGATCGGGAAAAGGAGATCCGCAAGCATATCGGCGATTACATCCTCTTTATGGCAGGGATATTTCGGGAGTGGGTTGAGAAACAATCCTTTTTGAGCCTTTACTTGGAGGAGGGGAGAAAAGCGTACCAAACCGTCAGTGAATACCATAGGGCCTTTTATCAGCCCGGGTCGCGCCTCTATTCAGAACTTTCGAGGGATTTCGAGTTTTACGTCGGAGCCTTGAACTATATGAAGAAGACCTTTTTCCGGGACTACGGGGAAGGTGATCCGTTTCTCGATTTTGATCACCAGTTGAGGGAGATGGCATAATGTTGAGAGGCGGAAAGGGAGAGGAAAGAAGGGGGGATGAACATGCCTACATACGATTTTCGATGTAAGAAATGCAAGAAGGAATTTAGCACCATGCTGAGTTTAAGGGAATATGAAAAGGGCAAGGTCAATTGCCCGAAGTGCAAGGGAAAACAGGTGGAACAATTGATTACCCATTTCATGACCAAAACCTCGAGTAAGAGCTGACGCCGCCTACGCGAGGGAACGCTTGGTAGTTGCAAACCTGACATTAAAAAGGGGCATATGCCCCTTTTTTTTGTTTCGGGGTGGTTCAAGACCCATTACTTCGATCCGAGGAGGTCGGGCGCAGATGGATTATCCGAAAATGATGAGGGTTCGGCGGATCTTCGACAAAACCCGCCTGGAAGATGTAGGAGGGAAGGTGAGCCAGGAGATCGAAAGCAATTAATACGGGGTACCCTTGGTCAATACTTTTTGGGTCATCTCCTTGACGTATTCGGGGAGGTACCCCTTCTTGGCCATCTCTTCCCTCAGTCTTTCCGTGATCTCCGGCGTACCGATCTCCATGGGGCAGAACTCCCGGCATCTCCCACAAAGAGTGCATGCATAGGCCATGGGAGCGGCTACCTCCCAGCCACCTGCGATAAGTGCTGTCCATGGAATGCCGATCCCGCCCATGTATGTATGTCCCCAGTATCCGCTCACGATGGGGTAAACGGAACACTCGTACATGCATGCCCCACAGCGGACACAGGAGAGCATCTGCCTGAGCACGGGATCCCTTGCAACCTCTCTGCGTCCATTGTCCAGGAGGACCACGTGAACCTCCTTCGGCCCGTGGACTCCCCAAACGATGACCTTCTCAATGTCGCCGGTCTTGCTGGGGCCCGAAATGATGGAGACATAGCTCGGTGCAAGATACCCAGCATACCGGGAAGCCACTTCCACCAGGAGGGTCCCATCGCCCAGGGTAGGAAGAATCTTCTCGATCCCAACTATGGCAATGTGGACGGGGGGTGCGTTGGTGGCGAAGCGGATATTGCCCTCATTCTCGATGAGAAAGATGGAGCCCGTATCGGCCGTAATGGCATTTGCCCCGCTCATGCCGATATCGGCCCGGAAGAATTTCTCCCTCAAGAAATCCTTGGCAAACCGAGTCAGCTCCGCAGGATCTGGAGGAAGTTTCCTGCCCGCAAGTTCGGAGAAGACCTGAGCGACCTGTTCCTTCGGAACGTTTACCGCTGGGGCAAGCAGATGCATGGGTTTCCCCCCAAGAAGTTGGACAATGAACTCTCCCATATCGGTTTCGTATACCTCATTCCCCGTCTCCTCCAGAAACTTATTGATTTCCAACTCTTCCGAGGTTATGGATTTTCCCTTGACAATGAGCTTTTTCGATCCAACAATTTCCTCGATGATCTTCTGTGCTTGCTGTGCCGTCTCCGCATTGTGGACTTTAAACCCGATTCTTTCGGCGGCAGCCCGAAACTTCTCGATCATTTCATCGAGATGGGTAAGCACCTCTTCCTTTTTCTCCATGAGTATTTTTCGCTGCTCCTCGACCTGCGGAAACAGCTTCAGGGCCTTATCCCTATTTTCCCGGGTTGATATTACCGCTTTCCGCAGTGCGGATCGAAGTACCTCATCGTCGACAGCTCTATAGATGGTTTTCTTGAAGTCCGCAAACCTGCGCTTGGTATCATGCATCCTGAGGCTCCTCCATAGATCGGACGAGAAGTTCCACCAAATCATAGACTCCGATCTTCCCCTCTTCCGCCTCCTCGGCTCCCTCCTTCAAGTTGAAATAGCAAAAGGGGCACGAGGATACGATTCCGGTAACACCGGTGGGTCGTACCTGGGATTCGATCTTCTCCTGAGCAACTGCCGAGGATAGGATAGGGAGGTAAGCCCTTACCAATCCCCCTCCACCGCAGCAGGTAGCCCTATCACGGTTATGCTCCATTTCCTTCATTTTCAGCCCGGGGATGGATGCCAAAACCTCTCTCGGTTCCCGATAAATCTTCTCGCCCATTCGCCCAAGATAGCACGGATCGTGATAGGTGAGTTTCAGGTCAACGGGTTTGGTAAATCTGATCTTCCCCCTTCGGATGAGATCGGCGACAAACTGGGTAAAATGGAGGGTCTTAAATGGAGCCGATAAGCCGAACCGATGGGGGAACTCTTTGGAAAATGCCCTGTAGCAATGGGGGCAACTGGTGACCAGAGTGGAGATACCCTTTTGGGAGATACCCTCAACAAGCCTTCTCCCATTTTCCTCGGCTTCCTTTTGGAAACCGGCGAGGAGGAGAGGAATCCCACAGCACCGATCAACCCCAACGGGCTCATAGGGAATCCTCGCCCTACGGAAAAAGGCCTCCAGGGTGCTCCGAAGCTCCTCAAAGAGGAGAACAGTACATCCGAAAAAGATACCAATCATAATCGCTGATTCCTCGCTGATTTCGAGTTTATAATTGACGTCCTTGTAAAAAGTTGAAATCAAACGGCAAAGAAAAAAGATCCAGATGCAAGGCGCGCAAATCCTGAGGAATGAGGCGTACGTAGAAGTACGCTGCAGTAACGAAGGATGAAGCGCAACGCAGCCCTTCGGCTTTGCTCAGGGCCATGAGTCCTTCGGCTTTGCTCAGGACCGTGAGCTTGTCGAACGGCCTGTCGAATGGCAGATGGACTTTTTACGAAGCCGTCATATTTACATTATAAATTTTCCACCCCTTTTCTTCAATGACCTATGGGAAAACCTCCAACGAGAGAGGAATTGTTTTCATTCTCTATTTCTGATACTATTGGGTGGCCAGATTTATGTGGAATCTGCTATTCTTTTACGGGCATTTCAATTGGGGCCACCTTCAGGGATCTCCATTTTGAGATCTTGGCCAAGAGGAATGCGGGGATGAAAAAATGAAGATTAACAAGCTTTGGGGATCCAGGTTCCACCGGGAACCCTCCCGTCGGATTATAGAGTTCTTATCGGGAAGGGATGTCGAGGGGATATCCCCTTCTGACCAGCATCTGGTTGAATACGATATCTGGGGAAGCAAGGCCCACGCCATCATGCTCTGCAAGCAGGGGATCATTTCCGAGGATGACCTCAGGGTGATTCTGAGGGGGCTCAGAGAGGTGGAAGGTCGTTTCCTCCGAGGGGAATTCGTCCTGGATGCTTCGAAGGAGGATGTCCACAGCAACGTGGAGGGCTTTCTCATCGAGCGCCATGGGGTGGAAGCGGTGGGGAAACTCCACACGGCGAGGAGCCGGAATGACCAGATAACCTTGGATATGCGCTTGTACATCAGGCAAGGGGTTTTCGATTTTGTACAGGAACTGGACGGGCTCGTCGAGGCTTTCTTGGAGAAGGCCCAGGAAAACCTGGATACGGTCATGCCGGGTTTCACTCATCATCAACATGCTATGGTCACCACCTTCGCCCACGTGCTTCTCTCCTTTGCGGGGCCCATGGAAAGGGACATCTGGCGGTTCATCCATTGGTACAGGCTCTTCAACAAGAACCCACTGGGTGGGGTGGCGGGATATGGGTCCACCTTTGCATTGGACAGGGAGTTGACATCGAGATTGTTGGCCTTCGATACCTGCCACGAAAACTCCTTGGATCCCATCACCAACCGGTGGGAACCGGAGCTGGAATTCGCCCACGCCATTGTCATGACCATGAATCATCTGAGCACCGTTGCCCAGTCCTGCATCCTGATGAGCACAGCCGAATTCGACATGGTGAAGTTGGACGATGCCCATTGCAGCGGGAGCTCCATCATGCCCCAGAAACGGAACCCCGGGGCTTTGGAGGTAATCAAGGCCAAGGCCTCCATCGCCCACGGGATTTTGATGGGGCTGCTATCCCTCGGTAAGTCATCCTTTATTGGATACAATCGTGATTCTCAATGGACGAAGTATCTGATTATGGACATGGTTCGGGAGTGCAAGCCGGCCCTGGCGGTGATGAGAGAGGTGATTGAACTGTTTCAGGTGAATCGTGAGGTGATGCTCCGGCAATGCCGGACGGGATTTATCGGGGCGACGGCCCTGCTGGAGGGACTCGTCCAAAGGTTTAAGATCCCTTTCAGGAAGGCAAAGATCCTCATGGAGAAGGCGGTCAAATATTCGGAGGATAAGGGGGCCGATATGGTTATCCTCGGGGGGTTTCGTAAAGCCTTGAAGGAGATGAACTTAGATCTGGAGATGTCAGAGGAAGAGCTCTTAAAGGGGCAAGATCCCGTAAGGATCGTATCGAGAAAGACCTTGAAAGGAGGCCCTTCGGCGGAAGCCGTAAAAGCCCAAATCGATGGGATGCGGGAGAGGTTAAAGGGAAGCAGACGGTGGACTGAAGAAGGACTCAGGCGAATTAAGGATGCCAAAAAGGAGATTCAGAGGATTGAGGAATCCCTGGGGATATCAGGGGAGAGTTGATTTCCCTTTAATCCTCTCCAGGCAGAGGAGGTGGGGAGATGAGAGTGACGCATTACAAGGAAATTACTCCCGACCCAGTGGGTGAGGAAGGTGCTTCGGGGATCACCGTTAGATGGGTTATTTCGGAGAAGGACGGGGCAGACAATTTCTCCATGAGGGTATTCGAGGTGGAGCCCGGTGGTTACTCTCCTTACCATAAGCATCCGTGGGAGCACGAGGTATTCATTTTAGAAGGGAGGGGGTCCGTGGTTCAAGGGGGGAAGGAGGTTCCCTTTTCCAGGGGGGATGTGATATTTATCGCACCTGGCGAGGAGCATCAAGTGAAGAACTCATCCAAGGAGACGCTGGAATTTATCTGTCTCATCCCCAACCCCAAATGAAGGGGTTCGGGGTCGGACCAAGCTATTCTATTGTAGTTGCCTTGGTCCGACCCAGCAAAAAAACTCAGCAAAAAAACTAGCCAACAACTATCAGTAGCAGACGTTAAGCCTCTCGTTGAATTCCTCGGGGCTGAACCTGTATTCCTGTGTGCCGTGGCACTCTACAGCAAAGGAGGCGCATACACTGCCCATCCTGGCGCACTGCTCTATGTCCTTGCCCCTTACCAGACCGCTGATAAACCCGCCCCTGTATGAATCGCCGGCCCCTGTCGGATCCTTTACCTTCTTTGGCTTATCAGCAGGGATGCGTATTTCACCATCGGGCGTGAAGGCTTGTGAACCAGACTCTCCCATGGTTACAATGATAGTCCTGGCACGCCCAAGTAAAGCTTCTTTGCTTAACCCAGTCTTGCTCATGATCAGATCCAGCTCATAATCATTTGAGATCAGGATCTGGCACCCCTCTATGGCCTGGACTAGGTCTTTCGCATGCAGCATGGGCAGTGATTGCCCAGGGTCAAAGATATAGTCGATCCCCCTGGCTTTACAGAGGCGTGGATAGTTAAGCATGTC
>JAQYWG010000179.1 GCA_030145085.1 Thermodesulfobacteriota bacterium
ATGGGAAGTTGAGCCTTTCCGACTCCAAGAACGCTCCACAGGGCATCGGGCGGCAGTTTGCTCTTCATGAATAAGAGGTTTTCGGGTGACGCCTCAATCCCCCATTTGATCCCCATACAGAGCTGAAAATGGGGAGGGTCATCGATCAGTCCCTTTTGAATAAGATTACCCGCTTGGTAGATATGGCCCACATCGAAGACTTCCAATTCCGGTTTTACACCGTTATCTCGCATACATTTTGCCGCAGCTTCTGCCCACTCCGGTGGGTTGATAAAGACCCGATCCCGGAAATTGATGGAACCCAAATCGAGAGAACAGAGATCAGGTTTCAGATACACTGGCTGTAGACGCTGCGATATGACGTCAGTTCCCTCCAAAAATAAACCACTCGTGGTTAGGTTTACCATCATATCGCATCGCTGCCGAATGCCTTCCAGTACTTCCTTGAAAAGTCCAACCTTGAAATCCGGCTGTCCGGTTTTCGGGTTTCTCACATGGATATGGACGATTGCCGCCCCAGCCTTGTGACACTCCACAGCCGCATCCACGATCTCTTGGGGGGTATAGGGAACTGCTGGGTTCATTTCCTTTGTTGGACGAGAACCGATGACGGCAACGGTGATGATAATCTTTTTCTCCATAAACATCCTCCGTGAGAATTCGGGATATTAACTCACCATGCATGGCATGTGAAAAACCGAGAAAGAGCTTTACCTTTCTCCTGTATTACCCTTACGGGGCTGTTCTCGCCAGTGGATTACCATCCCTGAATCTCAGCTGACAGGGGTTTTCCACACCCCACGGATTTTTCCTAACTCTCAGCCTTGTAAACCTTGGCGAGAAACCCTCTTAGGGTGTAGCCGCCGAACCCGATGTCGAGAAACGATGGTTCAACGGACGTCAGGCAGTTGGCGTTTGATTCAAAGGCGCCGTAGAGGTACGGCTCAGGTCCTTCCTGCTCTGGGTACCACCAGCCGTGCTCGATGTGGATCACCCGTTCGTCTATCCCGTCGAAAAGTTCCACCTTTTGCTTGCACTTCCCCCGTGGCGACTCAATCCAAGCCCAGTCGCCTTCGACAAGGCCCAGCCGTGCCGCCTTCGCCGGGTGTATCTGTACCACCGGGAACGGGTGATGTCTGCGCAGGCGTTCGATCTGGCGATGTTGGCTGTGGAAGAACCAGTGCACTTTAGCGCCGGTCGTTACGACGAAGGGATACTCCTTCGCCACCTCCGGCGTGCTGTATGGGCTCTCGGGCGGCTCGAAGTAGGTGGGTAACGGGTCGTAGCCGAGTGTATGCCAATGGGTCGAATAAACCTCTACCTTGCCGGTCGGCGTCTTAAAACCGCCCCCTTTGCGGTAGTAATCCGTCTCGTATTTCCCGTAACGAACCTCGTCCCAAACCCCACCAGCCTCAACGACCTCTTCCCAGGTGAGGCCGCTCTCCCGCAGCAGCTTATCATAGAACTCTTCCACCCTGTACCATGGCCAATCCCGGGCAAGGCCGCAGCGCCGGAGAAGATCGCCACAGATCTCGAACTCATCCCTGGCCTCTCCAATGGGCTCAATTACCTTCTGCGTCATGACATGGCCGAAGGGATTGACTCCCTGGTGGTCGATCAGGCGGCTTTTCTCGAAGTACGTTGTCCCGGGCAGCACGTAGTCGGCCAGCTGCGCCGTGGGCGTCATAAAGAGATCACATGCCACCGATAGCTCAACTTTCTTGAGTGCCTTATAGACTTTCTTCGAGTCGGCCCAGCCGACGATCGGGTTGCAGCCGATGTTAAACCAAGCCTTCACCGGGTATGGTTTCTCATCGATGATCGCGTGCAGGATGCTCGGGATGTGAGCGGTGAGCTTCCCGGTCGGGCCGGAAAGCAGCTTGTACTTGTCACCGCCCAGCTGTTTCTCCAAGAGCTCGGCGGGGACCGTATCGACATAGCGCCTGATCACAGTGTTTACCCCGTAGCACCGAGGCACGGGATTTACGGTGCCGCCAGGCACATCGAGGTTACCGGTGATTGCCTGGAGGATACAAATGGCCCGCGGATTCTGGTGCGCTGAAACCGAGTGCTCGATTCCAACTCCCCAGCCAATACACGCAGGCTTTGCCGTAGCGTAGAGCCTTGCCGCTTTGCGGATGTCCTCTGCCTTAACCCAGGCAATTTCCGCGACCCGTTCCGGAGGATAATCCTCGACCCGATCTAGCAGGAGTTGCCAAGCTGGCTTACACGCTACCCCCGCAACCTCATAGCTCCCACCCATGGCGGGCTTAACATCCGGACTGTCCGCCGGAAGTGGTTGGCCCCTTGCCGTGTCCCAGACAAGATAAGAGCCTTGAGAGACTGTCAGGAGTTCCCCAGTGTCATTCGACACAAGAAACGGCCCATTGGTCCAGCGCTCGACGAATTCCTGGTCGTAGAGGTCTTCCTTGAGAATTACATGTAACCACGCGAGTGCGACTGCTGCATCGGTCCCCGGTCGTAGCTGCAGCCAAACATCCGCCCTGGCAGCAAGACGCGTCCGCCGTGGATCCACCACCACGAGATTTGGGCGGTGTTTGAGCGCCTGAATCACGGTCAGTCCGAGAATCGTGTTGTGGTTGCTTACATCCGGTTGATCACCCCAGAGTACTATGCACTTAGGATTGTTACGATAGTCAGGCGTAAAGTATCCCCCATACGTCCATGTGCTTGATACACTCCGCGGCCGGAAGCACTGGGCACGTCCTGAGCCGAAGTTGTTGGGAGAGCCGAAATGGAAGGCGAAGAGATCGGCTACCCAGGCCACCTCGTCGAGCTTGGTACCATCGCCGGCAACCATTGCCCATGGCCCGTACTGATCTCGGATGTCCATTAGCTTGCCCGAAATTTCGTCGAGGGCCTGATCCCAGGAGATCCGTTTCCACTTGCCCTCCCCCCGTTCTCCGACACGCTTGAGCGGATATTTCAGCCGGTCCGGGTGATAAAGAATGTCAAGTCCCGCCCAGCCTTTGGGGCAAAGCTTCCCCCCATTGTTCGGGCAGTCCGGGTCACCCTTGAGTTTCACCGCCTTCCCGTCTACCACGTGGACGAATATACCGCACCCGCCGTGGCATCCCATGCAGCCAGACTTCTTGATGGTAGCGCCTTGTGATGTAGCCATAAAGGTAGCCGTAAATTCCGAGGAGATCCGACCTACGTATTCGTTTCCAATCCGGAAAGGAAGGAAAACACCTTCTAAATTTCTCCGCAACCCTCGGGGAACTTACCTCACCAGATGCCTGAAGGTACAGATATCAAACAACTCCTGGAGGTCCGGCTCATTTTCCATATTCAGGATGATGTCCTTGGTCCGCTCGATCTGGGCATCCGAGAGTATACCCTTGCAATACTTGCGATAAATGTCCACCACCTGGTCCATGGTGAGGGGATACTTCGGCCCCCCATAGGGTTGATCCATGGCACCCTCGAGGGTTTTTCCGTCTTTGAGCTTTATCTCCGTGCGACCCTCCCCCGCGAAGTATCGTTTCGGATACTCCGGATGATAGACTACTTTGACCTTCGTCCTCACCTTGGCTATCTGGGGATCTTGCACCGCCTTCTCCGTACAGGTCTCGAGCCCGCACTCCCCGTGGATCATCTGGTAGGCTAAGATATGCTGAATACTGAAACGAGCATCTTCCGGGTTCTTCGGTTCCGGACGGTCAATAACCCTCCTTAATTCATCAAAATGCACCACCACTTCCTCGATATCTCCATGTTTGACCTTATTGTCCCGCATGAGATCAGCGAGCACATCGATAAAATTGTGGTTAAAGAAGCAAAAACCCCACTTCTTGATCCAGGTGTTATTGGTGTAGAAGGGCGCCTTCCCCAATCCCTCGGTCATCTTGGCAAATTCGATATTCTTATCGCCACCCGTGAGCATGTCCAGGCATTTTTCGATCACGGGATTGCTCGTAGCGCCGTTTTTGGCCAAAATGGCGTTCACAACGGCATTTCGACATACGGTGGCTGATTCATAGAAATGAGCGTCCGTACCCCAGGTGTGCATATACCCCAGTCCCTGGACCATAGCCAGACCGAATGATGCCTTGGTCTCTTCCTCGGTCAATTCAAATGCCCTAGCACAACTCGCCGTGGCCCCATAGATCCCGATGAAGGGGAGGTTACAGATTCCAATGGGATCCGTCCCCACCGAGGCCCACATGGCGATCCTGTTCTGCATCTCTTGGCCTACGTACAGGGCCACGATTATCTCCTGCCCGGAAAGCTTACACTTCTCCGCTGCCGTTAGTAAAGCCGGCCAGGTCGTCACGTCGCTGATACCGCCACCGGGAAACTGGTCATCCTCCATCTCCGATGCGTGCCCAAAGAAACCATTGAGGAGGGCTGCCTGGGCCACATCCGTCCTAAAACCACAGCCATAAACCCCGGACTCCGGCCTTCCAAGATTATCCTTGGCGTATCGTATGAGCTTTTTGGAGGTGGGGGCAGTTGAGCCGACAAGCATTCCCATCACCTGCTTGAGCGTCAACTTCTTTACGTATTCGATGACACTTTCATCCACATCATTGAACTCCGTGTGCGCAACAAACTTCGCAAATGTTTCAGCTATCTCCATCTGCATTTCCTCCTTTTCCATAACAGTTAAATGGTTATTCGATGATGCACCTCATTGAACAGCTAAAGAATATTAAAAGATACTAGGATGAAATTTTTTGTCAAGATTTTTTTGATCGAAGCCATGGACGATGTGGGGCCTTACCAGCCTAAATATGAACAGGGGGATGAGGGAGAAAAAGGGATATGGTGTGGTGCGATTCTCCTGACATCTCCCTCGGCGGGTACCCTTTCCGAGGATAAAGCTATGATGTCGGGACATTGAGCAAATAGGAAGAAAAATTCCGTTGAGATAAAATCTGCTTGACAAGCGAAAACCACAATGGTATGAATTTCTCCCAAGGTCGTATGAAAAAGTGAGGCCGGGAGGGAGGTGAAGCTGTCAAGGCAAATAAAAATTATACGGCCGGCTGGTGTTCCTAACAAAGGAGGTAAGTTATGAAGAGACGAACAAGATTTCACACTATCGGATGGGGAGTCATGGTAAGTGTATTGATTTGCTTACTCACCGTAGGGATTACGGTGGGCACGGCTGGAGCGAAAGTCCAGTACATACGGTTAGGGTGCGGTGGACCCGGAGGGTCCTGGTTCCAGATGGTCGGGGGATTATCCGCCCTCTTCAATAAGGAGATCCCTAACGTCAACGTCAGCGCGGTATCTTCGGGCGGATCGGTCGCCCTGAATCGCCTTCTCCGACAGGGCGATTTGGAATCAACCTTTCAACATACCCTAACGATTTATGATAGTTGGAATGGGGTTGGTGTGTTTAAAGACAAGGGTCCGTGGAAGGACATACGGATGATGACCGGGATGTATGAGAGCTGGCATCACTGGGTCGTCTCGGAGAAGAGCGGGATCACGAAGATGGCCCAACTGGTAGGCAAGAGAGTCAATGTCGGTTCGGTGGGGAGTGGATCCGCGGCCAACTCAGTACTTATACTGCAAGGTCTCGAGTTGTACGATAAGGTCAAGATAAACAACTTGAGCTTCGGCGACGCGGGCCGGGCAATCGCTGATGGTCAGCTTGAGTGCATCGGGATGAGCAGTGCGCCCATGGCTGCCGTGGTAACATTGGAGGCATCTCACAAGATTCGTCTCCTTGAGCTCACGGATGAGGAGTTCAAAAAGG
>JAQYWG010000017.1 GCA_030145085.1 Thermodesulfobacteriota bacterium
AGCATAATGCCGTTAAGAATCTTCGGCGCATTCGGGTACGGAGATACAGCGAAAGCCATTGAGGCTATTTTGTACGCCGCCAATAATGGAGCTAAGGTGATCAACGCCAGCTGGGGCGACGGAGGTTTTTCCCAGGCCCTCTACGACGCCATATCCTACGCAAACGATACGGGATGTCTCTTCGTAGCCGCGGCGGGCAATGGAGGTGACGATCACATTGGCGATGATAACGATCAAATACCCTACTACCCCGCCAGCTATGACCTTCCCAATATCATATCGGTGGCGGCCACCGATCATAACGATAACCTCGCATGGTTTTCGAATTTTGGAGCAACGTCGGTTGATGTGGCGGCCCCTGGTGTAAATGTCCTTAGTTCAATTCCCTGGCTCGTTCTCGGGCCGGAACACCAAGTGCTCGATGAAGACTTCGAATCGGGGTTGGGGAATTGGACTCATTGGGGGATCAACGATTCTTGGGACTTAACGGAACCGATTTCGGTGAGCCCCACCCATAGTCTCGCAGACACCCCTTCGGGGGATTACCTCACTGAAACGGATTCCTACATTACTCACAATGATGCCCTTAATTTGGTCGACAAATATTCTGTTTTAGAATACCAGATCAGATATGACCTAGCGGCAGGTGATTACTTATACATAGGGGCAACCATAAATGGTTTCGGCTTTCTTCAACTTTATGCATTGAATACGGATGGGAGGTTTGGCGGAAGTACAGGAGGATCGTTTGAATCCCATGTCACTAACGTATCACCTTTTTGGGGTCTCTCCAACGATATCAATTTGGGATTCCAGCTATCCTCGGATGATTCGGATGAGGATGACGGAATTTATATCGATGACGTCATCCTCAAAACGCGCGATATCCTGATAACAGGCTATGGCTACTTTTCTTCTGCTGGAACGTCTATGGCCGCTCCCCATGTCTCCGGCTTGGCCGGCCTTATTCTGGCACGTTACCCCGGCATAACCTTGAATGAATTAAAAGATCGAATACTCAATGGGGTAGATATTGTGGCCAGTTTGAACGGGAAGGTATTAACGAATGGCAGAATAAATGCCTATAAGTCCATTGCTCCTTCACCATCCCCTCCTGTTGGTGGAGGTGGTGATGGTGGTTGCTTCATCGCCACGGCGGCATTTGGGTCGCCCCTTGAGCATCATGTTCAGGTTCTGCGGGATTTGAGGAATCAATATCTCCTGACCAACCCCCTCGGAAGGACCTTTATCCTTCTCTACTACGAGTTCAGCCCACCCATAGCTGATTTCATCGCAAAAAACGCGGTACTAAGAGCCGGTATACGGGTTTGTCTCTATCCGGTGGCTGGATTCAGGTACTTGGCCCTCCATTTCTCACGTACCGGGAACATCATGCTTCTTTTGGGTATGTTGGCGATCGTGGCAGGTCTATCTCATGGAGTTTTTCACGTTAAGCGAAAAGGGATTTCACCAGATCCATGGGCCCTTTAATCCCTCCTCGGCCGATCATACCTCCTGGTCCTTCCCTTCCTTTCTTCCCCTTTCGCCCCTCTCCTGCTATGCTTCGCCTCGGCGATGATCTTCCGTATCTCCCGCTGAAACTGCCCCTGGAAGAGGATAAATTTCGCCTGCTGTCTTGGTGAAAGCACCCCTTTCAGTTCCTCGCGTTGTTGACGGAATAAATCGGACGCGGTTAACGCATTTTTCTCCACTTTCTCCATCGCCGCTTCGATCTCCTCATCCGGTGTCGTCTCATCTTCCAATGCCTTTCTCAACTGCTCCGTGATCTTTCGACGCTCCTTCCCCAGCTTGATCCGCTTTTCATCGTACTTATGGAGTATCGGAAACAGCTTCGCCCCGGTTTCCTCCGTCAAATCGAGCTCCTCCGTCAATTTCCACATTCTGATCAGTTCAATCCGTTTGCGGATCTTCTCCCTCTTCTCAATGGGTTGAGGGGGTTCATCGCCCTCCAGGACCGGCCTATCTGACCCTCGAGGTCTCCCTTCACCTGGCGGCTGAGAGAAACAGGGTAAACCAAAACCCACGATGAACAGGACGGTTGCCAGGGTGAAAAGCATCGAAGAAAGTCCCTTGTTACACTTCATGCCATGCCCTCCTTTAACATAACATTCTCCCGCTCAGCCCATTTGGTATGGGGAGAGAGGTAGAGGTTTTGAGGTATCTCGTCTTCAGTGCATCGTATACGAAGTCCAATTCCGTGGAATTGAGCCCCTCCAGTTGGTTGAACACTCCTTCCTCCCGGAGGAATCCATCCCCTTTAAGGATCGCCTCCCCCAAACTTCCCATTCCACCAAGCCATCCCATCAATTCCCTCGAGATGCCGTTCAACTGGTGTAATGAGAGGCTGTCCAATGATCCAGGGGCGAAAGGTGAGACAACCACTCCTACCCCTCCGAAATAACCCTCCAAAGCCTCCTCGCCTATCCCCCTCGATCCCATCCAAAACCACCCTGCCCTAAAAAAAAGCAACCCGACAACGATGAGGACCATGGCGGCAATGGATACCGCTGCATTAACCGGTTTTGAGAAGGGGAGCCAGTTGGTGGTCCGATAAAACCCTTCCCGAACCCTCAGAAGGATTGGGACTCGCATGGATCTCCCCCCTTCATAAAAGGCCTTTCTCACACTTTTGGGAAAATCCCTCCAGAAGACCTCCCCCGGATCGGACAGTCGTTGGGATTTCAAACCCAGTATGACCTTCTCAATGGAACTCAGTTCCTCCCTGCAAAGGGAACATATCTCCAGGTGGCCCCTGATTTGCTCGGCGTCTCTCCGGTCGAGTTGATCTTCACAGAATTCAATCAATTGATCCTGAATTTCTCGGCAATCCATGGCTTCCCACCCCTCAATCTCTAAGGATTTCCCTCAATTTTTTGACTCCAAAGTGAAAATTCGCCTTCGCCGTCCCCTCTGAGCATCCGGTGACTGCGGCGATCTCCCTATATTTCAAGTCTTGATACACTTTGAGAATAACCGTATGCCTCTGTTTTTCCGGAAGGTGATTCAGGGCCAAGGATAAACCGATTCTCTCCTCGTCCGATATGATATGGTCCAATGGATTCTTCTGATCGGCGAAAACCATCCCCTCGATATTAACTTCTCTCCGCCTCGGGTCATCCCTGAAATGGTTTTTACATACGTTGATGGCGATTCGGTAAAGCCACGTTTTAAGATTGGATCGGCGATCGAAACGTCCGATATTCCGAAGGGCATTGATAAAGGTCTTTTGCGATAGGTCTGCTGCATCCGCTTCATCCCAAACCATCCGAAGGATAAAGAAAAAGATGGGTTTTTGATATTTCGACACAATCTCCTCAAGGGCTCCTTGATCTCCATCTTCAAATCGATCCAGAAGGTCGAAATCCGATATCATAACTACCTCTTAGACACCGGAAAAGGGGAACTCGTTTAAACCTCGGGGGTCCTCTTCTTTCGGGCTTCTCCCGGGCTCAGTTTCCCGGCCATGGATTTCGCAAAAAAAAGGACTATATCACCTCTCCTCGGACCCTTTCATCGATAATCCGACGGCCTGTTGCCCAACCCCCTTTGGCTCGCTGAAGGGACTTCTTAACCATTCAAGGCAATTGAGCGCTCACGCGTCACGTCGTGTCCAAGCTAGCCCTTCAAGTTCAAGCAGCGGAAATTGCCCTCCTTTTGCTCCGGCAACAATGGTTACCAAAAACTCTCAATTGTTCGTTCAGGGGGATTTGATGCCTGGCCAGGAGGCACGGGGAGAGTACATCCTCTACGACGGTTATCTCGACAATACTCCCTTTGCGACGGGATGTTGCGTAGGAACGTAGAAACAGACCCTATTGCGACCCTTATCCTTGGCCTCGTAAAGGGCTATATCTGCACATTTGATAAATTCCTCTTTGGAGTCGGGCCAAATAGCTGGAATTGCTGCAACCCCGAGGCTAATGGTGAGATTAACCTTTTCATCGCCCACGGAAAGAGGGGTTGTTTCGACAGATCTTCGAATCCGCTCGGCAATGACCACTGCATCCTTCATCAGCGTTTTTGGAAGGATCACCAAAAATTCCTCTCCGCCAAACCTGGAAACGATATCGTAGTTACGCAGGGATCCCTTCAAGATCGAAGCTATGTGGATGAGGGCTTTATCGCCCTCGTCATGCCCATATCGGTCGTTAATGGGCTTAAAGTGGTCGATATCCACCATGACGATGGCGAGGGGTTGTTTTGAGAGGGTAGAATTTCTGAATTCCTCCTCCAGAACTTGATCGAGGTGCCTGCGATTATAGAGACGGGTCAACGTATCGTAGGTGGCCATATCCTTCATCGAGCTAATAATTTGAGAGTGCTTCATGGATGAAGCCATTTGATATGTGATCAGGGAAAAGAACTGAAGGGCTTGGGCATCGAAGGCGTTTGTGTGGTCACTATTTAACGAGGCACATCCCAAAACCTTTCCCTCATTGATCAAAGGAAGGCTGATATAGGATTTCAGCCTACTGTCCGAGGTCCCTTTCCATCGGGATTCAAACCGCCTCATTGCAAGACGCTTGGTAATCTGCTCCGGATTTATCCGTTCCCCAGTGATAAAGGAAAAGGTTTTGATCGTATTTTGGACTACCCCGTCGACAAAAAGGCGACTGCTTGATTCGTCGCAATAGACGTAGAGGTCTAAATCCTTCTTTAAGAGGATGGAAAAAGCCAATATATCGAACAAATGGGAAAGCCTGGATCCCGCCGCTTCGATAATACCCGTCAACTCCCCGCTAGCATTGATAGCATTGATAATTGACCAGAGAGTTCTCAGGTTTTTGAAGATAATTCTCAAGGACCTTCTCCCCTATTTAGCGGGAAATCATCTTCTCCGCCTCCCGAAGTTTAGGAAGCACTGTGGAAAGCAACTCCCGATTGATAACATTTGCGGCAAGTGCTGTGAACGAATTGAATAGGCTCTTCACGAACCCTTGGAAAGACCGGTGGAGATCCTCAGGGGAAGCATCTTGGCATTGACTCCTCATGGTTTCCAGGGAAATGCCGGCCTCGGATACCCGAATTTCCCTCAAGATTGGAAACTTGTCCGAAATGCGGTCTATGGTCAAGAGAATGAGGAATGCCAGCAAGCTCTCGCCAATCAGCTCCGAGACCTTTCCCCATATCTCATTTAATAGCCTTGAGTAAAGGTCGATAAGGTCCAGATTTGCCGTGGTCTTCTTCTTTCGCACCAGAGCCTCGCGAGGATAATGGCACCATGAACAGGTTGAGCAATTTCTATGCCAATTTAATTTCGAGGTGGATAGAAAAAACCCCAGGCTTTTCCGCTCTTTAACTCGCGGTTATTATCGGAATACCCGATGGCCATTAAGGGGGAAAAAGGAGAGTCCAACACTCCCGATCAGCATTTCCCACGAGGGATCTATTCTTCTCGATGGAAGAGACGTTGCCTTACCTTCTCAATAAAGAGGGGGGTTGTCCCACAGCACCCACCGACGATATGAGCCCCTACTTCAACGATCCTCAGGATATCCTCGCCGAATTCCCCCGGGGATTGTTCATAGACGGTCATTTCTCCCCTTAGAATGGGTGAACCGGCGTTGGGCTGGGAGATGACGGGGACTTTCGCACAACCTCTGATCTCCTTAATTAAATCCACCATTTCCCTTGATCCAAGCTGGCAATTAGATCCCAATACATCGGCGCCGTTCTCCTCAATGGCCCTTACACAGGCTTCTGGAGTCTCTCCCATGAGGGTAAAAAATCCTTTCGGCTTCTTATCAAAAGTCATGGAAACGCAAATGGGTAAATCAGTGGCCCCCCGTATTCCCCTCAGTGCTGCCAGAGCCTCCTCAAGGCTGAACATAGTCTCGATACTGATGAGGTCAACACCTGCATCGGCGAGGATCTGTCCCTGCTCTGCAAAATTCCCCTCCATCTCCTTCACGCTATAGGGGCCAAACGGCTCCATGAGTCTTCCCGATGGGCCTACATCTCCGGCTACGAACTTCCCGGGAGGACAGACTTCCTTGGCCAAGTTGACCGCAGTCTGATTAATCCTCACAAGGTCGCCCTCCAACTGCTTTTCGCTGAGCTTGAAACGATTCCCGCCAAAGGTGTTGGTCTGTACGACGTCGGAACCCGCGGAGAAATAAGCCCGGTGAACCTCCTTTATCACCTCTGGTTTCTCCACGTTCCACTTCTCAGGCGGCTCTCCGCCGGAAAGCCCCCGGGCCATCACCATGGTCCCTAATGCTCCGTCGAAAAGAACAATCCTTTGCTTTACCAAATCCAATATTTGTTGGCCGGATGATCCAGACGACATCTCCAATTCCCCCGGATTTTTCACGACCCCCTTGCCGGACACCAGTGTCCATAAAGGGGCAAGTAGATTCCTTGGACCTAAGGAGATGCGAGGTACTTCATGACCGCCCCTGCAAAGATCTCCACACCAATGGGCATGGCGTCTTCATCAAAACTGAATTGAGGACTATGGTGGGGCTGATCCAACCCCTTCTCCTTATTGGAAGAGCCCAAGAAGAAGTAACACCCCGGTACTTCTCGCAGAAAGAAGGCCATATCTTCACCCCCCATAGTCTGTTCGAATACCACGACATTTTCCTGGCCAACTACCGCGGCTGAAACCTCCTCGATCAAGCCCACCATCGCCTCATCGTTGATGGTCACCGGGTAAAGAAAGGTATACGCGAACTCATAGTCCGCCCTCATCGCCGAGGTTACCCCCTTGATGATCCTTTCAATGCGTTCCGGAAGGGTCTTCTGCAAGTCGACATCCAGGGCCCTGGTCGTGCCCTCCATCTCGACGAAATCTGCTATGATGTTAAAGCCATAGCCCCCCTTTATCGTCCCGATGGTCACCACGGAGGGTGCGAGGGGTGCGATCTCCCTGCTTACAATGGTCTGGAGGGCGGTTACGACCTGACTGCTGATCACGATAGAATCCACCGCATCGTGGGGAATGGCGCCGTGGCCTCCCTTTCCCTTGATCTTGATCTTCATCGAATCCATACTGGCCATTACGGGCCCGGACCTCACCGCAACTTTTCCGATGGGAAGATAGTTCCACAGGTGGAGGCCAATGGCAGCATCCACCTTGGGGTCCTCCATCACTCCCCCCTCGATCATGGGCTTGGCGCCTCCCGGCCCCTCCTCTGCCGGTTGAAAAATGAACTTCACATTTCCCTTGAGCGCATCCCTGTGCTGTGACAGGATCCTTGCGGTGGTGAGCCCGATGGTCATATGCCCATCATGACCGCATGCATGCATCACCCCCTCATTCTCGGAGGCGAACTCCAGCCCCGTCTGCTCCTTTATCGTTAGGGCGTCCATATCCGCCCGGATGAGGATGGTCTTTCCCTCCCCACTCCCCCGGAGCAGACCCACCACGCCCGTTTTGGCAATCCCCCTTGTAACCTCAAGGCCATATTCCTCCAGCCTTTTCGCCACAACCCTGGAGGTCTCAACCTCCCGGAAACCGGGTTCGGGTCTTCGATGGAAACCCCTCCGCATTTGAATCATCTCATGCTTTAGTGAAGCAATCTCCCCTTTGAAATCGATGGTCATGTTCCTCAACCCCCATTTTCAGGTTAAAAAGGAATGATTGGTGGCAAGCCATATCATATTATAAAAAAGTTGATTCTTTTTACAAGAAAAAACTCCTTGAAATTACTCCGGGGACAGCATATGTTTATTGAGGCGCCCTCTAAAATTGGGAAAAAAGTTCGATTTCTTCAAAGTAGAAGAAGGGGGTGCGTAAGAAATTCCCGATTTTATACCATTTCCATGAAATTAGTCTCATGAAATTCCCCAGAAATTTCCTCGGTTCATCTTATCCCTAGAAACGGCCCTATATATAGGCGGACATCCGTTTCAGATACGCTTCAGAAATAATCAGATAAAGAGCTTGACAAGGAATAGAAAAAGGTAGATAATTGGTATGACAGCCTAACCTTTATTCCGATTTCTTTTTGAACCCTATATATTAAGGCTTGGCTATGTACCGTTTACTACAAGAAGTTAAAAAAGAAAAGATATTCGAAGATATCGTTAGACAAATCCGCCGGCTGATCAAAAAGGGAAGGCTCAAGGCTGGAGACAAGTTACCTCCTGAAAGGGATTTAGCCCAGGCCTTTAAGGTTTCCAGGGATTCGGTGCGCGAGGCAATCCGAGTCCTGGAGGCGGCCGGACTGGTAAAGACACATGTGGGCGATGGAACCTATGTGGAAACGGGGTCTGTGGAAAATTTGGTAAAACCCCTGGCAACGGTTGTAGTTAGAGGCAGGGAAAGCCTGATGGAAATCTTTGCAGTGCGAAAGATGTTCGAACCTGAACTCGCTTTCCTCGCCGCGGAAAGGGCAACAACCGATGAAGTTTCAGAGTTGAAAAGAATTCTGAGCCATCAGAGAAAAAAACTGGGAAACCGAGGGCTCGTTACCGAAATCGATTATTCGTTCCATCTCTTTTTGGCAAAGATGGCCAAGAGTCAGGTTCTGCTGAAACTCTATAACACATTGGCAGAACTGATTAACCAAACGAGGGAAGAGTTCCTCCAGGAAGGCGATCGGCCCCAAAAATCGGTGGAGGGGCATGGGGAAATTCTCTTGGCAATCGAGAAGAGGGACCCAACCCTTGCTAAAAACGCCATGTCGAGCCATCTAAGAAACATAGAACGAGAAGCTCTCAGGGCAGACCGAACAAGCTGATCTGGTTCTCCTGAAATTGGTCGGCTGGTTTTTTTTCTGATTTGGTGCTGAAGATGATCGGCGAGACGAAACCAAAGGTCACACCTAAAGGGAAAACCCTCGTCGTCCACGAAGCCCTGGTCGATGACGTGGGGAAGGGGCTTGCGAGGATCCGGTCGGAGGATATGGCAGAGATAGGTCTCGCGGTCAGTGACATCGTTGAGATCATTGGTTCAAACAAAACCGTGGCCAAGGTAATGCCCATTGTCGAATCCCACCCTGATAGGAAAATAATCCAGATAGACGGGACCACACGGGAAAACGCCGGTGTTGGCCTGGATGATTTCGTTGAGATCAGGAAAACGGACCATCATCCAGCGGAGACCCTGCTTATTTCTCCCATTGACGTAACCAGACCCCTTCCACAGGATGATGAGTCCCAGCAACTGGCAACGATACTCGCTGGAATGCCTGTGACTGTGGGGGACAAATTGGAAATTCGCATCTTTGGTTTCGGCCGTGAATACTTTGCGGTCGAGGGGACAGTCCCGCAAGGGGCGGTTGTAATCAATCCTAACACCCTGGTCAAGGTGAAACAGCCAGACATCTCCGGGGAAAGGGCCTCCAGGGTATCTTATGAAGATATAGGCGGGTTAGATGCCGAGCTTCAAAAGGTAAGGGAAGTCATTGAATTCCCGATTAAATACCCGGAGCTTTTCAAAAAACTGGGGCTGGAAGCTCCGAAAGGCCTTTTGCTCGTTGGCCCCTCTGGTACGGGCAAAACACTGATGGCCAGGGCAATTGCCAGTGAGGTAAAAGCCCACTTTATCCATGTGAACGGTCCGGAAATTATGCACAAGTTTTACGGGGAAAGCGAAGCCAGGCTGAGGCAGTTTTTTAATGAGGCCAATGCAAACGCGCCGAGCATCATCTTTATCGATGAAATCGATGCCATTGTGCCCAAGCGGACAGAGGCTATCGGAAACGTTGAAAAACGTGTCGTGGCTCAGTTATTGGTTCTTATGGATGGCTTGGTGACCCGAGGCAAGGTTGTGGTGATCGGGGCGACTAACGCTCCGAACCTACTGGAGCCAGCATTGAGAAGGCCCGGCCGTTTCGATCGCGAGATTATGATCAATCCGCCGAACAGGCTTGCACGGTTGGAGATCCTGAGAATCCATACGCGGCCGACGTCCCTTCATGCAGATGTGGACCTCGGAAAATTGGCCGAACTCACCCACGGTTTCGTAGGAGCAGATCTTGCGGCCCTCGTTAAAGAGGCAGGCATGGTGGCCCTCCGCCGAATCCTTTCCCAAATGCGCAGCCGTGGCGAAGACCTCTCAAAAGCAGATCAGCTGGAACTGCATGTGAAGAACCAGGATTTCATGACTGCCTACAGAGAGACAGAGCCCAGCGCTCTGAGAGAGTTCCTACCTGAAAGACCCGGGATTGGATTGGCCGATGTGGGGGGGCTCAGGAAGGTTAAGAAAAACCTGATTTCTCTCATCGATCTTTGCTTGAAACCGTCGGTCAACGGAAAAGATATCAACGGTTTGTTGCCAAGGGGATTCTTTTTTGTCGGAGATCCTGGAACAGGAAAGACGCTCCTGGCCAGAGCAATTGCCGGTGAATTGGAGTTGCCCATCATTAGCATCTACAGTTCCGCTCTATTTTCCCGTTGGGTTGGGGAGTCTGAGAAGGAACTGGAGGATGTTTTTCGAAGGGCAAAGCAGGTCGCTCCATGTATTTTATTGCTTGACGAGGTCGATTCAATCGCTCCGATTAGAAGGGCAACCGTTGATTCGGGCGTATCGCAAAGGATCGTCAATCAACTCTTGAGGGAGATCGATAAAGCAAAGGACTTCAAAGACTTGATAATGATTGCCACAACCAACCGGATGGACTTGGTGGACCCTGCCCTCATCAGATCAGGCCGTTTTGACTCAGTCGTAAGATTTGACGCGCCTGACGAGAAGGAACGCCTCGAGATATTGAGAATCCATGCCAAAGACTTGGGAGTCGAAACACGCGATTTGAAGAAGTTGGCAGGGATGAGCCAAGGACTTGTGGGATCGGACATCGAGAGTGTTTGCAGGAGAGCGCGGTTGGCAGCTATGCAGAAGCATTTCCCCTCTGGTGACACATCCGCTCAGGTTGGCGAAGTTCCACGAGCAGATATGGAGGATTTTCAAGAGGCGCTGGAGGAAGTAAAAAAGCGGATCACTATGGGTCATTCGGTTGGAGATTGACAATGAATAAGAAAGAAGGGAGGTGGGAAAAGGATTGATAATCGATCACGTTTACTAATCTAAAAAAACAATTGTCTTCTGAAGGGAGGATTGTCAGATGGGTAAAGTTCAAGAAATAACCGTCTGGGCGTCAGGTGTTGTCCAGGATAAGGAAGCGCGAGATGTGGCGCAATGTCTGGCAGCTGCTGCGGCCAAAGAAGGGAAGTTCATCCAGGCTTTTGATAATTATGTGGATTTACCGGATCGGGTCAATGTCCCGGTGAGGAAATATGCCAGGATCAGCGACTCTGAAATTGAGGAAAAATACCTCTACGAGAACCACAACCCCGAAATTGTTATATTGGTGGAACCCACCTTGGTCAAGGGTGTCGATGTCTTGCAGGGAATGAAAGGCGACGGATGTCTAATCCTGAACACCGGCCGCAGCCCGGAAGAAATCCTTAAATTCATCCCGGACAAGACGCCCCTGAAAAAGATTGCCTGCGTCGATGCGATGAAAATCTGCCCGAAGGCGGTGATCGATTTTTCCGGGTCCGAAGGAGCAGTGGAGGCGGCGGGTGTTGGAGTAGGGATCGGAGCCGTGCTCGCGGGCGCTGCGGCCAAGGTATCGGGATGTGTGACGATCGATTCATTAATGTCTGAGGTGGGCAATCCAGAGGCCGCTAAGAGAGGATTTGACGAGGTGACTATCAAGGAGCTCTAACCATTGAGGAAAGGAGTTGATACAGATGAAGTCTTATGAAGTCAAAATAGCCAAGGAAAAGCTTCTGCCGGAGGCGGGAATCGTCAAGGCCCCATCACCCAACGGTGAACAGGAAAGTATGATTACCGGATGTTGGAGGGTTCTCCGCCCCGTTATCGATCATGAAAAATGCACGATGTGCAGAAGTTGTTGGATCTTCTGCCCCGACCAGGCCATTGAGGTGAAAGGAGAAGAAATGGCGGTTAAGTTGAAATACTGCAAAGGCTGCGGCATCTGTGCAAATGTCTGTCCGGTCGGTGCCATCGAAAGAGTCCCTGAACTGGACTTTGAGGGTGGCGTGGTGCGGTTGGAAAAGCTTTTCTAAACACACTCGGAGGTGAGTCAAATGGGAACGAAGAAATTTTTGACAGGTCTAGGCGCTACCGCAACGGCTGTCAAGATGGCCGATGTTGATGTCATCACGTCCTTTCCCATTCGTCCGTATACAGGGGTCATGATGATACTTTCCCAGATGGTGGCGAACGGTGAATTGGACGCAGAATTTATTCACGCAGATGGAGAGCATGCCCAACTATCCATCAGCCACGGGGCCTCGGCAGCAGGAGCCCGGACGTTTACCGGTAGTTCTGGAGTGGGGGTCACCTACGCATTTGAAACCTATTCCCCCATTTCTGGAGGACGGTGTCCCGTCCAGATGCTCATTGCTGATCGGACGCTGGATCCCCCCGGGGACTTTGGTTCCGAGCACACCGATGCCCTGGGCTGTCGTGATCAGGGTTGGATTATGGGCTGGGCAGAAACGCCGCAAGAGGTGTTTGACAACACGTTGATATACTACCGAGTCGGGGAAGACCCTCGAGTAAGATTGCCCCAGTTTAACTGTCATGACGGTTATTTCGTCAGCCACATCCCCGGTGACGTTGAAATTCCTGAGCAATCCCAGGTCGATGAATTCCTTCCGCCCTATCGACCCGTGGATCCACTGGATCCCCAAAACCCGCTGGGACACGGACCGCAAATATTCCCGGACCAAGGGCCTGCCCTGGAGGCCATGAGACACAATGCCATGATGGCTGCTATGCCGGTCATTGAAGAGGCTATCGACGACTTCGGCAGAATCTTTGGCAGAAAATATGCGCCCTTTGTTGAGGAATTCATGACCGACGATGCGGAATTGGTTTTCTTTATCAACGGAGCCCATGCGCATACGGCGAGGTATGCCATCAAGCATCTCCGAGAGAGGGGGATCAAGGTCGGCCTGGTGAAGATTCGGTTTATCAGGCCATGGCCAACAGATGTCTTGCAGGAAAGCCTCTCCAGATTCAAGGCCGTGGGAGTCGTCGAGACGAATAGTTCTTTTGGTATTGCCCGGGGTGGAGGAATTTTGGCCCCTGAGGTCTGTGGGTCCCTTTACGATGTTCCCCAAAGGCCCTTGATCGCCTCTTTCATGGGCGGACTTGGAGGGGAGCCTATTACGTTGAAAGAGTTCGATTTCATAGCCGAGAAGCTGAAAAAGATTGCCGAATCGGGAAAAATTGAAAAGCCCGTCTATTGGCTCGGCTTCGAAGAATAAACTCATCGGAAAGCAACGCTATAAACAAGGAGGAGTTAAATGGCGACTCAAAAGGTAGAAAAAACCAAAGTCGATCGAATCAGATCGCTGGCGAAAGCACCGATGGATGATTATTATGTGTCGGGACACAGGACATGCGCGGGTTGTGGTCCTGCGATCAACTATCGGATGGTTGCAAAAGCGGCGGGAAAGGACACAATTTTTGTCGGACCGACCGGGTGCATGTATGTGGCCAACACGAGCTACCTCTGCGTACCTTGGGCTGTCCCCTGGATTCATGCCCAGATAACCAATGCTGGCGGGATTGGTTCCGGAATTTCGGCGGCTTACGAGGCGAGAATCAGGAAGGGGAAATATAAGGGGAAATTTCCCAACGTCATTGTGATGGCGGGGGACGGAGGCTCCTCTGACATCGGTCTCCAAGCCCTGTCGGGGGCGATGTACAGAAATCACGATCTTCTCTTCATCTCCTACGACAATGAAGCCTATGCGAACACGGGGATTCAGGTCTCCCCCACCACACCATACGGGGCCAGGACAACCTTTACTCCCCCTGGACCAGTCGTCCCAGAGGGGAAAAAACTCTGGCCGAAAGACCTGGCAAAGTTGATTGTGGGAGGCCATCCTTCAGTCGCATACGTCGCGACGGCATCGATCGGGTATCCCATCGATCTGATGAACAAGGTCAGGAAGGCCCTTAATGTAGAGGGGGCTGCATTCATGCACATCCACGCTCCCTGCCCCAAAGGATGGGGGTTCCCGGCCGATAAGGCGATTGAGATTGCGAGACTCGCCGTCCAGACCGGAATGTGGACCATGTGGGAGTACGAGAACGATGAGTATAAGATCAATATCCAACCCAAGAAACTCAAACCCGTTTCCCAATACCTGGAAGCCCAGGATCGTTTCAGTCATTTGACAGCGGAGCACAAGGCGAAAATCCAGAATTTCGTCAACCACAAACTGGCAATGCTGGGCATCAAGGTGCCCGTCGAGGCCGTGACGGCCTAGGGTTAATCCAAACGTATGATTTGAGGGTGGAAGGTCCTGCTCAAGCGAACCTCCACCCTTTTTTTATCCATACAGTGGTTTGCCAATCATTCATTTTTGTCCTTGACATCTCTCACGAAGGGGCTAAAATACGGAATGTTTTTTGGATCTCCAGATACAGGGACCATTGATGTCCGTGGAATAACGACAGTCGGTCAGAAATACGTTGTTGTTGGAGTTTGTGTTCAGGAATCAAAGAGAACAGGAGGGAACCATGGATCAGACGCTCAGAAAAATTTTGGAGAACGAACTCAAGGAGGTTCAGACTGCGGGGCTCTATAAGGAAGAAAGACTTATCTTAACCCCTCAGGGGTCCCGTGTAAAGGTTCCTGAAGGGGAGGTAATTAACTTCTGTGCGAATAATTATCTGGGGCTCTCGTCCCACGAAGAGATTGTAGAAGCTGCCCAGGAGGGTTTGAAAGAACGCGGGTTCGGCATGTCATCGGTTCGCTTCATCTGCGGTACCCAGGACATCCATAAAGACCTTGAAAGAAAGATCTCTCAATTTCTCGGGACCGAAGACACCATTCTCTATTGCTCCTGTTTTGATGCCAATGGAGGTCTCTTTGAGGCCCTTCTGGGAGAAGAGGATGTCGTTATCAGCGACGCTCTCAACCATGCCAGTATCATCGATGGGATTCGGCTCTGTAAAGCCACCCGAAAAAGGTATCAGCACGCTGACATGGACGATTTAGAGAAGCAATTGAAAGCATCGTCCGAGTTCAGGATGAGGATGATTGCTACAGATGGGGTCTTCAGCATGGACGGAGACTATGCCCTTCTCGACAGAATCTGTGAACTGGCCGAAAGGTATGATGCCGTTGTGATGGTGGACGATTCCCATGCTACGGGTTTTATCGGAAAAAACGGTCGGGGCACGCCCGAGTATTTTGGTGTTGTGGACAAGGTGGACATCATTACCTCCACACTAGGCAAGGCCCTGGGCGGGGCGACTGGTGGGTTTACGAGCGGGCGGAAACATATCGTTGAGTATCTGAGACAACGTTCCAGGCCATATCTTTTTTCTAACTCGGTACCTCCCCCTATAGTCTATGCCTCAATAAAAGCCGTTGGCCTGATCGATAAGAGCGACCACCTACGGAGGACCTTGGAGGAAAACACCCGATATTTCCGGAAGAAGATGAGAGCCAGTGGATTCAACATTTCGGAAAGTACCCATCCCATCATCCCCATCATGCTGGGGGACGCCAAACTGGCCCAGGATGTGGCTCACGATTTATTGGAGGAAGGAATCTATGTCATCGGTTTCAGCTATCCAGTGGTTCCTAAGGGAAAGGCGAGAATACGGGTCCAAATCTCTGCGGCTCATACCAAGAAGCAACTGGATAGAGCGATAAAAGCATTCATCACCGTGGGAAGGCGATACGGTGTGGTCCCATAGGTTCTATCGGTGGGGTGCAACGGTTGTCAGTCGCCGAAATGGTTACCATAGTCCCCTGCTACACTTGACCTGATGTTTCAATCTCCAAAAAATTCGAATGCGAAAATCATGAAAGGGCGGCTTCACGGTCTCCAGGAAGCCATCGCAAACAGAAAGTTGCATGTTCCGAGTTAAAGGGAGGAGTTATTTTGGGGAGGAAATGACCTTTGACCCCTCGCTTATGAATTAAGAAAATCCATTGTTACCCGCCCCGCACACCAGTGCACAGACTTTCTCCGATTGTGTCGGCCGTATCTTCCCAGCAAGCAACACCGCCAGTGCCGCCGCTCCGCTCAATTCTGCTGCTACGCCCATCTCAAACCAGAGCCAGCGAGCCGCCTCGCGCATCTCCTCATCTGTAACCAGCACAATTTCGTCCACGTTCTGCTGGATTATCTCCAGGTTGATGGGGGCGCTCAAGCGAGGGGCGAGGGTATTGGCCGCCGTGCGAATTTCGGGCAGTTCCACAAGTTGGCCAGCCCGTAGACTTTCATAGAGCGTCGGAGCCCCGACTGGTTCTACCCCAATCACCCTGATGCCTAGGTTGACCCCTTTGGCCGCTAGGCTGACACCGCTAATCAGCCCGCCGCCGCCGATCGCCACCAGCAACATATCCACATTCGGCTCGTGCTCCAAGATCTCGAGACCCACCGTCCCCTGGCCGGCAATCACGGCCGGGTCGGCAAACGGGTGGAAATACGTCATACCTTCGCGATCTGCCGCTACCAGTGCAGCATGGTTCGCATCGTCCCAGACCTGGCCTTCAACGATAACTTGAGCACCCCAGCTTTCCAGTTTTTCGGCTTTGGCCCTGGGGGTGTTCCGAGGTATATAAATTGTCGCGGGCGTCTCCGCCAGCCACCCCGCATAGGCAACCCCCAACCCGTGGTTGCCACCCGAAGCAGTCACAATCCCTCGCGCGATTTCTTCCGACGAAAGGTTGAATAGCTTGTTCACGGCGCCACGGGCCTTAAACGAACCCGTAATCTGCAAACTCTCCAGCTTCAAATAGAGCAACCCTTCTCTGCTCCCTCGTTCCTTGACTGGCTCCGCCTTTATGAGTGGTGTGTGGCGCACGTAGGCCTCAATGCGCGCCTGCGCCGCTTGTATATCTTTTAGTTTGAGCAATGATCCTTATCCTTCGTCCAATGGCGCCCTTGCGAATCCCGCACCATTTTCTTCTAGTATTTGTCCATATAATAGTAAAGTCGTCCATGAATTACCACAAAGCATCCGACAGGGGCAATAAACAAGCTCTCAGTGAAAAAATAAGTCTGGTATCAGCGGCATATTATTGCCCATTGCCAAAGCTCAGAAAACCCTCTCTTCTCACAGAAAAAGACCGGTTCTGCGGCGGTAACGAATCACTCACACTCACAACAAACAGTCCAACCCCGAACACAGGTATCCTGTGGACCTTGATTGTCTATCCTGAAGATGGGTAAATCCGACCGATGTGAGTTGTAAGGAATTCTTATAAACAATGCCGGCCTCCGCGTTATTGGCCCCATAGATACGTCAAACCCTGAGGAAGTTACCGAGAATGTATTGCGGCACAAAATTTGCCGTCAGAACATTTAGCGAAAGCCTACGTAATCAGATACAAAAATGGAAGAATGCGATGATGCTTAAGCCTTCTCCTGTTATGCCAAGAATGGCAAAGCTTTTCCATTTAGAGTACTAATATACTGCCCGTCCGCCGCTGAGATCATAGCATTGTCCTGTGGAAAAGCTACATTCATCTGAGACCAAGAACTTGACCAAGGCAGAGACTTCAGCCGGGGTCCCGAAACGTCCCATGGGTATCTTCGATAGCAAGAATTCTCGCTGTTCCTTTCCCATGATCTCCAACATCCGGGTCTCTATGAGCGCTGGGGCGATACAATTTACCATGATGTTCTGTTGAGCAACCTCCTTGGCCAGAGCTTTTGTGAACGCGATAACCGCAGCCTTAGAAGAACTATAAGCGCCCATGCGTGGGTTGCCTTCTTTCCCAGATATGGAGGCTATGTTGACGATTCTTCCATTTTTCTGTTTCAGCATGGAAGGGATGACTGCCTTACAACAGAGAAAAGTCCCTTTCATATTGATTTCCATAACCCGATCCCAATCTTCCACCCGATATTCCCAAACTGGCGCGACAGGTCCCACAATCCCAGCATTGTTCACAAGGATATCCACCTTATTGAAACTCTTGAGAACCTCATGAACCATAGCTTTGACCCGATCCCACCGCGTCACATCCACTTCATAAAACAGGGATTTTCGTCCCGTCAACTGGATCTCATTCAATACTTTCCCGGTGAGTTCCCCCTCTATGTCAACGATTACGATATCGCTTCCATCCCTTGCTAATCTCAACGCAATTTCTTTCCCAATCCCCATGGCACCACCAGTGATAATTGAGATTTTTCCCAATAAATCATCCATACTTGTTTCCCTTTCATTACTATTTGAGATGGAGCAAGGTACACAAATCCATGCCAACCTGCTCCCTCGGGAAGGCTTTCGATTTCACCCCTGATCCTAAATTATTCCGGGGCTGAGGACTTAGCATCCGATGGCATATGCCTGCCGGCGGGGATCGGCACCGCCCATGAGGACTCCCTTTTCACGATCGATGATAATCCCCTGAGCGCCACCACAGATCGTTGACCAATCAGGAAGGATTTCGACTTGATGCCCCTTGGCTGTGAGCCCTTCGACGACTGCTGCGGGAAAGCGACCTTCGATAAACAGCCTGTTTCCGGGGTTGCTTCGCCACCGGGGACTCTCGATGGCCTCCTGAACATCGGCCTTAAAGTCTACGATATTGGCGATGACCTGGAGAAGGGTCTGCGTCTGGCCATCGGCCCCTGGCGAGCCAAGAACCATGGAGGGGAGCTCTCCCTTCAATATCATGCAGGGGGTCAGGGTATGATAGGGGCGCTTATGCGGCTCGATGCAGTTAACATGGGCAGGATCCAGGGAGAAGTCCTTCCCCCGGTTGTGGAGCATGATGCCCGTCCCCTCTACCACCGTTCCACTGCCAAAAGCTTCATAGAGGCTGTTGATCATGGAGACCGCATTCCCTTCTTCGTCAACCACGGACAAATAAACGGTGTCTTCTCCCCTACTGGAAAATTGTGTTGGTGAAACATCTAACGCCGCCCTGTTGTGATCAATCCATGACATCCGTTCCTGCGCGTAACCTTTCGAAACCATCTTCTCCACGGGAACGCGGTTAAAATCCGGGTCGCACACATATGTGTCCCGATCAACGAACACGAGCTTCTTTGCCTCGACAAAGTGGTGAACATAGTCAGTGCTATTGTGTCCCAGTTTGGCCAAATCAAAATTCTCAATGATATTAGCCTGCATCAACAGGGCAATTCCCTGGGAGTTCGGGGGTACGACACAGATTCGATACCCCTTGTATGTCGTCTCGATGGGCTCCACCCACGTTGAGCGACAATCTTCCAGGTCCTTCTCGGCAAAGAGACCCTCATTCTCCCCCGAGCATTTGACCAGGGCCCGCCCGATCTCCCCTCTATAGAAGGCGGCCTTCCCCTCCTTTGCAATCTTCTTCAGCGATTCGGCCAGGTCGTGCTGCACTAATAGTTCGCCCGGTTTTGGAGGCCTGCCATCCTTTAAGAATATTTTCGCCGAAGCTGGACAGCTCTTCAGGAGCGGGGATTCGCTTGTGATAACATCGCTCAGCTCTTTATAGACGGGAACCCCCCCTTCGGCATACCCGATGGCCCGTTGGAGCAGGGTATCAAGGGGCATCGTACCATGGGCTTCCAGTGCGGTGATCCATCCGTCAACAGCCCCGGGAACGGTGGCAGGCAATATTCCCTTGTCAGGGATTTTCCTCATACCCTTTTTGGTGAAAAAGTCCCTTGTCGCCCCGTACGGCGACCTTCCGCTGGCGTTGAGGACCTTTATCGCTTTTTCACGTGCCACATAGAGGATGATGAAGGCATCACCCCCGATGCCGCACATATGGGGTCTTACAACGCCTAAGGCAGCATTAGCTGCAATGGCGGCATCGAGGGCATTCCCGCCCTTGTCCAGGATGGCTGCCCCGGCCTGTGATGCCAGCGGATGGCCGGATGTAATCATCCAGTTTGTCCCCATGACCACGGGACGATGGGATATAAACGCGGCGTTCATCATTGGATCTCCTTCGGGAAGAATCGTCTTAAGGCCAATATCCGCAAACGGGTTAGGGAGAGGTCATTCCTTTGCTCGATTTGAACTTCTCTTTTTCTCCCTGTATCTCTGATAGAAGGGATAGAGCAGGGAAAGGAAGCAGAGGATCAGGAAGAAGAGGGAGATCGGCCTCGTAAAAAAGAGGCTGTAATCGCTGCTTGTCATCAGTGCCCTTCGAAAATTGCTCTCGGCTATCGGGCCGAGAATAACGCCGAGGATCACGGGGGCCAGGGGAAATTCGTATTTCTTCATCAGGTAACCCAGAAGTCCGAAGATAAGGAGCACCCAGATGTCGAAGAAACGATTGTGGATGGAAAAGGAACCAACGGAACAGAAAACCAGTATGGCCGGAACCAAGACATAGAGGGGCACCCTGGTCAATCTCACGAACAATCGAATTCCATAGAGCTGAATACCCAGCATGAAGAAATGAGCCAGGAAAAATGCGACAAATACCCCGTAGACGAGGTCTGGAAATTCAACGATGAGGAGCGGACCTGGTTGTATCCCGTGCAGGATGAGGGCTCCCATCATGATGGCCGACACGGCGGAACCGGGAATTCCCAGGGCCATGGTCGGAATGAGCTCGCCCCCTCCGGTACCGTTGTTGCCTGCTTCAGAAGCGATAATCCCATCAGGTATGCCCGTGCCAAACTTCTCCGGGTGTTTGGAACCCTTGAGGGCCTGATCGTAGGCCAAGATGTTGGAAATACTCCCTCCGGCCCCGGGAAGGGCACCGATGAAAACCCCGATCATCGAGGATCGGACCAGATTGAAGGGTTGGCGAAGGATCGTCTTGACCGTTTTCAGCGACGAAAAACCGAGGTTTGCACCCTCAATGAGGGCAGTTCCCGCCCGCTCCCTTCTTTCCAGATTGCTCATCAACTGGGAGAAGGCAAAAAGCCCGATCAGAACAGGGAGAAACGAGAACCCTCCCGACAGGCCGTGCAAACCAAAGTCAAATCGGAGTACCCCGGTCATGGGATCCGTTCCAAAAAGTGTGGAGATCAAGCCCAAAAGACCCGCAATGATCCCTTTCAGGAGCGATTTTCCGGAGAGGCTTGCGATGATCGTCAAGCCAAAGGCAACCAGGGAAAAAAACTCCCAGGGGCCGAACTTCAGGGCGATATCCGCAAGGGGTGGTGTAAAGAACATCAATAGGAAGGCGCTGATGAGCCCTCCGAAGAATGAAGCCCAGATCCCCAAGCACAGAGCCGTTCCGGGTTCTCCTCGCTTAGCCATGGGGTGGCCATCGAAAACCGTTGCTACAGATGACGGTGTTCCGGGAATCCCGAGGAGAATCCCCGAAATTTGACCTCCTGCCAGCCCGCCCACGAGGACCCCCAGCATGGCTGAGAGGCCTTGAATTGACGTCATTCCGAAGGTCAACGGAAGCGCCAGCGCGGCGCCCATGGTTATGGTGAAACCCGGTATGCAGCCGACGACAATACCGGCTACCGTTCCCAGAAAGAGTAAGATCAGGGGATAGGGTTGAAAGATTTCCCGAATACCGACGGCGATAAGATCGATCATGTCATCTCCCCTGAAACATTACCGTGTTACCCAAAGGATTCACCCTCCATGTTTATCAGAATAGACTTCCCTCTGGTAAGAAGACCTTAAGGAATCTGAGAAACGCAAAATAAATGATAAATGTCATCCCGAGAGAGACCACCATGGTCACGGTTATTGCCCTCCGAGTCCGAGGTCCCAAAATCCACATGAGAATCGGCATAAATATGAGGGTCGCAATTGTGTATCCAAAATAGGACATCAAGACGACGTAGCAGAAAAAGAGGAAGAAACTGATAATAACGTGGGAGTGATAGTGCAGCGACTCCTTGCATGTATTCCAGAATTGAATTGTCCTCTGTTTTCTTCTCCCTGCCCTTTCTCCCTTATCCCTCTTCCTGCCCCGCAAAAACCCACTGATTATCAAACCTGTCCCCGCCAAGCCAAGGAGGGTAAAGAGAATCTGAGGAAAAACTCCTGCCCCCATGGCTCCGAACATGGCAGGGGGAAATTCCAGGGTTTTGTAGTACATCAACCCGCTGAATACGACGAGGATAATCCCGATTACTTTGTCCTCTTTCATCAGGGAACTCTCACATTTTGAAAATTGACGGGGCCTTCCCCATTGCCCCAGAGATCAGGGAAGGCCCCATCTGCACGGCTTTACTTCTTCTTTTTCGTGAGCCCGATCTCTTTTGCCAACTGGGTCCAGGTCTTTGTCGCATCATCGATGTAAGCCTTGTATTTTTTCGGCGAACGATACACGACGAGGCTACCGAGCTTGTCGATTCTTTCAATAAACTCCTTATCCTTGGATGCCTTCTTGAACGCCGCTGCCAGCTTCTTGACGATGGGTTTCGGCGTTTTCAAAGGCGCGCAGATACCTCGATTGACCGCAAATTGAATATCTATTCCCTGCTCCTTCATCGTCCCCACAGTGGGATGCAAGGGGTGGCGTTTGGGTGTGGCGATTGCGAGCCCCTTCAGTTTCTTCGCCTGGAAGTACTTCTTTCCCGCGGCGGGGTTGCTCTCACCCAGATCGATAAATCCCCCGAGCAAAGCCCTCTGGCGATCGGCCGTCCCCTCGTACCCGACGATCTTAAACTTTATTCCTCCCTTTTGAGCGATCTCCAGTGGGAAGAAGTGACTGGTGGACCCGAGGGTTGCCCCAAAGGTAATCTCCCCCGGCCTTTTCTTGGCATCCGCAACCAGATCTCTCAGGTCATTCCAGGGAGCATCTGCCCGAGCAGCCAGCATGGCCGGGGTGCTCGTCATGTTGGCTATGGGAATAAAGCTCGAGTAGTTGAATTCAGCGACACCAACGATATGGGAACTGATCACAGACTCGTGGGTCGCCGTGAGGGTGTAGCCATTGGGCTTGGCATCCTTCCCCTGCCGTGCCCCCAGGGTTCCCCCCACACCCCCGACGTTGACAACCACCATGGGTTTTCCGAGGTATTTGGTTGCATAGTGCGCGACGAGTCTCATCAGGGCATCGGTTCCTCCTCCCGCCTTCCATGGGACGATTAATTTAACCGACTTTTCGGGGTATTCTCCGGCGAGGGCAGCCCCTCCTCCAATTACGATGGCGCACATTACAGCAGCTACAATGAAAATACTAAGACTGGATCTAAACCAAAACCGTGACATTTTGTACCTCCTTTCCCTTTGTTAAGTTCATGTTATTGGCCTCTCACACCTCCTTTCCTTAAAATTACAATTATTGCTGGTTCCCTTCTTTACCATCAAGCTCAATAAAAATCAAGCTTTTTTTATGATTATCGGATGCTCCATGTTATATTCGTGCTCAGAAGGGAGTACAAAATCACAGAATCTTGAGGCGGTGAAAGTGGGGGAGAAGCTTTATACGGAAGGATGAGGGATAAAATATAACGGGCTGTTGCCCAAATCTCCTGGAGCGAACATTAAAGAATTTTTGTTAACCATTCTTAGTAAAGCGGAACGGCCGCAAACCTGATGTTTGAGCGTAAAGGGCAAGTTTTAGGTTTGTAGTGAAGCGAACTTTAAAATGGTCAAAAATTCTTTTCAGAGAGCGAAAGGGGATTTGGGCATAAACCCCATAACACCTGATGGTGAAAATCCATCGTGTGTTATCCAGAGCTTGTAGAGTCAAGAAAGCTTCAAATTCCAGGATTAATCAGTGGTACAGGGTCTTTTCCGATCCAGGACGCATAGGGAACGAAAGCTTAAGAGCTTTCCCCACGCCATCAAGTTTCCAGGTCGGGGATGAGCTTCTCTATACCAAGGGACTTAAGGGTCTGGGGCAAAGGTTTGCCCGTTGACGGATCCCACCCCACCAGCTCGAAATAGAAACTCTTCATCCACTGGAAATAAGGCTCGACGGCCATCCCCTCTGCAGGACCGTCAGTAGGGGCCGAGCCATAGCGAGGGGAAGGAACCTCAAGGGCAGGATCCAGTCCGTGCCTGAAGTTGAACACCCGCAACTGGTTGATAATACGGCGTCCGATGGTCAGCGCATCGGACAGCGTGAAATCTCTCCCGGTCACAGCGTTCACGGACTCTACGGTCAAACCGGGATTGATGGTTATAAACCGGCAGATCCCAAGGCTATCGAGGAAGACATACCAGCCGTCCAGCTTCGCGTTTGCCCCGGCAACTTCCCACGGGGAAAAGCGGTTGCTGACGGGAGGATGGCCAAAAATGGTCGGGGAGGGCAGGCGCGAGAGAGCCTGGATGGTGCCTGTAACCGAGACACAGGTGTCCAGCATCTCCGTCCATATAGCGCGGTGGTCGTGCCCTCTGGGCGTGGCACCCTTGAGGGTATAAACACCCATTTTTGGAGCTTCGCCGCCGATCTCTTCCGAGGCCCGTTTCACCCCTCCTGCCAGCAGATTACCGATTCCCTCTCGCCGGCTTATTTTTTCAAGTATTGCCTTGACGCCCTCCACATTTCCCCAGGACATGTCTAACCCATCCAAATCTTTGCGGGTGAGGATTCCCTTCTCGTAGCACTCCATGACCCAGCCAATGGTCCAGCCTGCTTCGTTTACATCCAGACCCAGTCTGTCCGTCACATCGGTGAGCATCACCATAGCACCGGGATCGGTGTTGCCGATCATCGGCCCCCAGGCGGCCATGCACTCGTACTCGGGCTCCTCCCCCTCATAGCCCGCGTAAGGCCCCTCGGTAACCTTCATAAATTTGGTGTGCAACAGACGACAGGCCCAGCATGGTTTGTTGCGATGCTCGAAGTGGGTCCGGATATACTCGGCGTTCATCTTCTCGTGTTCGGGGAAGACGCTCGTTGTATAGTTGCGAATAGGAAGACTGCCGGCCAGGGCATGGGAAGAAAATGCCCCGCCGGTCCCCCACTTATAGAGTAAACCTCCCCTGGCTGCTTTAGCCTCTACATCTAATGCCTTTGCCTTCTCCCGAAGAAGCTCCTTGTGATGGACGGGAACGGATTGTCGGCCGCGCGTGATCGCGATGGCCTTGAGGCGTTTAGATCCCATAACACATCCGCAGCCATTCTTCGAACAAATGTGGCCTTTATCACCTGCCACAACCGCAAAGCGAACCTGATTCTCACCCGCGGTTCCAATACCATAAACACTCATCATCTTGGTCACTCCGAGGTCCTCCCGGATGGCATCCTCCATCTCCCATGTATCCTTCCCCAGGATGGATGATGCATCCCGCAGCTCTACCTTCCCATCACTGATGTGAAGGTAGACCCACCGGGGAGACTGCCCCTGGATAATCACCGCATCGTAACCTGCAAACTTGATGAAGGCGCCCCAAAATCCGTTGGCCTGTGAGGTAACTGCCAGGTTGGTCATGGGACCCTTGGTGACCAAAGAGAATGTCCCGGTGCCCGAAAGGGTGGTACCGCCAAGCGGCCCCGAGGCCATGATGATGCGGTTTTCCGGGTCGTCCCATTTCACTCCGGGTGGCACCTCGCGGTAAAGGTATTCTGCCCCGAAACCCGAACCTCCCAGGTATCTCTCCGCCATCTCGGGCTCCAGTGGTTCTTCCTCAATAGAGGCGTTGGTTAAGTCAACGCGGAGGATTTTACCCATATATCCCCAAAGTTCCTGCATCTGCATAGTTTCCCTCTCTTCCAATCTTTTTTATATTTTAAGGGTTAATTTTGATAACCTCGTAAAAAGTCAAAAATGGGACGGCAAAGTAAAAAGTTCCAAATGCAAGGCTTGCGAATCTTGAGGAATGAGGCGTACTTACAGTACGTCGCAATGACGAAAGATGAAGTGTAACGCAGCAGTTGGACTTTTTACGAAGCCGTCTTTTTTAACTCTCTAACACTATTGATTTCCTCCATCCTGAGATCTCTGAACCATCCTTGCAGGATTCATGCCGCAATCACCTTTCCCTCCATATCCCCGGGAATTCTCAGGCCCAACAAATTCAGTACCGTTGGCGCCACATCCATGACGTGGAGCCCCTCAACCTTTCCACGTGCCTTCATTCCCGGGGCCCCCATGATGAATATCCCATGTTGCGAATGGTTGGCCTCATCCGGCCCCGTGTCGTTTTCAAAGGTGTAGATGGAACCAATTCCCACGCTCCCCACGGACCTCCACCTGAGATCTCCGAAGTAGACGATCAGGTCTGGGGCGATCCCGTTGACGACAGGATAAATCTCCTCGGGCTTAAATACCCGCGTTTCCATATGATTCCCCTTATCATCGGTCAGGCCTTCCAATTCCCGCTTTAGCCTGTCCCGAACTTCTTGATACTGCGAGCCCTCGATGGTCCCCCTCGGCTCCCTCCCCTTCACGTTCAAAAAGAGCCGACAATGGTAACCCCCTTCCCCCCAGGCTATCGTTCGATCCCAGTCAACCCTGACCTTGGAGAATGGAACCATCTCCTTTGGCCTCTCCTCCAACGTCAAATACCCCTTCTCCATCAACCACTCGTTGATGCACACTCCCCCTTCCATGCCCTTGGCCCCATGGTCGGATACCACCATGACGGCCGTATCCTTCCCGACGAGAGAGAACATCTCACCCACCTGGCGATCTAAGAAGAGGTAATAGTCCTTGACCACGTCCTCATACTTCGAACCGGGCTGGTATTTTCGATGCCCCTCGTCGAAGAACTTCCAGAAACCATGATGTATTCGATCGAGGCCAATCTCAACCACGATAAAAAAGTCCCATGGCTGGGTTGTCATGAGGTGCCCCGTGACCCGGAATCGCCTCTCCGTCATCTCGTGGATTTGCCGTAATAGGCGGTCCTTCTCATCGGTCCTGAAGTTTTCCACATCCAGCAGATACCCCCCCACCAAGGCCTCAACTTCCTCCCTGAGCTCCGGGGGATAGGTATATTGGCATGTGGTGTCCGGGGTTAGGAAGCTCGTGATGAGGCATCCGTTGAGGGGTTTGGGAGGATACGTTTGGGGGACGCCGATAACGACCGAGCGTTTCCTCTCCCTGGATAGAATATCCCATACCGTCTCCTCCTTGACGTGCTGAGAATTGGCGAAGACCATCCCATCATATGAATAATTGTCCCGATGCCGAAATCCGTAACATCCCAACGTTCCTGGGCTCTTGCCCGTCATCATAGAGGCCCAAGCGGGGACCGTTATGGGGGGAATGGTGCTCTCCAGCTCCCCGTAGATCCCCCATTCCATCAAATGTCCGAGGTTTTTCAAATCCCCCAGCCACCGGTTAAACACAAGCTCAGGTGGGGCACAGTCCAGACCGATAATCAATACCCTTTCCGCCATAAGACTTATCTCCTTCCTCCGCCTGTGGATTGGACCAGTACCTCGGCAACCTCAGGCCTTGTAAATTCCGGCGGAGGATACTCACCTTGGCGAAGCATTTCCCGCACCTTCGTACCGCTGAAGAAGACGTGATTCGTCGAATCATGGGGGCATGTCTTTTGGGTCACCATTTGATCACATCGCTTACAAAAAAAGGCGTGGTCGAAAAAGATGGGTTGGATTTCAAGTTCGTTCCCGTTGACGGTATCGAAAATCCGCTGTGCATCATATGTTCCATAATAACTGCCTACACCGGCGTGATCCCTTCCGATAATGATATGGGTACATCCGTAATTTTTTCGAACAATGGCGTGATGGATGGCCTCCCTGGGCCCTGCATACCTCATGGCCATGGGAAGGATCACCAGGGCAACCCGGTCCCGGGGATAATAGTTCTCCAGCAATACCTCGTAGCACCTCATCCGCACATCCGCGGGAATGTCATCTGATTTGGTCTCGCCGACAATAGGGTGAAGCAAGAGCCCATCGACCATCTCTAGAGCGCACTTTTGGAGATATTCGTGGGCTCGGTGGACGGGGTTTCTGGTCTGAAAGGCTACCACCGTCCTCCATCCCTTATCCTCGAAGAGATCCCTCGTTTGTGCTGGAGTAAGGCTATATTGGGAAAACTGCGTCCACGTGCCCCGCTGCACGTACTGAATCGGTCCCCCCAGTAATACATCCCCCATTCCGAAGAGCCTCTTCACTCCGGGGTGCTCCTCGTCGTCAGTTTTATAGATCGATTTCGCCTCCTTCACCTTATCGAACTCGAACTTCTCTTCCAGGTTCAATACCGCCATCAGTTCCCCATTGTCGTTGACAAGGGCCACCTCACGGCCTTCCTTGAGGTCCTTCGATTCCGCTTTATCTACCGAGAGGGTGATGGGGATAGACCACAAAAGGCCGTCTCCCAGTCGCATCTCCTCCACAACGCTCTCGTAGTCCTTACGCCCCATAAACCCTTCCAGAGGACTGAATGCCCCCGTCGAAATCAAGTAGACATCGGATCGTTCCCATTGGTCCAACCGAACCCCCTTCCACTCCCTGGCCCGGCGTATCAACTCCTCCTGCTGTTCTTCGGAAACCATCCTCTCTCCCAACCGTCCGCCATGAGGCTTCAATGACATAGAATCCCCCTTCCCCTCCGAAATAGTCTGCTCAAGAGGGTCTTGAGTTTTTAGCTTTTTGTTCAACCTCAGCACTGCATGACCGCAGAACTTGTTTGCACGCTGCCCTCCACCCTCTCACCTCTCTGTTTACTCCTTACTCCTTGCTTCCTACTCCCGCCTCTAACCTCTGTCCTCAAACCTCTTTTTCCTCCAACCGCAGCACTTTACCTTTACAGATATCCCAGATTCTTTAACCTCCTGCGAACCTGCTCTATCTCTTCCCTGGTAAGCTCATCCCCTCCCTCCATCCTCCCAGTAGAGGCGATGTCCCTCATCACGTAAACGATGAAGTCGGTCACCGAATTAAAACCCGAATCCTCTATGATGTTGCGCAGATGATTGTAGAGCCTCCGGGGGATTTTTATGGTTACCTTATCCTCATTGGTCACAATGACACTCCTATAACACTCCAATTGGACTCAAATTAGAGTGTGTCAGATTTTTTCCATTTGTCAAGGAAGAATTTCGAGAAATTTAGTGCTGCGGTTTCGTGGTGCGGAGGCGCCGCCGTGCTGCGGTCATGCAGTGCCGCAGTTTAGTCTGGTGACCGTTTCACCCTGATGGTGTGAGGAGATTAGTTATCCGGACACGGTTATTCGTTATCCGCCACCCGTTACTTAAGACTCATTTTCAATTCCAAAATCGAAATTCTTAATTGTCCATTGTTGTTGCCTATTGCCTACTGCCTACTGCCTATCTGTTGCCTCTTACCTCTTGCCTGTTACCTCTTGCCTTTTACCT
>JAQYWG010000180.1 GCA_030145085.1 Thermodesulfobacteriota bacterium
CCCCAGGAAAATCATACCCCGATAATAACTCCCGTACCTCCAACTCAACCAAATCCAATAACTCCGCATCATCCACCATGTCCACCTTGTTCAAAAATACCACAATCGAAGGCACCCGAACCTGCTTCGCCAATAATACATGCTCTCGAGTCTGGGGCATCGGCCCATCCGCCGCAGATACCACCAAAATCGTCCCGTCCATCTGCGCCGCCCCCGTTATCATGTTCTTAATGTAATCCGCATGCCCAGGACAATCTATGTGCGCATAATGACGATTCACCGTCTCATACTCCACATGCGCTATCGCTATCGTTAACCCCCGCTCCTTCTCCTCTGGCGCCTTGTCTATATCATCAAACGCCATATAATTGCCCAACCCCTTGCCCGCCAATACCTTCGTAATCGCCGATGTCAAGGTCGTCTTACCATGATCCACATGCCCAATCGTCCCTACATTTATATGAGGCTTCGTCCTCTCAAACTTCGGCTTCGACATCGCTACCCCCTCCGTTTCATCTTACCTATGGTAATCAATCAATGACAAACTGCCTTTTAGCCTTTAGAGATTATCCCCCCAGCTAAGGAAGCTGGAACCCTCTTATAACGGGAAAACTGCATGGTAAAAGTAGCCCGTCCCTGAGTTGAAGACCTCAGGTCCGTTGCGTAACCGAAGGTCTCGGCCAGCGGAACCTCGGCCAAAATGAGATTGCTTCCAGGTCTTGATTCGATTCCAATAATCCTCCCCCTTCTTGCGTTTATATCACCAACGATTGTGCCCAGAAAAGCCTCTGGGAGGATGATATGAAATGACACCATTGGCTCCAGGAGGGACGGACTTGCATTCCTCGCCGCCTCCTTAAACCCGATTGAGCCGGCGATCCTGAAGGCATGCTCCGAAGAGTCTACCTGGTGATAAGAACCATCGAGCAATATCACCTTCACATCGACCATTTGATATCCCGCCAACACTCCCCTTTCCATTGCCTCGATGACCCCTTTCTCCACCGCGGGAATGTATTCCTTTGGCACTACGCCCCCGGTAATCTGATTTGAGAATTCGAATCCTCCTCCCGGTTTTTGGGGTTCAAGCCTTAAAAAAACACGGCCATACTGACCGCGCCCACCGGTTTGTCGGACGAACTTACCCTCCGATTCAGCCACCTTGGTAATGGTCTCCCTGTACGCGACCTGGGGTATCCCAACCCTTGCCTCAACCTGAAATTCCCTCAATAACCTGTCTACAATGATTTCCAGGTGGAGTTCTCCCATTCCGGAGATGAGAGTTTGCCCCGTTTCTTCATCGTGCTTTACCCGGAATGAAGGATCTTCCAAGGCCAATCTATTGAGAGACACGGCCAGTCTTTCCTGATCTCTCTTGGTCTTTGGCTCGATGGCAATGGAGATAACGGTATCGGGATGATGGATGGACTCCAAAATAATGGAATCCCCCTCATCACAAACGGTATCTCCCGTCATTACTCGCCTTAAGCCCACGGCGGCGAAGATATCCCCCGCATAAACTTCCTTTATATCCTCCCTTTCATTGGCGTGCATCTTGAGAAGGCGGCCAACTCTTTCATTATACCCTTGAGTCGCATTGTAAACAGAAGAACCCGCCTTCAATATCCCTGAGTAAACCCTGAAAAACGAGAGCTGCCCGACAAAAGGATCGTTCGTAATCTTAAAGGCAAGAGCCGAGAGAGGAAGGCTGTCGTCAGGCTTCCTCCATTGCTCCTTTCCATCTGGACCGACTCCCTTTACAGGAGGGACGTCAAGGGGAGATGGAAGGTAATCCACCACCGCATCGAGCAGTGGTTGAATCCCCTTATTCTTAAATGCTGATCCACATAATACGGGAACGATTCCCCTCTCTATCGTGCCCTTTCTTATGGCGCTTTTAATCTCCCATTGGCCAATTTCCTCTCCCCCAAGATATTTTGTCATGAGGGATTCATCTATGTCAGCAAGCTTCTCCAGCATCTGTTCCCGGTGATCGGCGAATGAATCCATGAGGGGATCCGGGACATCCACCTCCTTGAATTGTGAGCCCAGGCTGGACTCATCATAGAGGATTGCCTTTTTAGTGATCAGGTCGATAACCCCCTCGAACTCTTCTTCGTACCCCACGGGAATTTGGAGTACCAGGGGTGAGGCGCCGAGTTTTTCCCTGATCATTCGTACGCATTTGGGAAAATCGGCTCCGACCCGGTCCATCTTATTCATGAATGCGATACGGGGAGTGTCGAATTTATCGGCCTGTCTCCAAACCGTCTCCGATTGAGGTTCCACCCCCTCAACGGAGTCGAAGATAGCAATGGCCCCATCCAAAACCCGGAGGGACCTTTCCACCTCCATGGTAAAGTCTACATGACCAGGTGTATCAATAATGTTGATACGGTGATCCTTCCAAAAACAGGTGGTTGCAGCGGAGGTTATGGTAATTCCCCTCTCCTGCTCCAACTCCATCCAATCCATAACCGCAGAGCCTTCGTGAACTTCGCCCATTCTATGGATGACCCCAGTATAGTAGAGCATCCTCTCGGTGGTAGTAGTCTTCCCGGCATCGATGTGGGCCATTATCCCGATGTTTCTGATTCGATGTAATGCAATGGTACGTGCCAAGTTCCACATCCCCATTAAGAAATAGGCTAAAAACCAACGGTTTTGAATGATAAGAGGGGTTCTCAGCATATCACCCTATTCCCTTACCATCGGTAATGAGCAAAGGCTTTATTCGCTTCCGCCATTTTATGGGTATCTTCCCTCTTCTTTACCGCTGCACCGCGGCGGTTAGCGGCATCAATCAACTCAGCAGACAACGCTTCTTCCATTTTTTTTTCGGGCCGTTGCCGAGCATATGTGATGATCCATCTGATGGCCAATGCCATCTTCCTCCCAGACCTGACTTCAACGGGAACTTGGTAGGTTGCCCCTCCAACCCGCCGCGGTTTAACCTCGATCATGGGTTTAACGTTATCTAGGGCTTCTTTGAATATCTTTACGGGATCCCCTTTGGTCTTTTCCCTGATGATATCGAATGAACGGTAGAGCATCTTTTCGGCCACGCTCTTTTCCCCGCTGCGCATGATAGCATTGGTGAATTTGGCAACCAATAGGTCGTGGTATTTGGGGTCGGGCAAAATTCTCCTTTTGGGAACTTCTCTTCTCCTCGGCATGTAAGTTCATCTCCTATTTCGGTTTTTTCGTGCCATATTTAGAACGACTTTGTTTCCTGTCCTCAACTCCAACTGAATCCAAGGTTCCCCTAATGACGTGATACCGGACTCCGGGAAGATCCTTTACCCTCCCACCCCTAATCAATATGACGGAATGCTCCTGAAGGTTATGTCCCATTCCTGGGATATAGGTAGTCACCTCCAAGCCATTTGTTAACCTCACCCGAGCTACTTTTCGAAGGGCGGAGTTGGGTTTCTTAGGCGTTGATGTATAGACTCGGATGCATACGCCCCTTTTTTGAGGAGATCCTTTCAAGGCCGGAGCAGTCGTCTTATTCTTGAGAGCGGTTCGTCCTTTCCTGATTAATTGGCTTATCGTGGGCATCTCCCCCTCCCATTAGCCGTTTGTCGAATTTACTATAATACGCTATTTCCCGGGCTTCTTCAATACCCTTGGGTAAAACTTCAAAAAATTACCAATTTTACCCTCTAATGTCAAGACCTTCTACTCTTGATTTCCACAACTTTCCCCACCTGTGGCTCCATGTCATCATCAGATATAATGTAATCCAATCAATCACTATAAAAGTAAGGAGTAGAGCATGATGAAGGGTAATGATGGGAACTTCAGGATAGAGAGGGATTCCATGGGAGAGGTTAGGGTTCCCAAAGGAGCATATTTTGGAACCCAGACCCAGCGAGCCGTTGAGAATCGCCCTATAAGCGGTCTCCGTTTCCCCCGGGCCTTTGTTCGGGCCCTGGGACTCACTAAGTGGGCCTCGGCCCGGGCAAATGGGGAATTAAGACTATTGGAAGCGAACCTGTCGAGGGCGATTCGGGAAGCATCCAAGGAGGTGACTGAGGGGAGATGGGACGGGCTCTTCCCGGAGGAAAAGCTCGATTCCCTCCTCGACCCAAGGAAAATGATCGATGGGGGAATCGTCAAATAAGGGATTTCAAGGCCTTTTTATCTTTTTTTCGATTTCCCCCGCACCCGCCCCATTTGTCCTGTTAATCCAGCCATCGCCGGCATCGAATCTAGAATCCAGGTCTTTGATGTAAGGCTTAATATCCAGCAGTGGTGTCCCGTCAATTACATCCAATCCCGATGTGAAGATAGTATTATCAGCGATGCCTTTCAACCGGACGATGCTAAGGCCTATGGGGTTGGGTCGGGCCGGGGATCGACTTGCGAAAAGGCTCACCTTTTTCCCACCAGCCCATGGGGGGCACACGGCCATGGAGACGCTGCGGTTTAATTTGTGCATATAGTATATTACGTGGATGTAACGAAAAGCCCCCAGATCACGAAGTCCCTCGACATATTCAGGATCCAGAACGATGCGGAATTCTCCCTCATCGTCTTCAATGGGTTGATGGGGAGCACTTTCGCTATAAGGTGTCCTGATTACACCTATTCTTTTCAATCTGTACATCATAAATTCTCTCTTCGCCCTCGTTAAAAGAACCGTATCCCAACTGTTTCCCACTCTTGATCTTCATCGCTTCCTTTACCCTGAGATTATGATATCTGGAAACATAAAACAACCTTGAAATTTCCTTCTCCAATGAATATGAAAATCTCGTATAATCCCGGCGAAGGGGGCTGATCAATGGGCAAAAAACTTCCCCTCGGCAAATTGAACTTCGATATCTGGTGGTGAAAAACGACCCCATCACCTCCGCCATGGATGCAATCGGTTGGTATGGGGCCCATATCAGGGGCCGCTACACGTTATTTGAACCAATTATCGGGGATTGGCGGTCGTCCTGCTGTAAAGGGCAGCGGGAAGGACTAAATCTACCTTATACTCTAGGCTGGCCATGGAATGGTCGTCGAGTATGATCTTGTCGTTTAGCCCGATATTCACTTCGGAGGTGAAAAGGGTGTCCCCATTGAGATTGGTGTTCCGATAGTACCTGACTTCGTAATCGCCTTCGTTTATATGAATTTTCTTCGTTCCGATAAGTTTGCTGAACATATTACGTCCCCATTTACCTGGCGCCGTCATTATCCATTTCTTTTTTTACCTTCTTTTCCGTTACTACTCCCCTCGTCGATCGACTCTTTCTGAAGATAGGACATTTTTTATACTTAACGCTCATACAATAGGATTGGAGTTCGTAGAGATTGGGCGCCATAAATGCCCCATGTTTTGCCCGGCAGATTGGCATAACAGTCCTCTTCAGATAGGGACAAATCAAACGAGCTCCTCCTCATCCCAGGGAGTACGAAACTAATCGCGCTCAAGTATTTCAATTGATTTGGAAAAGCTTGGCCCATTCGCCTTGTCACAAAAGAGATTAAGCAATTTCCATACCAAGGGTATGGAAAAGGGAGGGGGTAGATCACAATCATCAAAGAAGGGGGAATTTCAACGTGAACGTGGTCCCCTTTCCGGGTTCGCTCTCGATTTCAATGGTGCCATTGAGGTCTTGAACGATCTTCTTGGATATGGGCAACCCCAGCCCTAATCCCTTCCTCTTGGT
>JAQYWG010000181.1 GCA_030145085.1 Thermodesulfobacteriota bacterium
GGCATAAAGACGAATACATTATTCCCGCTGGGGAATTGCGGGGTGAAGCGGAGGGAAGATCCCCAGGATCGGAACCTCACAAGGCCGCTCAGAAGGTTTTCGGTGCGGAAAAAGGGAGCTCGGCGAGGCAGCTAACCCTCCGTGAAGTGGAACAGATCCGCATGGTGGTTGAGGAGGCCCTGGATAAGAAATTGAAACCCATCATGAGGCTCCTCGTAAAACGGCAAAACGAGGGGGTCTCATTCATTCAAGTGATGGGAGGAATCGGCTTTATCTTCGGGATCATGGGGATCATCCTCTATTTCAGGAGTAGAAGGGGAAGATAGGTGGAGGAACCATTACATGGTAGCTGAGGAGTTTTCATCGGGCAATTCCCTCATTCATGACCTTGACCCCCGGATCAAGGTAATCGTGGCCACGCTATTCTCGATTATCGTGGCCGTTGCGGATCGGACGGAGGTACTTCTTTTGGCCCTCTTTTTTTCGGCATGCTGCGTCCTGGTTTCTCGCCTGCCATTGATTAAGGTTGTGAGGCGCTTGCTTCTTGTCAATGGCTTCATCCTCTTACTATGGACCTTACTCCCCTTCACCTATCCGGGTAAAACCCTTTTCTCACTGGGGCCATTGAATGCTACCGCGGAAGGGATTCGATACGCCCTTTCGATCACCATAAAATCCAACGCCATCATCCTAGGATGTATTGCCCTCCTGGCAACAACTCCCATATTTACGCTGGCTCACGCCCTGAGACATCTCTTCGTTCCGGATAAATTGGTCCAGTTGCTCTTCTTCTCCTATCGTTACATCCATGTCATCTATTTCGAATATGTGAGACTGGTCAACGCCATGAAAATCAGGTGCTTTCATCCCAGAAGCGATTTGCATACCTACAGGGCCTATGCCCACCTGGTGGGAATGATGGTGCTTAAGAGTTACGATCGTTCCGAGAGGGTCTATGATGCTATGCTCTGCAGGGGGTTTAGGGGAAAATTCTGGGTACTGGATCATTTTAACCTGAAAAGAAGGGATCTCATTGCATTCATTATCATGCTCCTCTCTATAACGGGACTGGGGTTCCTTCAATGGGGAAAAGAGATATTCTCATAAGGCTGCAGGACATCACCTTTGGCTATGACTCCGCGCGAGATGTCCTGAGAAAATTGAGTTTCACCTTCTCGGAGGGAGATAGGGTTGGGCTGACGGGGCCAAACGGGTCCGGAAAGACAACCCTTTTTCATATTATCATGGGCCTTCTGAAACCAAAGGAGGGAGAGATCAAGATATTCGGGAAAAAGATGCACGATGAAGCCGATTACCGGGGAGCCCGGGAAAGAATCGGCCTCCTCTTTCAGGATGCAAACGATCAATTGTTCTGTCCCACGGTAGCTGAAGACATGGTCTTTGGGCCGCTCAACCTGGGAAAACGACATGACGATGCACGAAAAATCGTGAGGGAAACGCTGGAAACCTTAGGGCTTTTCGGTTTCGAAGACAGGGTAACCTATAAACTCTCCGGCGGCGAAAAGAAGCTCATATCCCTAGCAACGGTTCTCGCCATGAAACCCGAGGTTTTGCTGCTGGATGAACCCACATCCGGACTCGATGAGGAGACAACGGAAAGGATCATCCAGGTGCTCAACCGTTCCTCCACATCCTATATGATCATTTCTCAAGATAAGGGGTTGTTGGCCAAGACGACCCGGTGCATATACAGGATGGTGAATGGAAAATTGGAGGGAGTTTAACGCAATCCTGATCCCTCGGGGGAATCGACATCGGAGGGCAATTATTCCAAAGGTTTTCAGAAGACATCCCTTCCCGTTGTAGTTGTAACCAACTTCCCATGCTTGACCCCTCTGGTTCCGATTAACCTGTCGGCCACCTTTTTAATCTCCCGTCCCTTTCCCTTAACTACCAGTACCTCAAGGCAATTGTGCTTATCCAGATGGACATGAAGCGACGATATTACCGCACCATGAACCTGGTGCTGGTAGTCAATAAGCTTTTCGGTGAGATCGCGAATCTCATGGTCGTAGACCAGCGTGATGGTGCCCACTGTTTCCTTATCCTCTTCCTCCCAGGATTGCTCGACCAATTCGTCCCTGATAAGATCCCGAATGGCCTCTGACCGGTTGGAATACCCCTTTTCGTCGATCAATTGATCGAAACGGGTGAGGAGGCGACTATCCATGGAAATACCAAATCGAATCAGTTCGGACATTTTTACACTCCTGGAATGTCTATGCACCCTTAGTCCTTAGTTTAGTACTATTTGGATTGGATTAAGTCAATTACTTTTTCAATTGACGACCAACAAAATCTCCGAATTCATTGAATAACAGCAATTTTTGACACCTTCCCTTGAAAAAGAGCGAATCAACGCCTATATTATAATTAAATAGCGGGAATAGAATAGGCCGAGGTTCAGTTTCAATGCTCAAATGGATTCTCATACTTTCCGTCATTGGGGCCTGGTTTCTCCTTAATATCTACGTCTTTCCCAAACTCGGTATCAGGACCTGACTGTCGAGTCTATGCGATGTCGAGGATCGACAAAAAAGGGAAAAATAGATCACGGAGGGTTCCATGCCGATATATGAATATCGATGTGATACGTGTGAACACGCCTTCGAAATGATACGAAGCGTTTCGGAAGGCGAACAAGGGTTGCATTGTCCCATCTGCAAGGGCCCGAAGGTCAGCAGGTTGATGTCCGCCTTTAGCTCCTCTCAAGGGCAAAACACCAGCTCCTCTGGAACTGCATCATCTTGTGGTCCCGGACCCTTTACTTGAAGTTGAGCGCTCCCGGTAGGTTGCCGGTTCAAAATAACGAAAAGATTCACCTCATTCGAAGACGAAGAGTTATTAGTATCGGCCTCGGATAAACGAAGCGCCAGGAAAGAGGGAGGCGAAAATGGCTGACGAAGGGTTACTCCAAGCAACGGACGGAAATTTTGAGCCCGAAATTCTGAAATCCGATATTCCCGTGATGGTAGATTTCTGGGCTCCGTGGTGCGGCCCATGCCACGTCATCGCACCTGTTATAGAGGAGTTAGCCAAGGAATATGCAGGAAGGGTGAAGGTAGCCAAAATGAACGTGGATGAAAACCCGGCAACACCCAGCCGTTATGGAATCAGGGGAATTCCCACGGTCATTCTCTTTAAAGATGGGCAAGTCTCCGACCAGATCGTTGGTGCCGTTCCAAAATCAAAAGTGGAGGAAATGATCAAGAAGGCCTTGTAATTGTTGAATTCGGGCCCATAGATTCTACCTCGCCTTCTATGCCCTTCCCTCCAAGAAGTCCTTCCGGGCCGGATTTATGAAGCTGAACGCCCGGTCTGAAATTCCGCCGAGCGCGACAACATTAAACAAAACCCATGGCTACCATTTATCGAACCCCGGAGCTTCCGGAACCATGTGACGGATTGCAAAGGGCTCTGGTTACCGTTCTTTTTACCCTCATCCTGGCCACCGGGCTTGCCTCCGCTCCGAGGGAACTGGGTGTTCTTATCTTGTTAATCCGGCAGGATTTTTGCTCTGCGCCATGCTTTGGGCGTGTAATTTGAGGACAAAAAAATCACACTACAATAAGGACAAAGGAAAACGAGATGAACCGATCCGGATTTTCTTTTGTCAAAAATATCAACACGAGATTGACATTTATGATAATCATTGCCCTCACCCCAATGAATATTGTAAGTTCAGGGAGCCGTGCATGATCAATTTTTGCGCTGAATCGAAGACCTGCTGAACTGGACCGATACCAGTTCACCGGTCACCAGAATGCCGGAGGATGTTCCATCAAATAACCTTCAGCGATTGTCTATACCGAATCAATATGTAATTACCTGGGACCGAAACTTCCCGGAACGAGGGAACATCCACTCTGTAGGGGTTGAGGAAAGGGTGGAAGATGGACCTCCCCTCCACCCATGGATCATGGACCAAGAATTTTCCCTTGACACTGGGTTGGCCTTGCATTACATGTACCGTTTCAATACGCTTTGCAACACGAATGGTCGTTTCCAAATGCGTGGGACATCCATTGGGGACCGGACTCGCAAATAAATCCGAATAATTCATTGTCAGGAGGTATAGCTTGGTCACCGATCAGACCCAGGATTTCCGTCGTGTCAGTCGCCTTCCCCCCTATGTGTTCGCCGTCGTCAACGAACTCAAGGAAGTGGCACGTAGCAGGGGAGAAGACATCGTGGATCTGGGCATGGGCAACCCCGATATCCCCACACCCAGACACATCGTCCATAAGCTCATCGAGGCATGCCGAAATCCTCGGAATTACCGATACTCAGCCTCCCGCGGAATTACTAAACTCCGAACGGCCATTTGCGACTGGTATAGGCAGCGCTATGACGTGGAGTTGGATCCGGAATCGGAGGCCATCGTAACCATCGGATCGAAGGAAGGGCTCGCCCATCTCGCCCTTGCCGTGGTTGAACCGGGAGATGTAGTCTTCGTCCCTAACCCTACGTATCCAATTCACCCATATTCGGTGATCATTGCAGGGGGAGATTTGCGGAGTATTCCCGTGGCCCCCGACCGTGACTTTTTCGCGGATCTCGCCTCGGCCACCACGCTCACCTGGCCCCAACCCAAGATTCTCGTCATATCCTATCCCCACAACCCCACAACGAGCGTGGTGGACCTGGAGTTTTTCGAGAAAGTGGTGGAATTTGCCCGTGAACACCAGATCATCGTGGTTCACGACTTCGCATATGCTGATCTGTGCTTCGACGGTTATCGGGCACCCAGCTTCCTCCAGGCCAAGGGGGCGAAGGAAGTGGGTGTGGAGTTTTACTCCCTCTCCAAGAGCTATAGCATGCCGGGATGTCGAGTGGGCTTTGCCCTGGGCAATCCTCGGGTGATTCACGCCCTTGCCAGGATCAAGAGCTACCTGGACTATGGGATCTTTCAACCAATCCAGATCGCTTCCATCATCGCTTTGAACGAAGATCAGGCCTGTGTTGACGAGATTGTTGAGATCTACCAAAAGCGGCGAGATACCCTGGTCAACGGGCTTGGGCGCGCTGGCTGGAATATCGAGAAGCCGAGGGGAACCATGTACGTCTGGGGCCACATTCCCGAGGCCTACCGCAAGATGGGTTCCCTGGAGTTCGCCAAGCTTCTCCTGGAGGAGGCAAAAGTCGTCGTCTCACCGGGGATCGGTTTTGGGGAGTACGGAGACGAGTATGTTCGCTTCGCCCTCGTGGAGAACCAGCATCGAATTAACCAAGCAGTTCGGGGAATCCGAAAGGCCTTGTGAGGAAGTCCCCGTTCCCATCATCGATTTATCATCTCATCCAATCCCCGTTGAATTGCGCAGTTTAAGGTGTCGACAAATTTCCGCTTAATATCAGTTTCTTCAAAAACTAATCGACAGTTCTTGCACTCTTCCGTCTGGATGGTAAGCATCAAGGTAACGACCTCACCTTTGATGGGATCTGTAAAGAAACCCCTCGTGTCCATCCCTCTATCCCCCCAAGGTTACTGCTCTACCTCATAGCAAACGGTCCATATCCGTAGCTAGGTAGTTCTGTTTATAGTTTAATTTATTCAGGGCGTTGATGTAAGCTTTGCCGCTCGCCACGATGATGTCGGTATC
>JAQYWG010000182.1 GCA_030145085.1 Thermodesulfobacteriota bacterium
CCCCGGGTTGGCTTTAAATTGGAAGGCCTCCGATAAATGGAATCTTTCCCTCGGTGGGCGCGTTGAAAAACTGCGCTTTCGGCTCGACAACAAAGGGATTGCCCCCAAAGGGATTGGGGAAGACCGTTCATACCTGGTATTTGGCGGTATAACCTACAGTTTCAGCCGTCAGGCCGTGGTGAGTCTGGTGGGCGGTGTGGACCTGGACGGCCAGGTTCGTCTGGAGGACAAGAAAGGCCAAAGAATCGCTAGAGAAGACTACAATCCAGCTGGATTCTTTGGGTTTGCCTTTATCTTCCGGTTCTAAAGAGGGTTACAGATGCAGGCAGCCGAGATTCGATGCTCGCGGAATGTCGCACCATGTGATAGGCCCGGGGATTGATCACGCGAAGATCTCCAGGAAGCAAGAAGAAGAAGATTTCCAAGGCACGGCAATTGTTCTGTCAGCTGGCGGTGAGGAAGACGGGCTATCCAGGAGCGCAAGTGGCCAATTTCCTTGGCGTGACCGTTTCGGCCGTCGTTCGAGTTGCGAATTTCCAGGGTCTGCTTGAAATAGAGAACTATTCATAAGTTGATTCAGAAACAACGCCCCCTACTTCTATTTTTCAGGTCTGGGAATTTGGCAAGAATATCTACAATACGATAGCTGATCTGTCATAGGAGGTTCACGAATGATCAGTCGAGTATGGCATGGTTGGACGAATCACCAAAACGCGGATGTCTATGAAGAGTTACTGCGCAAGGAGATATTTCTTGGCATCGCGAAGCGATCAATCCAGGGTTACCGCGGCATACACCTGCTTCGTCGCGATGTTGATGATGAGGTGGAGTCCGTGACGATAATGTGGTTTGCTTCGTTAGATGCCGTGCGAGCGTTTGCAGGCGAAGATTATGAAGTTGCCGTCGTACCTCCCGAGGCGAGGCAACTCTTGTCAAGATTTGACAGTCATTCCACGCACTACCAAGTTATCGAAACTCCAGCTTAAGACGGGTTTTTGTAACAGCCGCTAACATGTGGATGCGGAAGACCCTTCGATGCTTCGACTTTACTCAGCATCGATCCTGAGCCTGTCGACGTCGCTCAGGGTCGATGGGTCGACTTTTTCTGCTCTCTCAGGGCCGCTGAGTTCGGCCGTTGAACGGAAAAAATAGATAGGGATAAAGTGCTCTCCGTATTCCTTATAATGATAGAATGACTTTATCAATTTTCTTACTAGTACTCATCTCGGCCTTTTGTCATGCTGCGTGGAACTTCGCGGCACGCAAGGCAGTCGGAAATCTGGTGGCTATATGGCTAGGTTTGTGGTTGGCATGTGCACTTATTTTTCCAGGTGTGATTGGCATTGTTGTCCATAAAGGACTTCGTGAAACGGTGCAAGTGCCGGCGATAATATGCATAATCGCCACAGGCTTGATTCATAGTGTATATTTCCGTTTGCTGGCGGCTGGATATAGGCACGGCGAGATCTCTCTCGTCTATCCAATCGCGCGTGGTTCAGGAATTGCCCTAACTGCGATTCTAGCTCGTTTTCTCCTTAATGAGGACTTTACATTTCTCGGGTCAATCGGCATTGGTCTAATCTCCGTGGGCATTATTTCTATGAGCGTATCAGTACATAGAAGGGTAGATGACACAAAAGCAGTAACATTAGCTTTGTGCATCGGAGCTTCGATTGTTGCTTATTCGTTAGTTGATAAAATTGGCGTCAATCACACTAATCCAGTTGTATACATATGGTCAATGTTCCTGATCGCGGCAGTTGTCCTAACCCCGTCCCTTATGAGGCGTTACCGCGGCACGCTCGGTCAGGAAGCAAAGCAATGCATCGGGTATGCCGTGCTCATTGGTGTTGGATCAATCGGGACATATTTGATGATCCTGTTTGCTTTTACAATGGGGCCTGTTGGCTACATTGTTGCCGTTCGAGAATTCTCCGTTGTCTTGGGTTCTCTTGCCGGCATCATCTTTCTGAAGGAGCGGTCCACAATTACGAAGATGGTGACGATTTGCTTTATTGTTATTGGTATTATCTGTATTAAGCTTAGTTAACTGAGTGTTTCCAATCGAAACACGGGTAGAGTTATTTGGCTCTGCCCTCCTGTTTTAAGATAAAATTCAGTACTGGCCACTTTCATGAATTCCCCTGATTAGAACCTGTGTTTCTGACATTCTTAAATGAATAGGAAATCCCCTTAGCCACAGAACTCCTAAAAGCTAAAGTGCATAACGTTCCAGCCTATCTCGGTGGGTATGCCACCTCTTCCGTTGAAATTTCCCACCAAACGTGATTTACTGCGGGATGGAATCTTAGATACAAGCGGAAGACCATCCTCAAGACCGACAAGACAACACCATGAAAATCTTGCTCTCATCGGGAAGCCTCCATACGCTCCCGTTGGAAAAGGCCTTTCAGATCGCTTCCGAGACCGGCTACGATGGTATGGAGGTCATCATTTCGGAAAATCTCGGGCAGGAAGAGGGCTACAGTCTCTTACGTGGTTTGAAGGAGGTTGTGCCCATCTATGTTCTCCATGCCCCCTTCGATCTGATTCAGGGTTGGGGAGATCGGATAGCAGCCCTTCTCAAGACCGTTGAGCTCGCGAGGAGGGTTTCCGTTCCCATGGTTACTTTTCATCCCCCCAAATGGCTCGATCTGGAGATCAAATTTTGGCGGTGGATGTATATGGTAAGGGATTTTCAAAGAGAGTTCGGAGGGGGAAAGGTGGTCATCGCCATGGAGAATATGCCCTATAGGGGAAACCTATTGAGGTTTAACCCGCACGTCTTACGGAACACCAAGGATATAGTCCGTTTTATCGCTAAGAGGAACCTCTACTTCACCTTCGACTGCACCCATATGGGAACGGCCAACACGCGGTTTGTACGAAATTTCCTTCGATTATACGAGACCAAAAGGGTTAAGAACATCCATTTCAGCGATTATCGAAGCCAAAGGGAACACCTCCTTCCCGGCCATGGAATGTTACCCCTTGCGGAGGTGTTGGAATACTTAAAGGAATCCAGCTATGATGAGATGATCACGCTCGAGATTTTTCCCCAGGAGCTGCCGGAGGATGAAGAGGCTATGAAGAAAGTCCTGAGGAAGGCGGCCCTTCATATTAAGGCCGAGCTGGCACAGGGGAGCTGAATATGGCTGGAGGGGGCTGGAACCTTAGGGTTTGGCGAGGATTGTCGCCCCTGTTACAATTCGTCAGCAAAAGTCCGTGGAGTAACTCATGGCCAAGGTGAAGACCCAATTCGTCTGCCAATCGTGCGGCTACCGTTCCCCCAAATGGCTGGGAAAGTGTCCGGAGTGTGCTACGTGGAACAGCTTGGTGGAGGAGCAGGTCGTCGAAATGCCTGAAACCAAGAGGCAAGGCTGGGGCCTCTCGGCCGATTATCCTCCAAAGCCCATAACGGAAATAGAGGCCGAGGAAAGGGGGAGGTTGAAGACCCGGATTCAGGAATTCGATCGAGTTCTGGGAGGGGGGATTGTCGCGGGGTCCATCATCTTGATCGGTGGTGATCCGGGGATAGGGAAATCGACCCTTCTCCTTCAGGTGTCGGATCGGCTTTCCCGGGAGGAGCTAAAGGTCCTCTATGTCTCCGGGGAGGAATCACCGAGACAGACCAGAATTCGAGGGGAGAGGTTGGGAATCCACGCCGCCAATCTATTGGTACTCTCCGAAACCTCTCTGGATAAAATCCTCAATGAACTCCAGAAGCTCAAACCCTCTGTCTTGGTCATCGACTCCATCCAGGCCATCTTTACCTCAGAGCTCCAATCGGCTCCCGGATCCATCAGCCAGGTACGGGAGTCATCAGCCAGGCTGATGCAGCTCGCCAAAGGCACTGGAATCCCTATTTTCCTGATCGGCCATGTCACAAAAGAGGGATCCATAGCTGGCCCCCGAGTGGTAGAACACATGGTGGATACGGTGTTGTATTTCGAAGGAGGGGCGAGCCATCCTTATCGTATCCTGAGGGCGGTGAAGAATAGGTTCGGGCCCACAAACGAGATCGGAGTTTTCGAGATGAAGGAATCCGGCCTGGAGGAGGTACTGAGCCCTTCGGAAATCTTCTTGTCGGAAAGACCCGAAAATGTCTCCGGCTCGGTGGTGGTTCCATCCATGGAGGGAACTCGCCCCATACTGGTGGAGATTCAGGCCCTTGTTACCTCATCGAGTTTGGCCATTCCACGCAGGACGGCAATAGGGGTAGACTACAATCGCCTGGCTCTCCTGGTGGCTGTCTTGGAGAAGAAAATGGGATTGAAATTGTATAACCAGGACATTTTTTTAAACGTGGCCGGTGGAATCAAGGTGGATGAGCCCGCGATGGATCTGGGCATTACCATCTCCGTAGCCTCCAGCTTTCTGGATAAACCGGTCCATCCCAAGATCGTGGTATTCGGGGAAGTTGGGCTCACCGGAGAGGTCAGAGGAATCAGCCAGGCAGAGGTTCGGGTAAGGGAGGCGGTCAGACTTGGTTTCGAACAATGTGTCCTCCCCAAGACCAATCGAGAGAGGATGAAAAAGGGAGATTCCATCCAACTGAGAGGGGTCGATTCCCTACGGGAGGTGATAAAGCTCCTTTTCTGATTAATTGAGAGCTCTGGGAAGGTCGCTCTTCGCACCTCAATAATATTTTTTCGACGATTCTAAAACACACTGCAACACCGCATGATTTCGTGCTCAGAGCTCCTTTTTCTTCAGTTTTTCAGAGGTTTCAAGTTTTCTGTTGAAAAACATCAAGTCCCGTGAAGCGGGCTTTGGAATGTTTGAAGAGTTCTTCGGTGGGGGTAAAGGGATTTGAGTAAAACCACGAAAGACCGTCATTGGGGAAGGGCCATGTTCGGGAAAGGGAAATGCGCTATTCTTTCTATTTTGATTCTTGCTACGGTAATATCTCCATCGATCCTTCGGGACGAGAAATGGACGCGGAAGTGCAGCAGCACCGTCAGCGGCATTTCAAAAAAAGAGCGGTTGGTTGTATTCCAACGGTGGCCGAATAGGAGAGAGAAAGAGATATCCTGATACGCGCCTCTTACCGTTTCAAGTGAGGATTTCGCAGTGATGAAGACCTATAAGATCGTTGTGTTGCCCGGTGATGGAATTGGACCGGAGATTGTGGAAGGAGCCCTGGAACTGCTGGAAGGAGTTCAACAACGATTGGGTAACTTTCATCTGGAATATGATTTTCGGAAAGCAGGCGCTGCATACTACCAGGAATCTGGGGAGCCGATTTCCCAAGAGACCCTTCAGGCCATCCAGGAGGCCCATGCAACCCTCAAAGGCCCCGCGGGGCTTCCAAAGGTGAGAAAACCCGATGGCACCGAAGCCGGTTTGGTGGGAGGTATGTTGAGGATCGGTTTCGATCTTTACGTCAACCTTCGTCCCATAAGACTCTTTCCCAACACTTCCAATCCGCTCAAAGGGAAAATGGCGGACGACATCAATTATCTCTTCCTGAGGGAGAATACGGAAGGGTTGTATATTTCGCGAGGCGTAGGAATTGTGACCGATCAAGCCGCAATGGACACACTGCTGCTGACGCGGAAAGGATGCGAGAGGATTTCGCGTTTTGCCTTCAA
>JAQYWG010000183.1 GCA_030145085.1 Thermodesulfobacteriota bacterium
GGCAACTCCTTCCATTGGGAAGTTCGAAGAGAAACTGGATGAGGAGAGATTAGCGGTCGCAGATCATTTTGGGATCACAGTGAGAAGCATCAAGAATTTGCTAGAAGAGTTCTATGGGATTACCGGCGACACTCTTTATGATGTGATGACAAAGAATCCGGCATATGCTCCCATAAGATCACCTGAAAGTCTACAAACAAGGCTCATAACTGAAGATGTTCCAATGGGACTCGTGCCCGTGGCGTCAGCGGCGAAGAAGTTCGGCGTCAATGCACCGCTGCACCGCCTTTTGATCGATTTAGCCTCGGCTTTGATGAATATTGATTACTGGAATCAGGGAAGAACTATGGAGAATTTAGGGTTAGCTGAAATGGATGCCACTGAAATTTTGCAATTCTTAGAAGAGGGGCCTAAATAGCAAATCACTAGTTAGAGAACGAGCTAGGAAGATGTTAGGATAGTTCGTGATCGCCCCAGAATTTACCATTCTGAGTCTGTGCGGAACACAACATATACGTTTGAAGAAAAACGAGTAGTTATAATTGGCTCACCTCCATCTCGGAAATTTATTTCTTGTCTGGCTTGCAATCTGATCATTATTATTCCAAAAATAACAAATTGCTAGAGCTCATAGAGGCCTATTCTTTTGGCAGACATGAATTATGCTATCTACTCGATGAGAAACCCCGGAATTACTTGTGGAAGCTGGCGGATGGAACACGTTAATGGTAGCTCCACACAGATAATACAAGATGATATCGATCATCGTGGGGCGAGTCAAAATTATCGATATGCGAAAGAAATCTTGCATTTATGTGGGTCTGCGGAAATTCAAGGAGTTAGAAATCGCTCCCCAAATCGCCTCTTGGCGAAGGCGGCAATAGATGTCTGGCGAAAAGGGGTCAGCACGGGTAGAAGTTCGGTCGAGACAGACAGAAGCCTCACGTTAAATGAAGCCACTAGCTCGATGCAAGCCTGAAGGATTAACCCATGGTGTAAGGGAAAAAAAGACCTCGACAACAGGTGGCCTCATAGAAGCAAAGGACGCACCCCTTGGGAGGGTATGCGTTATACGCGGATGAAACTGTCTCTCGCTTTGCATAGGGGTGGAGTGGAGCGTGACTCTTGGGATATGAGCTCATTCAAAACCACGAAGTTAGCCCGGCAGTTTCTTAGAAGAATCATCGATTTTTTGCCTCGCCTTTTAGAAGTCTCCCCCGTCTTGTTCTGCTATTTAAGCCAGATCTGATATGTTCGTTGACAAGATTGTGCCCGTTTGATAAGAAGGAAGAATGAGCCATCCGTGCGAGGGAAATCCACGGGCCATCCACGGGTCTTTGAACCTTCTTCTATAGAGTTCCCATAGAAAATTTGTTTACTTAATGGAGTTGGAATGGGTCAGGAGTGATTAACTACAGAGCGTTCTGAAAACATGGTAGGGGTTCAAAGATGGCTGGGTTGCCCGAGGGACGTCTGGCTTTTTCATTTTGTCTTAAAGGAGGGATAGGGTATGTACGCGAGAGTTTTCGATAGAGTCTTCTCGAAGGGGCTTTTCGTCATGGTTATACTCCTGCTTCTTTTGCTTGTGTCATCCGGCTACGGGGAGACCCCGGAGGGTCCGAAAAGCGTTGACGTGGCGACAGAAGATCTCAAGGAGCTTGTGGAACTGTTGGAGAATCCGAGTCGGAGAGAGGCCTTTGTGAAAGATCTGAAGAACCTCATCCAGCTGCGAGAGGCCGCCATACGAGGAGCCGGGGAAATTGAAAGACCACCCGACAAAGAAGAGGTCCTCGCCATCGAGAAGGCCTTCATGACTGTTGAATCAATGTTCAAAGGGGTTTTGGATGCCGGGGTCAGCACTGCCTCTTTGGTGGCCAGAGCACCTGGGGCCCTTGGAAGGGCCAAGGCCTTTCTCTCCGAGCGCGAGAACCGATCCAAGCTGCTGAGGCTTTTCGGGGATATTGCAGGAGGTATAGTGATAGGTTTGCTCGTGGGGTTCCTCCTGCGAAGATACTATCCCGCAAGGGACGAGCGCAAGAGAGGCCTTCCCTCCACGGTGGCTGCGGGGTTTTCCCGTTTGGTATTGAGCATTGCACCGTATGCAGCGCTTTTAGCCTCCCTATTCGTCCTGTTCGAAGTTTACCCGTCCTTCCCCCGCGGGCAAACCTTGGCTTTTCTTGTCTTTTTGGTGGTGTTTCTTTACCGGCTTGCCCTCGCCGTGTTCCGCCTCTTCCTCGCTCCTGAAGATGGAACAATGAGGATATTTCCCCTCAGCGACGAGAGCGCAAACTACTTCTGGGTTTGGGCGGCCCGGTTCACCAACTATACGGCATTCTATTTTCTCGCGACAAGGGTCCTGCTCGTTAGCGGGGTCATCGGCCCTTCCTTTCTCTTCATTCGGGGGCTTCTCCTCATCGTGTTTCCCCTCATGATAAGCGTATTTGTCATGCAGATAGCCAGGGAGCTCCGGATGAGATACGGGACCCCTCGGCAAAACCCGGAAAGTTCAGGGGGAGACTTCAAGGGACTTCTTAGCTTGGTAATCCGGCTTTGGCCAATTCCCGCTGTGGCATACACCTGGATTATATTTCTCTTTCTGATCGTCGACTACGAGGAGGCTTACGACTACCTTTTTAGGGCAACACTCTGGACTGCTATTACGGTTGTGGCCCTTTTTCTAGCCCTGAGGGTCCTCGATCGGGGTTTCGAAAGGCTCTTTGCTGTCAATGAACGGATTAAGGCACGGTTTCCGGGGCTCGAGCAGAAGACAAATCAGTATATTCGCATAACGAGGAGGATTTTCGGTGTGGTTGTGGTATTCTTCGCCCTCGGCTTCATCGTCCAGTTTTGGGGCATACCGGTTTCCGCCATCGTCGCCTCAAGGATTGGCTCTTCAATCATCCTCAGGGCAATAGCAATTCTCATAACCGTCGGGGTAGTCATCGCCGTGATACAGATCAGCCGATTCGTGTCCGATCGCTTGCTGGAGGAGAGAAAAGGAAAGAAACTTACAAAAAAGAGGAAAACCCTCATTCCCCTGATTAGCTCGGTCATCAAAATAGCAGCCGCGTTCATCGGGGGGATCATCATCTTGGATCAATTGGGTGTAAACACCAGGCCCATTTTGGCCGGTGCTGGCATTGTTGGCTTGGCGGTTGGCTTCGGAGCTCAGACTCTCGTTAAGGACGTCATCAATGGCCTCTTCATCCTCTTACAGGATCTCGTCTCGGTGGGTGATGTGGCTGTGTTTGGAGACAAAGGAGGGCTGGTGGAGGCAGTGGGTCTCAGGACCGTCACCCTGAGAGATCTTGCCGGAAATGTCCACGTCATCCCCAACAGTTCCATCGAAACGGTCACCAATATGACCAAGGGGTATTCCCGATATGTCTTTGATATTGGGGTGGCATACAGGGAGGATGTGGACGAAGTTATGGAGGTGCTGCGGGAGATCGGCGAGGAGATGCAGAACGACCCTGAATATAAGAAGGACATCCGGGAGCCTCTTGAGATACTGGGAGTGGATCAGTTCGCGGATTCGGCCGTGATTATCAAGGCCCGGATCACCACCAAGCCCATCCGGCAGTGGGCCGTGGGGCGGGAGTTCAACCGGCGGATGAAAAAGGCCTTCGACCGGCGCGGTATCGAGATACCCTTTCCCCATCGCACCATTTACATGGGGGAGTCCAAGGAAGGTCGGGCACCTGCTTTGCAACTGAATCTCCAGGAAGCAAGTGCGCCTCAGAAGGGGGCTGACAATATGAAAACCCCGCGTAACACGAAAAGAAAGGGAGATAAACTATGAGCCGAAATGATGGGTTAATTTTTGCATATATCTTGGATGGAAATGGCGGTGGAGTTGCCATGGATTGGGGAAAGCTCAGAGAATGGTCTCCTGAACGGGGAACGCTCTGGGTTCACTTTGATTACGCCAGCGAAAGAGTGCAGAAGTGGTTGTCAGAGGAAAGCGGTCTCAGCCCGATATTATGTGAATCACTTCTCGCGGAGGAGACCCGGCCTCGAATTGTTTCATCCACCGAGGGGCTTCTCTTAATACTCCGCGGTTTAAATTTCAACCCCGGTGCTGACCCTGAGGATATGGTATCCATTCGGATGTGGTTTGATGAACATCGCATAATTACCATGAGACACAGGCGTGTCCTAGCTATCGAAGATATCCGCAATAATATTGAGTCCGGCAAGGGCCCGACCTCTTCAGGGGATTTCCTCGCTATGGTCTCTGAACACCTGACTGACCGCATGGGAGATGTGATATCAGACATTGACGACAGTGTCGATGGGTTTGAAGACACAGTCCTCACAGCAGAGAGCTATGAGCTTCGTCCAAAACTTGCCAACCTGCGGCGGCAGACGATCAGCCTCCGGCGATACATCGCCCCACAGCGCGATGTTCTTACGCGTTTGCAGAATGAGCGCATACGATGGCTGCAAGATATCGATAGAGTTCATATCAGGGAAGTCGCTGAACGCACGGCTCGTTTTGTTGAGGACATTGACTCTGCCCGCGATCGTGCCACGGTTACGCACGAAGAGTTGAACAACCGCTTGTCAGAGCAGATGAACAAGGCCATATACGTGCTCTCGATTATAGCGGCAATATTCCTGCCATTAGGTTTTATAACCGGCCTTCTCGGAGTAAATGTTGGGGGTATCCCGGGAACGGAGCACCCCTGGTCCTTTGCGATCGTTTCCCTAATTCTGGCGGTGCTCGGCGTCGTGCTCATCTGGAACTTCAAACGTATAAAATGGCTTTAGGATAAGATGCGAATTTTCGGTTTCCCTAATCGAGCATAGGGAGACAAGCGAAAATTATCCATTTGCGATTGGAGTATTTCCCATGAAGGATATCCATCCAGCGGATCGCCTTTGAATCGCTTACCCTACCCAGGTAGAGCTGGGTCGTCTTCAAATCCTGATGGTGGAGCAATACCTTGGATATGAGCTCAAGGGGCACGCTATTGCGACTGGCAAAGGGGGCTGAATGCCTCCTCAGATCGTGGGGATTTAGTTTTATACCAACCTTCTCACCCAATTTTTTGATCATAATGAACTGTAATTTTTTCTGTTTATCGGGTTATACTGCCGGACCGGACAGTAAAAAAGGTCACTCTCGATTCTAATGGTAAAGCCCGAATAGAGGGAATTCCTCCTGGCAAGTTCAAAATTACCTTCCCTAATCTCGACAGGGGCTCATGGGAACGAAAATGAGAGCCCATTGGATTCCAATTTAAAGCACTTTCCTTCAATTTGACCAGTTCAATCCTTAAATCCCCATTGAGTCAATCATGGGAAAATTTTTCAACTCACTCGCAAAATTTATCAGTATTTGACCGTAATTAACAGCAAGCCGTCCGTATTTTATAATAATTTCAAACAATTAAAAAAACGACTCAATGGCATAGAATATGCATTTCTCTACAAGACCCGTTTTATTTGGGGGTCCTTTCTGAAGACTATCCCTTGAGTGGCTGATTAGATTGGGTAAATCACGATTCGCAAGATATGTCAAATGGTGAGGGATTTCAAAATTTACCGTCTAATTTAGGTATAAAACTGAAATCAGCAGGTTATGG
>JAQYWG010000184.1 GCA_030145085.1 Thermodesulfobacteriota bacterium
TTTAATCATTTCACTTGAATCCTTGAACCCTTGACCCCTTGAATCCTTCTATGATCACCAACTTTTTTGGAGATGAGTCTAAAATTAATACCTTTGTTTCACCACGAGATAAAGGGGGTGTTCTCTAAGATTTCCCCTCGAAAAACACCTTATACGCCCTGAAGGTCTCATAGATATCCACTTTGCTTGCCACCTCAAAGGGCGAGTGCATACCCAGGAGGGGCGCGCCACAGTCAATGATATCCATTCCGTAGCTGGCCAAATACTTGGCCACCGTTCCACCTCCTCCCTCATCAACCTTGCCCAATTCCGCCATTTGCCAGGTGATTTGGTGATCGTTGAATAGTTTCCTGATCTCCGCTACATATTCAGCGCTGGCATCGCTTGAGGCATACTTTCCCCCGGATCCCGTGAACTTGGATAGACAAACTCCATATCCGATCTTGGCCGCATTCTGTTTTTCATGGACGTCCTGATAGTTGGGATCCATTGCCCCATCCACGTCCGCTGAAAGGGCTCTCGAGCGAAACAGGACTTGCCTCAGGGTCATATCACTCAATTCTTCCCCCGATAATCTGAGGAGATCGGCCACGATCCATTCCAGGAATTTGGATTTGGCACCGGTGTTCCCCTCACTCCCTATTTCCTCCTTATCCAAGAACAGGGCAAGGATGGTATATTCCGGAACTCTCACTGAATCGATAGCCCTCAAGGAGGCATAGGCGCAGAGTTTATCATCCTGGCCGTAGCCACCCACGAGGCTCTTATCGAACCCGATATCCCTGGCCTGATGGGCAGGGACCAATTCCAGCTCAGCGCTCAAAAAGTCCTCCTCCACCAATCCGTACTGTCTAAAGAGAAAATCGAGAAGGTTGAGCTTGATACGTTCTTTTGCCTCCTCATCGGGGAAGGGAATACTTCCCGCCAGGATGGTCAATTTTTCCCCTTGTATGGCCTCCCTCAGTTTTTTCTCATCTTGAACCCTTCTCGAGAGATGGGGCATTAAATCGCAAACGGTGAATACGGGGTCACCGGCCTCCTCGCCAAGGCGCAAATTCAATTGGGTGCCGTCCCTCTTAATCATCGTTCCGTGGAGGGCCAAGGGTTTTGCCACCCACTGATATTTTTTGATGCCTCCGTAATAGTGGGTTCTCAGAAGCCCCATTTCCAGTTCTTCATAGAGGGGATTTTGCTTCAGGTCGAGTCTCGGCGAATCGATATGGGATATGATGATTCGCATGCCCTCGGAGAGGGGACGTTCCCCGAGGATAGCCAGGGCAATGTTCTTGTTCTTGTTCACCCAATAGATTCCCCTTTTCTTTCCTGGATCGGTAATCTCCCGAAACCCCCTTTCCCGCGCGCAGTTAAGTACTTCGACAACTGCCTCCCTCTCCGTTTTAGCGCCATTGAGAAACCGTTTGTAGTCCTCGGCAAAGAGGAAACTCTCCTTCCTATAAGATTTTTGCATCTGGTCCCAGGCCAACCTGCCCTTTAATTTCAGCGTATCTTCCAAATGTTTGGCCTTTTTCTTGTCCCGGGGCATGTTTTTCCTCCGTTTCGAACTTTTTCCGGGTTCTTAATTCCACAAAGGGATATATCATTGCACAATGATTATCAAACTTCCCCAGCTGAGTCAAGGCAACTGCGGTGAACAGGTAGGGAGAATGGTCATTGGCATTGACAAATGACCGCTATTTATTTTACTTAATGACCGATGACCGAAAAGCTCATCCTCGCTTCTTCATCGCCCAGGAGGCGGCAACTTTTGCGACAAATCGGGCTGGATTTCGATGAGGTTCCCAGCGGGGTAAAGGAGGATTTCATCGACGGTGAAAGCCCGAAAGGTCACGTTCTTCGTTTGGCCGAGGCTAAGGCCAAAAAAGTGGCTGAGATGTACCCTAACCGGTGGGTGATCGGAGCGGATACCGTGGTATCAGTTGATGGGATGATTTTGGGAAAACCGCAAACGGACCGGGAGGCTTCCCAGATGCTCATTACGTTGAGCGGAAGGGATCATGTTGTTGTCACGGGAGTATCTGTTTATCACGCGGCCAAGGGGAAGGAGGAGACCATAGCCGTCGAGACCCTAGTGAGGATAAAAACCCTCAATCCTGGGGAGATTACCTGGTATATCAGGACGGGGGAGCCCTTTGGTAAGGCCGGAGGATACGCCATTCAAGGAATCGGGGCCTTCATGGTTCAACGGATCGAGGGCTCCTATACCAATGTAGTTGGCCTCCCTCTTTGTGAACTTCTGGGAGTATTAAATAAACTGAAGGCCGCAGTTCTCTTGAGGGAATCATGAACCCCGTTCTCCAGCTTTAATGGGTTGTATGAGATGTCATCAATAAGGGATAATCTCTTGAGGGTATTGGAGCGAATGGATCGGGCGGCGAGAAGGACGGGCCGTGATCCCGGGAAGATTAAGCTAATCGCCGTCTCGAAGACCGTGGAGTTAGCTCGGATTCGGGAAGCCATCAAGGCGGGTGTAACCATCCTCGGGGAGAACTACGTGCAGGAAGCCCGGGAAAAGATCGAAGAGATTGGCCATGGGGTTCAATGGCATATGATCGGGCATCTGCAGAAAAATAAGGCGAAACATGCCGTAACCCTATTCGATTATATTCACTCCATCGATGGGATTGTCTTGGCCCAGGAGATAGACCGCAGGGCTGCACAAAAGGGGAAGAGGGTGAGGGCCTTGGGGGAGGTGAACCTATCGGGAGAGGCCTCCAAATTTGGGATTGGCTCCGAGGCAGTGGTGGACTTGATCCACCATGTGGCTTCCCTGAAACATATTTCCATCGAGGGTTTGATGACCATGCCCCCCTACTTCGATGAGCCGGAAAAGGCACGTCCGTATTTTATAAGGCTTCGGGAGCTTAGGGATCGGATTCAGAAGGAGGGGATTGAGGGGGTCCGGATGGATGAGCTCTCCATGGGAATGTCGGGTGATTTCGAGGTGGCCATCGAGGAAGGGGCGACGATGGTTCGGGTGGGGACGGCGATCTTTGGGGAGAGGAGGTATTGAAAGGAGGTACTGGAGTAAGGTTGAGGAGTCAGGTCCCGAAGAGGAGCATTTTCCTTCTCCCCTTTCTTATTTCTCTCTGCATACCGTGGGTAGGCTGTGGGAAGAAGGGGCCTCCTGTTTCCCTCGACCGAATCGTGCCGAAGGCCGTAAGGGATTTGGAGGCCTCGGTCCGGGAGGAACGGGTGTTTTTGCAGTGGTCGCTGCCTAAAGAGAATACGGACGGGTCGAAGTTGGTGGATTTGCAGGGTTTCAAGGTTCTCAGGGGATCCTTTGAAGGCCAGGAGTGCAAGGGCTGTCCGGAGAGATTGGTTCCCATCGCTGAAGTTGATTTAGCTTCGGGGGAACATTATCTGATGGAGACCGATCGTCTCTTTTGGGTTGATAGGGGATTAAGAGTTGGGAGAACATATGGATATAGGGTGCTGGCTTTCAATAGAAGGGGCCATTTCAGCCAGGAGTCCAATAAGGTTGAAGTACTTTGGGATATACCTCCTCCGCCGCCAAAGCAATTGCGGGCTGTGGCTGGTGATGGTATGGTGGAATTGGAGTGGGCCCCTGTGGAGGGGACCATGGGATACAACCTCTATCGGAGCGGGGCTGAGGAGGGTTTTCCGCCCCAACCCTTAAACCCGGAACCCATCGAGGATACCCACTACCGGGATACTCGAGTGGTGAATGAAAGGGATTACGGGTACGCGGTGAGAAGCGTGAGCAAGGCAGGAGAGACCCTGATCGAGGGTGGCAATTCAACCCCCATCATTGTGACCCCGGTCGACCTCATCCCTCCTTCTCCCCCAACTGGATTGGTTGCCTTTCCCTTGCGCCAGGGGATGGAGCTGAGATGGATTGCGAATCCCGAATCGGATATAGTGGGATATCGCGTCTACCGGAGGAAGGGAGGCGAGCCGACGTTTGAGAGGCTAACGGAGGAAATGGTAAGGGGGACCATCTATGTGGACCGGGGGGTGAGAAGGGGCGATGAGTACGATTATGGTGTCACAGCCATCGATGGCTCGCGGCATCAAAATGAAAGTGCTTTTTCGGAGATGATAAGGGTAAAATGCACCTATATCCAAGAGAAGTAGGCCTTCCAAGGTTCCAATGGGAGGAACGTGATGCACTATTTTCATTACAAGGACGGGGACCTCTATTGCGAGGAGGTTCCTCTAGTGACCATAGCCGATAGTGTGGGAACACCGTTCTATCTTTACAGCCATAAGACATTGGTCCGGCATTTCAAGGCCTTTGACTCGGCATTTGAAAAGGTGCGGCACTTGGTGTGCTATTCGGTGAAGGCCAACTCGAATTTGGCCTTGTTGAGGATATTCGTAAAGCTGGGGGCAGGCCTGGATGTAGTGTCGGGGGGAGAGCTCTTCAGGGCATTGAAGTCGGGGGTAGATCCCAAGAAGGTTGTCTTCTCCGGGGTAGGAAAAACGAATGAGGAGATAGAATATGCCCTGAATTCAGGAATTCTGATGTTTAACGCTGAATCATCCCAAGAATTGGCCCGCATCGACGAGATAGCGGGAAGGCTGGGCACGAGGGCTCCCGTGGCCATACGGGTCAATCCGGATATCGATCCTAAGACCCATCCCTATATCGCAACTGGATTAAGGGAAAACAAGTTCGGTATCGATTTCGACCTCTCCATGAAAGAATATATCTTTGCCAATGGATTACCCCACATTGAGCTCATCGGGGTGGATTGTCATATAGGTTCTCAATTGCTCGAGCTCCAGCCCTTCGTCGAGGCATTAAGGAGAGTGAAGGAATTGATCCACGCCCTGGCTCAGAGGGGGATCGGGATCCAATACCTCGACCTCGGGGGAGGACTGGGGATAACCTATAAGGATGAAGTTCCTCCCCATCCCACGGAATACGCCAAGGCCATTGTCGAGGAGGTCTCGGATTTAGATTACACCCTAATCTTCGAGCCGGGAAGGGTCATCGTGGGGAATGCGGGAATTTTGGTCAGCCGGGTCCTCTATACCAAGGAGACCGGGGAAAAGAATTTCGTCATCATAGATGCCGGCATGAATGACCTCATTAGACCAAGCCTCTACGGTTCATTTCAGGGGATTCTGCCAGTCGCCAAGGGGGAAGAGGAGGAGATCGTGGCGGATGTGGTTGGTCCCATTTGTGAGTCCGGGGATTTCATAGCAAAAGATAGGAGAATGCCCAAATTTAAGCCGGGCGATCTGATCGCCGTGATGAGTGCTGGGGCCTATGGATTTTCCATGTCTTCCAATTACAACGCTCGACCGAAGGTATGCGAAGTGCTTGCCAGGGGAGATCGCTTTCATCTTATCCGGGAAAGGGAAAGCTATGATGATCTGATTCGGGGAGAAAGCATGCCGGAATTCCTGGTATAATCCTGCCCAAGCAGGCTTTTATTTGTGACGACATAGATATTTGGGTAAAGGGGAGAATACAAGCAAATTCCAAATCCTATTAGAATTTGACGCACCTGTTTAAGGCAGTATATATAACATGGTCGACGGTTTGGCTTGCGAGAGGAGGGGGATGATGAAGTTTCCCTTTTACAAG
>JAQYWG010000185.1 GCA_030145085.1 Thermodesulfobacteriota bacterium
CTCCGCAATTCTGGCTCACGCAGCCTGGCGATGCGGCGACCGAATCGGTTTTATTGGCTACGGATCCGATGTTGCAATTCAATGGCCGCTCCGAAATCCCAAGGATTACAGGCTTCAGATCCCTCAGAAGGTCCTCGAAACGAGATCTCATGGAAACCGAGGAGCGGGATTGGTCCAGGCCCTCTCCAGGCTGCCGGCAAAACGGTCCCTGGTATTTCTCATCTCTGACTTCCAGGAAGATCTTGGAGGGATCGAAGGGGCTCTCAAACCTGTTGCCCTCCTGCATGACGTAGTTTCCATTGTCATTTGGGACCCGAGGGAAAAGATTCTCCCCGAAAAGTGGTGTATCGCTGCTTTGAGGGATCTGGAGACCGGCAGGAGCAGGGTTATCTGGTTGGGAGGGGCCGGAAGGAAGGCGGAATTTCAGAAACGGGCGGAGGCCAGGGAACAGGGCCTGAAAGCGTTGTTTCAAAGTCTCTGCATAGATGCTCTCTGGATAAATCAAGAAACCGATTATGTCAGCGAAATTGGTAGGCTTTTCCTGGCCCGAAGGAGGACTCATTAAATGAAACAGTTCCTCCTGCTTACATTCTTTGCTGCCTCCCTCGCCCTGGGAACGGGATCCTCGGACGATCGGACTGTTCAGTTCGAGGAGGGGGACCTCCCGGATCAGGAGGCCTTTCCCATAATGGTAGATTTTCACTGTCCAAGGAACTTTGGCTTTCATATCGGGGATGAGATTCCTTTGACGGTCACACTGGAAGTTAGGGATGGACCCATCATAGATCTGGTAAATCTCCCTCAGAAAGAAGAAACTCATGGACCTTTTGAAGTTCGGAACGTGAGGGTTAGCAAGAAGACAAAAAGTGATCGGACCCTTTATACGGTGTTCTATCAGCTCCAGGCCTTCGAACCTGCCATCGCTGTGGACAGGTTGAAATTTCCTCCTCTCCGTATCTCTTACGCAGCTAAAGGGGATTGGGATCCGGTGGAATCAACGTATCACTACCGAAGCCTCTATTCGCAACCCTTTGATGTTTTCGTTTCACGGACAGCCACCTACTTCGGTCCCATGAAAGACATTAAGGGGCCGATTGTGGACGAGAGGGCAACAGTCATTTGGAAAGTGACCACCGTTGTAGGCGGTCTCATGGTCCTTGCGGCCCTCATCACCTGGCCTTGGGGGTTCATGCGAAGGAGACGGAGGGCAAACAGTGAAAGCCCGAATCCCACGGCCAGGGATCGTGCGCTGAAGGCGCTCCAGGAGGCGAGGGAGAAGTGCTTCAACTACGAAGATCATCGAAAGCGACTCTTCTTTGAGATCAATTCGATTCTGAGGAATTTCCTGAAGGACGTCTATGGATTCAATACTGCGAATAGACCTTCGATAGAGATTGTGGATCAGTTGGAGGACGGCCCCTTGCGTGAAGAGCTCAGGGGCTTGGTGACAAGAATCAACCAGGTCATCTATGAGGGAGACTCCCCTGTGGATCTTGAGTCCATTATGAGACAATTCAATGGGCTCTTGCAAGAGATAGACGGGACGACGCACCCAGAGATGAACGATGATAAGGCTGGCTAACCCTTCTTTCTTACTCATTGGGGTCATTTTTTTGCCCCTTTTATTCAAGAGGAAAACCGCTTTCCTCGGATACTCTCATCTTCCCCTCCTGGAGGCCGATGGTGGCTCGAGTTTTTTTCAGTACCTGCCGCAGTTATTCTTCGCCATGATGATAGCCCTGTTGATTCTGGGGCTTGCTCGGCCTCAATGGCAAAGGGTCGTGCAACACGAAAGGTTTCTCGCCCGTGACATCCTTCTCGTCGTGGACCTCTCCTATAGTATGGAAGATAATATGGCAAGCGCCTTAGACGTAAAGAATGGATCAAGGAAGATAGATGTCGCCAAAAAGGCGGCCCTCCAGTTCATTCAAAAGCGAAAAAACGATAGAATTGGCCTGTTGGTCTTCGGAGATGAAACCTTTGGAAGCTGGCCCCTGACGAGGGATCACCGTTTGATATCGAAAAAGGTGACCAGACTGGGGTCCAATTTCTATGGCGGAACCAATCTTGCACAGCCTTTTATGAAGGCCATAGAGCATTTCAGGGAGATGGGACAGTCAACGAGTCGCCTTCTGGTGTTTCTTTCTGACGGCGAGGCCACAATCCCGGCCATGATGAAACCGACGATCGTCACGGAGATGAAGAAGATGGATATCCATCTCTATCTCCTGGGAATCAACCTGACGGAAAGGAGTGGCGATATTTTGGAGATCGTGGAGGGGGTCCAGGGAAGATTCATCCCCACTGAGTCGGAAGGAGAGCTAAGTTCGGCCTTTGGCGAGATAGACCGCCTGGAAGCCAATACGGTAGAAATAGAAGTCCAGGGGAAGGGTCAGGAACTCTATCCCATAGCTCTCATTTTGGCCTTATGTATTCTGTTCAGTTGGACGTTGCTGCGAAGTACCCTCTTTATCGAGCTCTGTTAGGAGATCTGCCATGGGAGTGGTCGCACATATTCGTTCTATCCGGGTTTATTTGATCATAATCGGAGGTCTGTGCCTTTCCTGCGGAATTTACGAGAAGTACTGGTATTCGGACTTGATTGGAGAGGCAACCAAGGCTATAGAGGAGAATCGATTGGATCAACAGTACCTTGAAAAGGCGAGGGGAAGCCTCTTCGCGTCGGAGGAGCTCATCTCATACAACATGGGAGTAAGGGCCTACCGTGCGAATAACCTCAAGAAGGCAAGCGAGTATTTCTATAATGTCATTCGCAAATGCCGTGATTCTCGTAGGAAGAAACGAGCCTATTACAATCTCGGTAACATCCTGGTTCGGCTAGAACTGCCGAAAAAGGCAGCTGAGATGTACCGGGAATCCCTCCGGCTCGATCCCACCGATTGGGAAAGCAAATATAACCTTGAACGACTCTATGTCTTCTATCCCATGGCATTCCCCGATGAAGGAAGCCAGGCATCTCTTAAGCCAGAGCCGCGGGACGAGAAAGGGGATGAGAACCAGATGGGCCAATACGGCGCGGACCGGCCGGACATCTAGGAGAGCCATGTCCTTTGCATTTCTGAATGCTAAAGCATTTTGGGCCATGCTGGCCCTTCCCTTTGTTGTCGGAGCTATCGCGTGGGGCCTGTACCGGAGGAAGGCAATCCTGAGGGAATTTGGAAGAATTGACTTGCTTACTCAGTTCTCCCGGTTCTCTTTCAATCGGAAAATCCTTTACCAGGGGCTTCCGATAGTTCTCTGCTTTGCCCTATTGGTTACGACCACTGCACGCCCTCTCCTTTCGGGAAATTCCGAGCAGATCAAGGAAGGAACCCTCGACGTTGTGGCCGTTCTGGACGTATCCAAGAGCATGGCGGCCGAGGATTGTGGTCCAGAGGTTTCTCGAATTGAAAGAGCAAAAGATGTTCTCCTGGGATGCTTGCCAGAGTTAGCCGAAAACAGGCTTGGCATTGTGATCTTTGCCGGGAGCAGTTTTCCCCAGGCTGAACTCACCGATGATTTTCAAGCCCTGAGGTTTGTTCTGAAGAATTGGGTCACGGTGGATTCGGCTCCTTCTCAGGGATCCAATATCGGACAGGCCTTGTCCGAGGCGGTACACTTATTTGAAAAAAGTGACAAGAAAAAGATCGTTCTCCTTTTTTCTGACGGCGGCCATGTCCGTCCAGAGAATCTCGAAGGGATCGTTACCGACATCAAGGGAAGGGGCATCAGCGTTATTTCTGCGGGTCTCGGAAGCCAAAAGGGATCTAGAATTCCCGTATACGAGAAAGGTACGTTTAAGGAGTGGCTCAAAATCGAGGGCAAGGAGGCTTTCACTCGATTGAATGATGGGATCTTAAGAGAAATTTCCCAGGCAACGGGGGGAAAATATGTCCGAATAAGTTCGGGGAAAGAATTCCGGGGAATTTTCAGGGATCCCGCAGTGGTAGGCAAGAGAGTCCTCTCGGGGGGAAGAGAGATATTCCAAATACCCCTCGCCCTTTCAATTCTTCTCCTTTGTGTTGGGATGTATTTCGAGCGGCGGAGTGGATAACCGAATGACAGTGCAGGGGGACTGGTAAATAGAAAGGCGGAAAACAGATCCTCTTAGCGAAGGACGACCGGAGGATATCCAGACGAAATACACCCGCCAAACATTCCGCTGATTCCACGCTACCTTCTAAATTTTTCAAAAAACCGCCAAATGGTTTGATTCGCGTCGATGTCCTGGCTTGTCTTACCAAAGATAAACTTCGGCAAACATCTCGGGCTTCTCGGCCAAGTGTGCCCACCACCCTGAATCTCATAAAGAACCACCTCAACCCCATCCTTGCACTTTCCATAGACTATTTTGCGGACTCGGGTTCCGTCTTCCGGGTCGATATCGGATTCCCAAGTTATTTCTGGCATTGGCGAGCAACCGTTATGTGAAACCCAGAAATTGACCGTATCAGGAATGGACAGAATTTTGCCCAATTTCTTACGGCCAAAACGAACATATTCACCTTCCCATGGCACCATTGGATCATTGGTTCCGTTAATCATTAAAACAGGAATGGGCCGTGTGGGAAGACACCGAGCCGCTATATTTTCTGCGACAGACCCGATGACTGGAGCAATCGCTGTGATCCTATCTGTTAATTCACAAGCAAGACGGTTGGACATCAGGCCACCATTAGATGAGCCGGTTACATAAACCCTTTTCATGTCGATGTTGTAATCTTCTGCCAACACATCGATCAGGACGGATATGAACCCGACATCATCAATGTCCTCCCTGTGGGATCGATATTTATTGACCCCTCGGCCATCGTTCCAATGACCCTCTATCGCGTCTGGGTAGACCAAGACAAAGCCATCCTTATCAGACTGTTGGCTCATAAGCGTAATTTTCTCTACTCTTTTACCGTCACCCCCACCTCCATGGAGCGCAATAACGAGCGGTATCCAGTTTTCTTTGTTGCATGAAGGAGGAAGATGAATTAGATAGGTTCTCATCCTTCCTTTGTGCAGGATCGCCCCACGATAACTAACCCAAATTTTTTTGCTTACAGTAACTCTCGCACAGTTGCTAATTGTGAGAAAAGATATAGCTATAAATATAAATGATACAATTCGTGTCCACTTCCTATTATTCATAAAATGACCACGCAGACTATATCTAATTATTGATTGATAATAGCCGCTCGACTAACCAGCCAAAATTAGACTTGTCTCATTTGTTAGGATGAATCGTTACTTAACCAAAGAGTTAAACGGCCGGAGCCTCTGAGAGAAACAAAAGAGTGACGGGATGTTGTCACATGGCTCTGGTCCACCAGAGTGATAGTGTATGTGGCAAGACCACGTAATTCTGTATTGAGCCCATATAGGCAAAAGAACCCTAAAAGGCAATAAGAATCAGTATCCTGCTTTCGAATAGAACAGGGGATCAAGCACAAGGAGACAAGCGATAAATATTGATTTGCGATTGAATTATGATGGTCTCATTAAAAGTCATAAATCAGACGGCACAGTAAAAAGCTCCAGATGCAAGGCGCGAGAATCTTTAGGAATGAGGCGTACTTA
>JAQYWG010000186.1 GCA_030145085.1 Thermodesulfobacteriota bacterium
TCATTTGATAACGTTATCGACATAGGAGCTAATATTGGTTTGTTTTCTTCTGCTATGCTCAAAAGGGCAAGAAGGGTTATTGCGGTGGAACCCGTTTCTGAAAATTATCAACAAGCGTTAAAAAATATCGATCTCAATGGTGGTTGTCCCAATGACGTATTAAGGTATGCTATTACCACGGAGTCTAATCAATTAGTTACGGTATTTCGTGAAAGGCGTAATACAGTTGGGCACTCTCTCAAAAGAGGGTGGATTAAGAATATAGATTCAAGGGAAAGCGTTCCAGCCATTACTCTTTCGGACTTACTAAGGATAACCAACTGTAATTCCGTTGATCTCCTAAAATGCGATGTTGAAGGGAGTGAGTATGATGTATTTCTCTGTACTCCTCCAGATGATCTGAGAAAAATACATATGATAATTATGGAAGTACATATTTCCGGAGATCTTCCCCCATCCCTGTTGAAGAGACTCGTATCATACTTAGAATCTGTTGGCTTTTCTATCTATTCTGAGAAGGAAATATCCCAGCTATCTCCGGATAGGCAGTCATTCATATTGACAGCCAAGTTGCCACATGATGGCTTTACGTAACCATGAGAATCACCATTCATTTCCATAGGTTCTTTGACGCCAGATAATGGGATCCCCAACGAATCGAAAACCAGTGCCATTGGCTCGCTTCTCGGTGAAGAGGTTCAGGGGGGTCGTGCGGGAAGACCTGAGGGGTGTTTTTACAGATGATTTTCTGGAGGATATCGAGGCTGCCGTTTGGAGGACAGGGGGGCGAATCATAAAGGATTCCCGAGTGAGGTGGGCAGCCATTTTCCCCGGCCCAGATGGTCAGGCCCTTTTCATCAAGAAATTCAGGATCAAGAATTGGAAGGAGCGCTTGAAATATCTCCTCCTGCCCTCAAGGGCGATGAAGGAATGGAATGTCTCCTTGGCTCTTCGGCAAAAGGGGATGGAGATTCCCAACCCCGTTGGTGCAATGGAGAAGACGCGATGGGGGCTTTTGGATGAGAGCCTCTATATTTCCGAAGCAATTGAGGACGCCCAGCCATTGATCGATTTTTTTGTGGAGCGGTTCGGCGCGGGATCTTCCAAGGGGGATGGCGAGAAGAAGAGGCTAATCGCCACGTTAGGGAGGACTGTGAGACGCCTCCATGATAGAGGACTCTTTCAAGCCGACATGCATGCGGGCAATTTTTTGATAAACAAGGGGGGAGATGGGGCATTACATCTCATCGACCTTCATCGGGCGCGGATACGAAAATTCCTTTCCCATCGACAACGTCTATGGAATATTGCCCAACTCTTCTATTCCCTGAATTCAGCGTTGGATCAAGGGGACAAGGGGATCTTTCTTGAAGCCTACGGTGAGAAGAAAGGGCCTTTTTCCAGGTTGAAGACCCTTTTGATGAGGATAGAAGGGATAGTTAATGGGATAAAGAGGCGCCATCAAAGGAGCAGGGCGAAACGGTGCCTGGGGGAAAGTACCCTCTTTACCTCACATCGATGGAAGGCATATAGGTTATACCGGAGCCGCGATGTCTTAAAGGAGAACCTCTTGGAAATGATCAATGCACACCGGGAAACCGTGAAGATCCAACCCTCACGCCTGCTGAAAAATTCCCCCAAGACTGTCGTTTCTATGGTGGAGATACCCAGGGGATCATCAGGCCTTCGGGCATGCGTAAAGCACTATCGATACCCAACGGCATGGGGTAAGATAAAGGATTGCTTTCGATATTCCAAGGGAAAGACCTCCTGGGTGGCGGCCAATGAACTTTTTAGGCGGGGGATCTCCCCGCTGAAGCCCTTGGCTTATATCGAAAAGAGGCGCTTCGGCCTTTTAAAAGAGAGTTTTTTTATAACGGAGTCCCCGCCCGACTATCTTGAGATGGACCGTTACCTGATCAAATCCTTCGGAAATGGTCAATCACGGGATTCGGTCACCAAGAAAAGGGCCTTTATACAAGAGTTCGCCCGATGCATCGGCCGCCTTCATCGGTCCGAAATCTTCCACAGAGATCTGAAGACGTGTAACATTTTGACCCGGGAGCGCTCAGGGCACTGGGATTTCAGCTTCATCGATCTGGATGCTGTCCGTCTCGGTACGAAGGTGGATTCCCGAAGGGCCCTTAAGAATCTGGTCCAGATCAACTGCTCCATACCTGGCTTTTTGGGTTATGGCGACAGGGTACGGTTTCTGAAATGGTATCTCCAGACATATCCCATCCCCTTGCACGAGAGGGATTTGATCAACACCATTCTGGAGGAGAGTCGGGAACGGGGAGTGGTCTATGTTTCCCCTGAAGGGGACGTAACTGAAGAGGTATTGCGGAAATGAACGCGGAATCCGGCCGTGACCTTTCCGTTATCATCGTCAACTGGAACACCGAAGAGTTGCTCCTGAACTGCATAGATTCCTTTTGTCGGACCATAAGGGGCCTCACCCTTGAGATCTTCGTTGTTGACAATGGTTCCAAGGACGGAAGCGTTGATTCGGTTAGGAGGGCATTTCCCGAAATCGAGCTCATTCAAAACCAGAGGAATCTCGGTTTTGCAAGGGCAAATAACAAAGCCCTCAGGAAAAGCAAGGGGCGATACGTCCTATTGTCGAATACCGATGTCATCCTGAAAAATGGTGCCATCGAAACGTTGGCGGAATTCATGGACCGAAACCCTGATGTGGGCATCGCCGCAGGGCAGCTCATCAATGGGGATGGATCTAAGCAAAACTCCTTCGACAATTTCCCTTCCCTGACCACGGAGTTGTTAAACAAGAGCCTGTTGAGGATTCTTTTTCCCACAAGGTATCCCAGCAAGCGAGTAACCTACAGCTCACCAATCGATGTGCATTCGGTCATTGGGGCATGTATGATCGTCCGTTCTCAGGCCATTAAGGAGGTGGGATTGCTGGATGAGGACTACTTCTTCTTCATGGAGGAGACGGATTGGTGTTACCGTATGAAGAGCCGAGGATGGCGTGTGTGCCATGTGCCCCGAGCCGAGATCATTCATCTCCAGGGGAAAACGGCGAATCTGGTGAGAGATAGGGCCAAAATTGAATACTATCGGTCCCTCTACCTTTTCTTTAAGAAACATAGGGGGATAGTGGAGCCCGTGCTCCTCAGGGGTTGTCTCTTTAGCCGATTCTGCATAGATTTCCTGCTCACACTCCTTTCCTGTCTGCTCACGGCCTTCACGAGGGAGAGGCTCAAGAGGAAACTGGTAATCTACGCCAAGCTTATCTACTGGCACCTAAGGCTGTGTCCGGAGGGAATGGGATTGGGAGAAGGTTCGATGGAAGACGGGAAGAAATCCCCCAGGCTTGTCCCGCTTACCAGAAAAGAGGTGCACGAGAAGATTGCACAAATGTTCTCGATGGAACAGAGAGGGAGGTTATTGGATGTTCCTACGGGGACCGGAGTACTTGCGAGTCGTTTGCAAAAGATGGGGTTTGAGGTCTCCTGCTGCGATATTCAACCATCCTTCTTCGCCGCCGAGGATTTGATGGTTCAATTCGGCAACATGAATAAAAAACTTCCCTACAAGGCTGAGTGTTTTGACTACATCATCTGCCTTGATGGTCTCGAACATTTAGAGAATCCTTTCAACGCCATCCGTGAGTTTGGAAGAATCCTAAAAAGAGGGGGAAAGATTTTCCTCTCGATTCCCAATTTTTTGAACATCGAGCGGAGGCTCCGCTTCGTTCTGACCGGTACCTTTTCTAAAATTCCTACCGTTGACACCCTGAGAAATATTTGGAAAGGTGAGCTCTCCATGGTTCACCTGAACTCACTTGGGTACCCATTATTGAAATTCATTATGGAACATAATGGGTTTCGTATCCTCCGGTTAGAGAAGGACCGCAAAAAACCCAAGATGAATTGGATGCGGCCTATCGTCTGGATCATCCGCCTGTATGCGCTTTTCGCCTCGAGAAAGAGAAGAGAATTATACCGGTTGGATGAAACCCTAATGGATGAAATTATTATGGGTGGAAATACCCTAATCATTGTGGGAGAAAAGATAGTTTAGGCAGTGAGAAAGATACCCTGTGAAGTTTGCGGGTTCAATCAACATCAATTTTTTTTGAAGGATGGGATCGAGTTTTTGGAATTCCAGGAACTCTTAAGATTGTTCAGTGCATGGAGTGCGGTCTCATCTTTGTCAACCCCCAACCCGAGCCAGAAGTGTTGAGAGAATATTATCCCAAAGATTACTCTGTTCCCAATCCTTTTTATTACAAAGAACATTTTTGGCTGAGGAAAAAGTCTTGGAAGAGTACTTTTTATCGGGAACGGATTGATGAGATTGGGGGAGAGCTGATGTATCTGGAGGTCGCTAAGACTTTATTGATGGTGACAATAGGAAGTTCAGCAGGGGTGAGATGGCTCTATTGCGACGTGCGGCCTCTTGGGATGACCGTGCATGAATGACGAAGGGGGCGTATAACCGCTTTAAGAGGATGGTAGTGGAAATGGAGGTTCCGTTAGTCGATTTGCGGGCACAATATGTGGAGATCAGGGAAGAGGTGAGGAAGGCTGTTGATACGGTTCTCGAGAGCCAGCGGTTTATCCTCGGGCCAAACGTCGAAAGGTTGGAGAGACAAATCGCAGCCTACAGCAGCGTCGGCCACGGTATCGGTGTGTCCTCGGGAACTGATGCTATTTTAGTTTCCCTGATGGCCTTGGATATTAAGCAGCGAGATGATTTACGAGATGGTGTAATCACAACCCCCTTTACCTTCTTCTCAACTGCTGGCGTGATCGCCCGGCTGGGTGCCACGCCGATCTTCGTCGATATCGACCCGAACACGTATAATCTAGATCCCCAAAAGCTACGAGAACTCCTGGAAACGGGATGCGATGTGGACCAGGAAACGGGGCGACCGGTGGAGCGGAAGAGCCAGGTTGATATCAAGGCGATTATTCCGATTCACCTCTACGGGCAATGTGCCGATATGGACCCCATTATGGAGATTGCCGAAAAGGCTCATCTCGATATCGTTGAGGACGCGGCGCAAGCCATCGGGGCGATATACTACTCGAAGAGGCTGGGAGCAAGGCGGCCGGGGCCTGGAATCACGGACCAGGAGGAGGAGCAAGAATCAATCGCAAGCGGGCATGATCCAAGAACGGCATGGAGAGCGGGAAGCATGGGAAGGCTGGGGTGCTTCTCCTTCTATCCGACGAAGAATTTGGGGGGATTTGGGGATGCAGGAATGGTGGTGACCGACAACGAGCCCATGGCTGAAAAGATAAGGATCCTCAGAGGCTACGGTGGACGAGAGGCGTACTATCATCACATCATCGGGGGTAACTTCAGGCTGGATGAACTTCAGGCAGCCATTCTCAGCGTGAAGTTTCCGCATCTGGAGCGATGGACGGAGGCCCGTCGCCGAAATGCCCAAAGGTATGATCGCCTCTTTGATGAGATGGGCCTCATCGGAGATATTCGTTTACCCGTCGTCGAGGATGGCATTAGACATAT
>JAQYWG010000187.1 GCA_030145085.1 Thermodesulfobacteriota bacterium
CCACTAATCTGCCCTGGTTGAAGGTTAAGGGTGACCCGCTCGAATTCGGGCAGGAGCTCCCCCCTCTTGAAGAAACCCAGGTCACCTCCGCTTTTTGCCGATGCGTCATCGGAGTATAAACGGGCAAGTTCACCAAAATCCTCGCCCCGGCGAAGCCTATCTAAGATCGTTTCGCCCTTATGACGAAGGGCCTCCATCAGCAGCTCATCGGCATCCTGAGGGGTCATGATCAAAATGTGGCTAGCCCGCATTTGATCAGGTTCCTTGAATCGTTCGATGTGTTCTAGGTAGAATTTCTTGAGCCTCTCGTCGTCCACGATAACCTCCTTCCGGACTACACGAGAAACCAATGTGGCCCTTTTGATCTGTTCCCTTAACTGTTGTCGGTATTCCTCCAAGCTCAAACCTTCCGCTATCAAGGCCATCTTCAACTGTTCATCGGTGATGGCATTTGCCCTCTTTACATCTTCGATGGCCATATCGATATCCCTCGCGGATACCTTGAACGCCATTTTTTTGCATTGCTGATCAACCAGCTTTTCCTCGATAAGGCGTTCGAGAATCTCCCTTTCCGATTCAGGAACTTTGGCTGCTTTCTCCGCCGGATTGCCGGTAGCCTTGGACCTCTCTTGCAGTTTTGACCGATAACGTTCCAGTTCAGCAAGAGTGATGATCTCACCGTTGACGATGGCGACGATCCTATCGATGATCGTTGCCCCGCAAATCCCCTCGGATAGACCGAAGATGACGAAAATGACTATGGATAAGATGGATTTTCGCATGGATCAGTGGGTATATTCCAACAACTGCTTGTTGACTTTGATCTTGGCCTTCGCCCTCAATTCTGAAAGCCAGTTATGGTAGATTTCGCCGCTCTTTTTCTTTCGAATTTGATGGGCGATCTCATCCTTCACTTCATCAAATCCTCGAACCTTAGCTTCGGCTTTCTCCTCGACCTTAAAGATATGATATCCATAAGGGCTCTTGACGACTTTGCTCAGTCCTCCTACCTTCAAAGAGAATACCTCATCGAAGGCCTCCGGCATCTCACCGCGGGCGAAGAATCCCAGGTCCCCGCCATATAACCTTTCAGGCATCATCGATTTTTCCTTGGCCAGTTTTACAAAATCCTCCCCCTTCCTCAGCCTCCTCAAGATCGCCTTGGCCTCCTCCACCGTGGCCACCACGATCTGCCTTGCCCTCACCTGCTCGGGAAAGGAATAGTCCTCGATGTGTTCTTCATAGTACTGCTTCACGGATTTATCATCGATAGAACCACCGAATTGCGCAACGGTAGTGATGACCTTCTCGGCTAGGAGTCTTTCCCTTAAGCGTCGTTTCCATTGATCGAAACTCATTCCCCGGTTCTCGAGCGTGGCCTTAAAGCTCTCTCCGGCATAATCCCTTTTTAAGGCCAAAATGGTCTTATTGATCTCCTCCTCCGATACATGGATATTCATCCGCCGAGCCTCTCCAAGGATGAGCTTTCTGTTGATGATTTGGTCGAGAAAGGTGGTTTTCAACTGGTCCAGAGATTCCCTGTCCTCCGGCAGTTTTCCATGTTCCAATTTGATATCCCGCAATTCGTTATTAAACTCCTCCACGGTTATCAATTCTTCATTCACCTGGGCCAGAGTGTCCTGAGGAAGGTTCACATCCTCCTTCTGACATCCCATGGTGCAGAGGGCTACTATCACTAGGCCGATCCACATAGTTGGACGCCAGTCAAACCAGCAGTGCATTCCATTTCCCTTGGACGGCGGCCCTTCATTCGCCCCCCGGGGTTTGATTCTCCTCGGGGGGAGCTCTGAGTCCTTCCTCCTCACCGGGTGATTCATTGGGGAGAATAATAGGTACAGTGATCGTACATGTTTTCTCACGTTTCCTCCAAGGCGAGGGGGCCCGATTGAGTCCCCCGCGATTTAGAAAATTGGACCAACTCCTCCAAGATACTTTTGGTCTTCCCGAAGCTCTCCTGCCATCCCCCCTTCCCTATGGAAAGAATCAATTCGAAACTGGGGGTGAATTGAAATCGATCGCTATTCTCCTGGACGAGGCCCACAATGCGCTGGGGGGAAATCTCGGAGCTCTCGTCGAAGGCGATCACCGCTCTTTCCCCGGATAGGTTCAGCTTCCGCACCCTGAGACGGGTTAGGAGTTGCTTGAGCTTAATAGCCTCCAGCAAGTTTAAGGCTGGGGGAGGGATAGGTCCAAAGCGATCCACGAACTCCTCCCTCATATCATCGATCTCTTCCTCGGAACGAGCCGATGACAATCGTTTATAAAAAACCAGCCTCTGGTGAGGATCGCAGATGTAGTCATCGGGGATAAAGGTGGCAAAGGGCAGCTTCATTTCCGGTGTAATGTCCTCAAGGACCTTCTCTCCCCTCAGCTGCCTAACCGTCCTCTCCAAGAGGCGAGTATACATCTCATATCCCACCGCCGCAATATGTCCTGATTGGGCAGGCCCCAGCATGTTTCCCGCACCCCTGATCTCCAGATCCTGGAAGGCAAGCCTGAAGCCTGAGCCCAACTCGCTCAATTCCTGCAGGGCTCTCAGGCGCTTTAGGGCATTACCGGATATGGTGGCTTCGGATGGAACCAGGAGGAAGGCATAGGCCTGATACTTCGATCTGCCGACCCTGCCCCTCAACTGGTAGAGTTCCGCAAGGCCAAACCTCTCGGCGTGGTTGATTATGATGGTATTAGCTGTGGGGATGTCCAGGCCTGACTCGATGATACTGGTACAGAGAAGGAGGTTGTATTCCTTCCGCATAAAGGCGAGCATTACTCTTTCCAGATCCCTCTCCCTCATTTGACCGTGGGCGATGGCCAGAGAGGCCTCAGGAACGAGCTGCTTCAGGAATCGGGCCGTGGCTGATATGTTTTGGACCCGGTTGTGAACAAAGAAGACCTGACCATTCCTTTGGATTTCCCTCAGGATGGCCTGGCGGATGATGTCCTCGTCAAAGCGGCCCAAAAATGTCCGAATGGAAAGCCTGTCCTCCGGTGGGGTATTGATCACACTCAGGTCCCTTATTCCCGTCAAGGACATGTGGAGAGTCCTGGGAATAGGGGTTGCCGTTAAAGTCAAGCCATCGACGGTTTTCCTCAACTGTTTCAGCCTTTCCTTATGGGTAACGCCAAACCGGTGCTCCTCGTCGATTACGACTAATCCCAAATCCCTGAAGGCGACGTCCCTCTGAAGCAAACGGTGGGTTCCGATGATGATGTCGATTTTCCCCTCCCTCAATTTCCCGAGGGTCGCTCTTTGCTCGTTCCTCCCCTTGAACCGGCTTAGGATATCTATGATAACGGGGTAGTGCTGGAATCGTTCGGAGAAGGTTTGGTAGTGTTGTTGAGCTAAGACCGTGGTAGGTACCAAAACGGCCGCCTGCTTACCGTCCATGACCGCCTTGAATGCCGCTCTGATGGCCACCTCCGTCTTACCATATCCCACATCGCCACAGATGAGGCGGTCCATGGATTTGTGCTTTTCCATGTCCGTTATTACGTCCCTGACGGCGTCCAGCTGGTCAGGCGTCTCCTCGTACTGAAAGGCGGCCTCAAATTCCTTGAAATAGCCATCCCCCTTGGAGAAGGCAAATCCCTCGAATACCTGCCTGGCCGCATAGAGATTGAGAAGTTCCCTTGCCATTTCCTCGATTGATTTGCCTACCTTCCGTTTCAATCGCCGCCATGAAGATCCACCCAACCGATCCTGTCGGGGACCTCTATCCTCAAAGCCGACATATTTCTGGATGAGGTTGATCCGATCCACGGGCATATAGAGTTTATCACCTCCCAGGTATTCCAACAGGAGGTAGTCGTTACTTACCCCTTGAATATCCAGACGGTGTAACCCCTTATAGATCCCGACCCCGTAGTCGATATGTACCACATAGTCGTTCTCATTGAGCTCGGAGAAGGAGGTAATGAAAGAATCCCCTGACCTCCTGTGGACCTTCGCGATTCTCTTCCGATGGCCGAAAATTTCCTCCTCGGTAATGACTATTAAACCCCTGGAGGGGAGGCGGAATCCAGTCGAGAGGTCCCCGGTAAGAATGATAAAATCACCTTCCCTGGTCCTTGACGGGAGGTCAGCCGAAGCCGAAGAAAGAAGGTTTTCCCACCAGTGGAAGAAGGAGATTGCGGTCAGTTGTGGGGTGAGTTGATACTCGATAAGCAATTCCTGAAGTCGCTCCGCCTGGCCCAATTGGTGAGCCACGATGATGATTTGGTTTCCCTTTTTGTGCCAGGATTTCAGTCGCCGGACTAGGGGAGAAAGGAAGGTTTCCCTCTTCCGGTGAGACTTCAAACCCGCCCTAATATCATCGTTGGATTCGACGGCGAACCGAAGGATTTTTCCTCCCATTCCCTCCAATTCGGGGATGTCCATTTCTCCCAGAAGCAGTCTCCTCAAATTTCCCCAGTTGGATTTGACGATCTCCAGGGGGAGATACCATTGACCGGGCACCGGCGGGGTCTTTCCCTTGGCGAGGGCTCGATCGAACCTCTCGCTGATCTGAAGCCAGAACGCTTCTCCTTCCCTTTCAACCTCGAAGGGGTCATCGATAGCGACAATGGTTCGGGGATTCAAATAATCGAAAAGGGAGGCAGAGGCCTGACCATCTGAGCCCTCCATTATCTCCTTAGCTGGGAGGACCGAGATACTCTCATAGTGGTGATGCGACCTTTGGGTCTCCGCCTCAAAGGCCCTTATTGACTCGATGCGGTCTCCGAAGAATTCTACCCTCAAGGGATCCCGATATGAGGGGGAAGAAAGGTCGATAATTCCACCTCGAACGCTGAAATCACCTTTTTCCTCCACCAACTGAACCCGGGTATATCCGCCTCGGATTAGCCTCTCAATGAATTCCTCCCTGTCGATCTCATCACCTACGTTCAAGGCAATGCTCAATTGCTCGATGGTATGGGGGGTCATCACCTTCTGCATGAGGGCTTGGATGGATGTGACGATTACGGTGCCATTGTGAACCGCCGCCTGAGAAAGGGTTCTCACCCGTTGGTCCACAATATCTTGGTGGGGGGGTATCTCATCGTAGAGAATGGTCTCCCAGGGAGGAAAGGCAAAGATCTCCTTATCCGGCTTGGTAAAGAAACGCAAAGCCTCCGAAAAGGCCTCGGCATCTATGGATCGGGGAGTAATGATTAACAGGGGAAGCCCAGACTCCAGCGCAAGGAGCGAGAGGGTAAAGGCCTTGGAAGACCCTTTTAAGCCTACTACGTGGGCTTCCTGAGAACCCTCTTTCGCCCATTGGACAAGGTTGGAAAGGGGAAAATCTTCCCCCGGTTGATGCAAAAAACCTGGCTCTAGCAAAGACATACCCAAACCTTTAGCTAAATTTTAAGGTAACCCAAATACCGGCCGTAGTCAATGTATATCATTCTGGAGTTACTTGATTTCACGTTGAAATCCGTCGGTCTTCCATTATGAGAACATAAGGGAACGTTATTTACTTCTTCACAATAGTCTGCT
>JAQYWG010000188.1 GCA_030145085.1 Thermodesulfobacteriota bacterium
AGAGCGATCACCCATATCCGGTCTTTCCCAACGTGATTCGCAATCTGGTGAGCACTTCGATTGATCAGGTTTGGCTTGCCGATATCACCTATATTCGAATCCTCACGGCCTTTGTTTATCTGGCTGTTATTTTGGACATGCACTCTCGTAAGACCCTCGGATATGCTATCTCTAGCCGGGTTGACACGGAACTGACCCTGAGAGCCTTGAAAATTGCCCTCACAGAGAGAAAGCCGCCTCGGGGTTGTATCCATCACTCCGATCAAGGGGTTCAATATGCTGCCCATGAGTATGTGGATTTACTCAGGGAACAGGGATTTCAAATCAGCATGTCACGAAGAGGCAATCCTTTCGACAATGCCATGGTGGAGAGCTTTTTCAAAACCCTTAAGTCCGAAGAGGTCTACCTTTGGGAGTACGAAACCCTGGCAGATGTCGAAAAAAGGATCCCATACTTCATCGAGGAGGTGTATAATCAAAAACGGCTTCATTCTTCTCTGGGCTATCTTAGTCCAAATGAGTTTGAACAGATGCTTTCAGAAAAACAAAACCCCATCAGATCCTGTCAGATAACTCTAACCTGATCTGTCCAAACACGGGGGTGCACTTCAGTTTACTCCAAAAGCTTTTAAGGAAGATTATACCTCCGATTGGCGTAGGCCTTAAAATACAAACTATCGCGTTCTTCCAAGGTATCAGGCAGGTAAAGTTGTTTTTTCGTACTATGGTGGCTTATTGCCCATCTTGCTCCAGGCCACAAGGCCAGAGTGGTTTCTGTCCTGGAAAAACTCCTGGATCAGAGTCCAACTATACAAAAACTATAGAATCTGGGGACAGTCAATCAGGCGGGAGGCTTGTAAGTCCTCAAAATCATTGGAGCCGACGGTCGGATTTGAACCGACACCCTGCTGATTACGATCTTCTTCGGACTTTAGGGGCTTATTTTGAACATAGCGGTGGGGAGAGGGTGATTTCAAGGATCGCCACCAGGTTTCGGAAAATAGTATGGGTCCGTTGGAGGTAAGGATTGAAAGGCGGGGTGCTTTGGTGAGGCTATTGATTTGCGGCAGAAATATAGAATAATCAGAGTTGAGCCCGCCCTATTTTTCTTCTCTAATCCTTTGCTATAACGAACAATCTGTCCTTTGCCCGGGTGACCGCGGTATAGAGCCACCTCCTATAGAATTCAGCATCCCAATACTGAGATCGCTCTTCAAAAAGCAGCACACTATCCCACTCCGATCCCTGGCTCCGATGAACAGAGATGGCATATCCAAAATCGAACAGGTCAACGGCAGGGTACCCCGTACCATTTAGGATCTGCTCTACCTTCTTAGGCGAGACCTCATTGTAGTATCCGTCGTATTCCTTTTCCCCGAAACAACAGCCGTGTATCAGGGTCTGGTGGGGCTCTGGCATACTGTCCATTTCAATGACTGCCTCATAGATCTCAGGGGGTACACACAAACTGATACTCCCGAGAGTTCCCAATTGGCCATTCATCAGCTTCGTGTGACGGTTATTTTTCAAGCAGATTATCCGTTCCCCTTCACCTGGTATCTGGCCATAATATCCAAGCTTCTTCCGAATTTGCCTATTGAGTTGAAGTCTCGTCCAGTTCATTCCACACAGGGTAACTATGGCCGGCTGTGCGAAATCAAGGCTCTCGAACAAATCATTGAAATCGGGACTTGATTGACGCATCTTACACACCTCCTTCCCAAATGTCCCGAAGGGAATTTCGCCTCTCGTTCTAACCTCAACGGATAATCTGATTATCGGACTATCCAATGCCTGCCTGTGGATTTCATTGAGAACCAGGTCAGGGCAATTGACAATGCTGAACCTGTCTCCTATCGGTGGCAATTGTCCATGGTCACCCACCGCGATGATGGGAATATCGTATGATGTCAGATCCTTCCACAAGTCTAAGCTCACCATGGAGGCCTCATCCAGAATAATCACGCCATAGGGCAATTCTGAGCGCTTTTTCCACCCTACTATTTTCTGCCGTCCACTCTCATCCTCTTCTATGATTGGTCTATAAATCATCCCGTGGATGGTGCCCACGTAATCATCTTCATACAGGCCTCCCATCGATTCCAATCTTTCCTTCAACACGGAGGATGCTTTCCCCGTGAAGGCACAGAACCCGACACGCATGGCCCGATTGAGATCTCTTAGCGATATCCTTAAGCCGGTGGCCAAATGGGTCTTTCCAGTACCCGCATAACCGCCGACCGTAATATAATTGCGACACCCCTCATCTCCGTAATGCTGGAACCAACTAATCAGGCCATCATGGACCCGCTCCTGTTCGGGGGATAATACAAAATGTTTCACAGGTGATATCCTTTCCTTAAAGGCCCATTGAATATCCAAACAGCTGAAAGAACCCCATGTCTGGTCATGAGAAGCGCGTCGCCGCTGACGACCCGTCTAACCCAGGCGTTTGCGAATTGGCGGCTTGACGGGCATATATTGACAGAGAAGAACAATGTTTACAAGAGAGAAAAAAGCAGGGATTGGTTTAGACGAGGCACATCGGAATACTTACCTTCTCAGCGGAGGCGGGCCATGACCTGCACGCCATGTTTGACCACGTGCAAGGGGGTGTGAACCTCATTCTCTGTGAGGGCTTTTTCTATGGGACGGATATCCCTCGGGTTTTCCTCCATCAAGGGAATCTCAACGGGCCTCGGATGATCTGACTACTTACTATTCATCCCTTCCGCCACTGGGACTGTGAAGTAGAATGTCGAACCCTTTCCGGGCTTAGAGTCCACCCAGATGTACCCGCCGTGACGTTCCACAATCTTTTTGCAGATCGAAAGACCAATACCGGTTCCAGGATAGTCGGCCTCGCTGTGCAGGCGCTCAAAGATCATGAAGATACGCTCGGAGTGCTCTGCATCAATGCCAATGCCGTTGTCTTGCACGGAGAATAACCACCACTTTTGGATTTCGGCCTCCGGCCCTGAGGGGCCCATCCCTCGAAGGGATTGCGGATCTCGGATTGCGGATTGCAGATTGCGGATTTTGGATTTTTCAATTATTTCGGCCGAGACATGAACGCCCGGTGACTCCTCGCCGTGGAACTTAATAGCGTTGCCTATCAAGTTCTGAAACAGCTGAATCAGTTGTGACTCATCGGCCATCACAGTCGGCAGAGCACCATGGCTCACTGCAGCACCACTCCCCTCAATAGCCTCTCTCAGATTGGCGATGGCGCGGTCAAACACGGCCTTGCAGTTGGTCGGCGCGAAATCTTTGCCCTCCAAACCCGCGCGGGAATAAGCCAACAGGTCGTTGATCAGCCTCTGCATGCGAGTGGCTCCGTCAAGGATATGGCCGATGAACGTGTCGGCATTGGAATCGAGTTTGCCCTTGTAACGGCGCGCCAACAGATACGCATATCTTGCCACCATGCGTAGTGGCTCCTCCAATTCGTGCGAGGTAACATGGGCTAACTGTTCCAGCTCGGCATTGGAACGGGCCAACTCCGCCATAGCTCGCTTTATTTCTTCCTCCGGCCCCTTCCGCTCGGTGATATCGCGGGCTATGCCCTCGACCGCCACTAGGTTCCCCGCTTCGTCGTAAATCGGGACGTTTTGCTGCTCGGTCCAAATAATCGTTCCATCCCTTCGCACCCATCGAAGGATGAAAGGTGGACCTTGTATTGTATCCCCTTTCCCCACAGCTTCTGGTAGATGCCGGTCGTCGGGATGCACGAACTTGAAGCCCAGATCAGGATCAGCATAGAGTTCCTCAGGGGTGTAACCGGTAATATCCTTAGCCCCTGGGCTGATGTATTCAAATCCGCTGGTGGGGGTGAAAAGATAGCGGTAGACGATATTGTGGAGGTCTTCAACCAGCCGGCGGAATCGTTCTCCACGTTCCCGCGTCCTCTCCTGCGCCCGCTTGCGTTCGGTGATGTCCGTGCTAATTAGCGTCACGGCGATAACTTGCCTATCGCGCTCGTCGGGCACGACACGAGTTTCATACCATGCGGTGTTTAATCCATGAGGTCCTACTCCAAGAATCTCGTAGGTATCGGGCTTCCCTGTCTGGAATACCCGCTCCAAGGATTTCCTTATCGTGTCACAATGCTCGGGGGCGACATTGTCGTAGACACTCTTCCCGATCGCCTCTTCCACCATACCACCCGACACGGTACGATTAACTCCCAGAATTGTGCCATCACGGGCCACGACCAAAATAATATCGGGAATGTTCCGGACCAAGGAACGCCACCTCTCCTCCGATTGCCGCAACGCCTTGTCTGTCCACTTGCGCTCGGTTTCCGACCTTTCCCATGCAGTAATCCCGGCCACTCGGAGAAGATCATCAACGTCTTTGGCATGCGTTGGAAAGCACATCTCATCAGTTTCGATCGGGAACCCATTTCTCCCAAATCCATAATCGTGTAGGATTCTCTCCGATCTTTCCCTCACCTTGTGAACCCCCGCCATATTAGCTTGAGGCAGCATAAACAGAAGCCGATTCCCCCCGCCCTGACCGACGATATCTGTATCTCTCAGCTCACCCTTGAGGAGACAAGCAAGGGTTTTAAGGGAGATGCTGGGATTTTCCCCAAGTGAGGGATCGAGGTGACCGAAAGTGAGGGACAATAAACTCAGGTAGTTTTGGTATCGCCGTGCCCTTTTTGTCTCCAGGTTCAGCAAGAACGACAAGGACTCCCTGTTTAACACATGACCGAATGCAAACATGGCAACCCCCTATTAATTGGTCTGGCGGTGCTGCAGTTCACCACAGCTTGGGATAGGTGCAGGGCGCAGTTCTATCCCTTTTCACCGCCACCTGTGATCCTACCGGGTAATGCTGTAATTTAATTTCCGGCAATTCAACCTTGCCGAACTTACATGGCATTCAAATCCTTCAATTGAAGCATTTTAACCACATAAAACCAACAATGTCAAGCTTTTTTTTACGCTGGATTTTCCCCAAAATTTCGGGATAGGGTGAGCTAAGTTATTGAAAAGCAAGAAAGGGATTGGTGCCAGGCATTGTAATGACATTATTGCTGGAGGGTGAACTCGGGGACCTTGAGTTTTCCGTTGACATCACAGAGATTCCAAGGTCTGCCTCATCCCATCTAATGGCCAACAAAAAAGGGGCCGGGCTCTTTTCCCTAACCCCCTTGATACCATGAGTGAAACTGAAGGGAATCATTGGAGCCGACGGTCGGATTTGAAGCGACAACCCACTGATAACGAATCAAAAGCGAAACAGCCAGTCCTTCCCCCTTTTCGTACAAACTGGCTATGATTGTTTGGGATTTTAGAGGTTGAGCGGCATTCGGAATTCTGGTTAGTACTGGTTCTTATTGGTTGTTTACTATACAAAAACTATACAGTTAGATACTATGGAGGTCTGAAGGCTTAAACAGAGTGGGTCGTTTTTTTGGGAAAAGGTAGTCATCCAAAGAGAAACTTCAGGGGGTTGCATCAATCCTGATGCCACCTCAAGGAATG
>JAQYWG010000189.1 GCA_030145085.1 Thermodesulfobacteriota bacterium
GAACTGATGAATCGAAGGACTTAGGCATGGAATTCCATGATCGGGTTTCGTGGTTTGGGGTCCCCGTAGGCAGCTTTCAGACATGGTTTCAGGGATAGAATTTTCATCCCGATGTCCCAATGGAAAAACCCGGAGGGAGGGGGGTGAATTCAAAATGATACCTGCGGAAGGGGATCTCCTCGGAGGGAGAGGCATTTTCATGACGCTGATGAACCCCTCCCCAAGATGGAACGGGCAATGATGAGCTTTTCGATCTCCTTGGTCCCTTCATAGATTTCCACGATCTTTGCATCCCGGTAAAACCGCTCTACGTCATAATCTCCCATATATCCATACCCGCCATGGAGCTGAAGGACTTCATCAGCAACCCTCACCGCTATTTCACCTGAATACCATTTCGCCATGGAGGTGAGTTTGGAGTCCGTTTTTCCCTGATCCAGCAGCCACGCTGCCTTATGGTAGAGATTTCTTGCCGCCTCGATTCGGGTAGCCATCTCGGCTATTTTGAATCGGGTGGCTTGGAAAGAAGCCAAAGGCTTTCCAAATTGACGCCTTTCCATGACATGTTTAACGGCCTTTTCCATGGCTCCTTGAGCAAGCCCTACGGCCTGGGCACAGATATGTGGCCTCGTATGGTCGAAAAAGACCATGAACTGATGAAACCCATTTCCCTCTTTGCCCACCAAATTTTCCCTGGGAACGCGGACATCACTGAAAATCAACTCCGCCGTTTCGGACGCCCTGATTCCCAGCTTGTTTTTGAGGGGAGTTGCTTCAAAACCTTCGCGATCCGTTTCCATGATGATGACGCTGTGGCGTTGGTGCCGGGATTCGGCCTCTGGATTCGTCAGACAGAGGACCTGGATAAAGTGCGCTGTGGTGCCATTGGTGGTGAAGGTTTTAGTACCATTGATGATGTATTCCCCTCCCACGGGGATAGCTCGGGTAATGACGGAGGTGACATCGCTGCCGGCATCGGGTTCCGTGATTGCCGCTCCTGTAATGGCTTCACCCTTCACCAAAGGCGGAAGTAAGGCCTTCTTCTGTTCTTCCGTTCCGAAGAGTTGAATCATTTCGGACCCGAAGGTTGCGGCCAAAATGGACAAGCCTATCCCTGGATCCACCCTCCAAAATTCCTCATTGATGAGACAGTGTTCAAAAAACCCCAATCCCGGTCCGCCTTAGTCTTCCTTGATGAAGACCCCGACGAATCCCAGCTGGCATGCCTTTTTCCAAAGATGCCTGGGGAATTCTTCCTTCTGGTCGCACTCGCGGGCGATTTCGGGAAATTCGCCTTCCGCAAATGCCCGGGCCGCCCTGATGATATCCTTCTGTTCATCGGTCAATTCGAAATCCATGGGTTCCTCCTGAATCTTCAATTCGCCTTGCCGCAATTTTGGGGATAAAAGGCCTTGGAAATTCGGTCGCCGGAAGCCCAAGTTACATTTCTACAATCCTTATTTCACTTATGCTGGAAAGAGGCCGCGGTGGCCCTTTTCAAATAAGGCGCTATTAAATCAAGGAATAGCAATCTGGTGTGCTCAAAAAATCGTTGTGAATGATATCTTATTTACCGAAGGAAGGTTGGGAGAAATTTTCGTGAAATTTAGTCCTTCTCTTTATCCCCTTTATCGACATGCTTTAAGAAAGCCTCTATGGTGATGACGTTCTCACCGGACTTCGATTTTTTCGGCTTTCTGGATCGGTGGATGGATTCCAACTGTTTCACATATGTCCTCAAATCCGGCTTCTCCTCTACGGCCTTTTGGAGCTGTTTATCGATGAGCTTGGCCTCTTCCCGCAATCCGTTCAGATCGACCTCAAAGGGAACAAGCTTCGCGAGTAACTCGAGAATCTGAACACAATCCCAGGAAGATTTCATTATTATATAAGGAGGAACGCGCCCCCAAAGCATAAATGAGCCGATCCCATCGGTGTTGGCACGCTCTTGGAGAAGGGAGACGTAGCTTCCAGGGCCTGTATAGTCAATCATTTGGACATCATGCACCAGAAGGTCCTTCAAGAGATCGGGATTGTTGGCTACAACGGATATCTTTCGAGGAATGGTATGGACCACCTGGTCATAGAGCCCGCCAATAGTTACCAGTCGTTCAACACCAAACTGAGAGGCCAACTTGAGGAAGAGATCGGCAAAGGCTTTCCACCGAACATGGGGTTCGTTTCCGAGAAAAAGGATTAAATCAGGCAGTGACCCTCTATTCTTCCAGTAAAAGAATTCGTTCTTAGGATATTCAAGCTGGCGAATCAACCCATCCTCAACCACTACCTGAGGCCTGAACTCCCTGAAATGGTGAAATCCATCCGAGAGGATCTCCGCGAATTTTTGTGCCTTGAGACTTTCCCGGAGGTAGGTTAGGGATCCACTCGAGACCTTTCCCGCGTCGATCCACCCCTCATAGCCCCCGATCAACCAAGGACGAGAAAGGTGAGGTGTTTCATGGATGATAAGCTCGTTTTCCATACTCACGCTCCAAAGGGGAATTATTGTGCAAGGGGTTATTTTCCCTTAAAGATGGGTTTTCTCTTCTCCAAAAAGGCCAGGGCCCCTTCATTTTTATCTTCCGTGGTGAAGAGGGCGCCGAAATACTGGGTTTCTAATTTCAACCCCTCTCGCAGTGGTAGAGCCAATCCCTCGTTGATGGCTTTTTTCGCGGCTTTGATAGCCAAAGGTCCTTTCGTGAGGATCTTTGTTGCCAGTTTTTTTGCCTCATCCAACAAATCCTCTTTTTTGACGACCCTGTCGACCAGCCCTATTTTCGATGCCTCCGTTGTATCGATCACCTCACCTGTGTATATGAGTTCCTTCGCCTTTCCGGTTGGGATTAACCTCGGCATCCTCTGGGTTCCCCCGTAACCCGGGATGATTGCCAGACCGACTTCGGGCTGCCCGAACTTGGCATCCTCCGAGGCAACTCGGATATCACAAGCCATGGCCAACTCACATCCTCCTCCGAGGGCGAATCCTTGGATGACGGCGATAACAGGACCCTTAAAGTCCTCAATCTGATTGAATACCCCCTGTCCCTCGAAGGAGAATTTTTCAGCCAGAGCTTGATCCATGGGGGGAAACTGTTTGATATCGGCCCCCGCAACGAAAGCCCTTTCCCCTCCGCCTCGCAAAATAACAATGAGGACATCTTCGTTTTCCTCCAGTTCCTTAAAGACGGCGCCCAGTTCATCCATAAGGGTGTGATTGAGGGCGTTAAGGGGGGGATTGTCGATGGTAACCCATGCCATTTTCTCCTCAATGGTGTAGTTTACAAAACTCCTTTTCGCATCTGTTTTCAACTCTTCTCCCATTGCTTCCTCCTGTCGACTCAACCGAATTCAACGACCCATGATTGAAGATATTTCCTTATTACAGTTCTGTCAAGATGTACAGCCCATTCAATCCCTTTTCAGCACCTTTTCCATCCATAGGACCATGAGGGAAATAAGAAAGGAAAATATTTCCTTGAATATGGGTTTCTTTAGGGATTACATTATAGAAAAGGTTCTCGGTTGAGTCCTCGACTCGGCAATACAAAGATGAATCCAGAGAGGTTTTATGATGAAACGCTATATCATTATAGGTAATGGGGTTGCAGGGACCACTGCAGCCGATAAGATTCGGGAAAACGATGGAGACGGGAAGATCGCTATCTTTACGGATGAGCCAGATCCTTACTACACCCGAATCAGGCTTCCAGATTTCCTTGCAGGAGCTGCTGGGGAGAAGGACCTCATTCTTCGCAAAGAATCCTGGTATGATGAGAGGGGGATAGAGCTCCATCTTGAGGAGGCCATCGAGAAGATCGACCCCGGCAAGCGGAAGGTTCGAAGTGCCAGGGGTAAGCGATATGGTTATGATCGACTCCTCTTAGCCACAGGGGGGCACTCCTTTATCCCTCCCATTCAAGGGATAGAGAAGAAGGGGGTTTTCGCCCTCCGGTCTATCGGGGATGCCCGGAGGATAAGGGAGTATGCGAGCAAAGTTGCCGAGGTGCTTATCATCGGTGGGGGACTCTTGGGTCTGGAGGCCGGAAATGGGCTGAGGAGGTCCGGACTGAGGGTGACGGTCGTGGAATTTTTTCCCAGATTGCTCCCCCGGCAGATGGATGTGCCAGGGGCAGAATTGTTGAAACGGCAGATGGAGGGGATGGGATTCACCTTTTACCTGGGGGCAAAATCGAAGGAAATAATAGGGGGCGCAAAGGTTGAGGGTCTGGCTTTGGATGATGGTACCTACATCCCTTGCGACATGATCCTCATCTCGGCGGGTGTGCGGCCCAACTTGGAGCTGGCGCAGGGACTGGGTTTGGAAATCGACAAAGGGGTGATCGTCAATGACCGAACGGAGACGAATAGTGCCGCTATCTATGCTGCTGGGGACTTGGTGCAGCACCGTGTCCATTTCTATGGGATTTGGCCGGCCGCGGAAAGACAGGGTGAAGTCGCCGGCATTAATATGGCCGGGGGAGAGGAGCTGTATGAGGGTACGGTGATGTCTAACCGGCTGAAAGTGGTTGGGATTGATCTGGTCTCCTCGGGGGAGATCGATGTGGAGGGCCAGTTTGCATCCCTCGTGAGGAAGGATGAAGAGAAATACATTTATCGGAAACTAATCTTCAAAGGTGGCCTGATCATCGGCTGTATCCTCTTGGGAGATGTGAGCGGTAACAAGGAGATTTTGGATGCCATCGAGGGGAAGAAGGATGTGGCCCATTTGAAGAGAGAGATTCTGGAGGAGGACTTCGATTTCAAACGATTAGGGGGATAAGAGTAGTATCCTCATGGATTACCAACGTTACGTCGTTTCGTCTTATACCCAGCACTTGCGGTTTTTTGGACAATCCAAAACAGGAAATTTTGTAAGATAGTATGATGACCAAGGGGTTCAGCCTCGCTCAAAACTCCCTCTTATCTCTTATTTGCAATTTTGGAATCCATCCCCCAGAGGAAAGGCGGTAAGCTGACTGGCCTCCTGAAAAATCCACATGGTAACGTTTTATTTTCACACGTCTCGAAAATAATTTGCCCGCGATGGAGTAAGTCACCTCTACTGGGCATTCATGAGTTTTAAGGATAGGCTTGAAAATCCTGAGGAAATTTTTACGTGCCAGGGATGTCTCGATCATCATACCATCATCGCCGAGGTTGGTCGTTGTTCCGAAAAAGGTGTTCTTACTGATCCCAAATGTAACTGTCATTTGAACCTTGATCCTACCAGAACTCCTTCTTTCTTCTTCCATTACCCATTCTCTTTCGACGTGAATCCATTCTCCCCAATGAACATTGCCCTTTGGTTATTAATAAAAAGGGAATTATTGGGCAATTGTTATGGAGACAATATTGACGGCTTCGTAAAAAGTCCATCTGCTGCGTTCCGCTTCATC
>JAQYWG010000018.1 GCA_030145085.1 Thermodesulfobacteriota bacterium
CCAAAATCCACCGTCTAATTTAGGTATTAAAACTGAAATCAGCAGGTTATGGAGTATTCCTGATCACCAGCAAGGTATTAGATGCAAGGCGTCGAGGAGCGACGACTGAGGCGTATGGAGCAATACGCCGCAAGCCTGTCGAGAGCCTCAAGGTCGAACGAGAGGAGCGATCGAAGGCAACGCCGCCCTTCGGCTTTGCTCAAGGCCGTGAGCCCTTCGGCATTGCTCAGGGCCGTGAGTCCTTCGACCTTGCTCAGGACCGTGAGCTTGTCGAACGGCCTGTCGAACGGCAGATGATGCCTTGATGGTGGATCAGGGAAGCAATCCCTCATGATTTTGATATATAATTTAATAAGAGGATCATTTGCATAGAAAAGGAGGATACGATGAAAGCCATTGTAAAAATTGCTCTTATCCTCAGTCTCATGGCCCTTCTCTTCGTGATGGTCGGTTGCACGAGTTTGGCGGAAAGGCAGACTGAGCCAGCAGGGAGCCCCCCTGTCATCACGCACTCCTTTGCCGCCGAAAAATTATCCCACGGCGACATTTGGAAGGTCTACTTGGAAGCGAACGACCCGGATGGAGATATGCGGAGGATAGTATACAGCATCAGCAAGGGGGGGGGCTGGGTATGGCTTCAGCTCTTTCGTCATCAAGAAGAGCAACCGGGCAGGGCTGTTAGGATATCTCAATTGTTCCTTCAGCTCCCCAGCTACCGCGGTGGCCGAATGGACGGAGCTTACGCTGACCTTATACATCCGGGATAAGCGGGGAAACACCAGTAATAAAGTTGTCTTCCCTCTGGCTCTCACCCGAGGGGTCAAACAAGAACCGCCGCCCCCTCCCTTCGATAAAGGAGGGTTGAAAGGCTTAGGAGTATTCTGGGTTAAGCTTTTTGATCCTGTTGAATAATGAATGAGAAGGGGTGTTGTGCGGAAGATGAGGATTTGTCCTTGCCGCCGCTGGACTGGTTGGACTTTATAAGATCCTTGTTCCGACAGATGGCTCGGATCATGCGAGAAAGGCCATTGAGTCTGAAGGTAGAAATGTTCATGCTCGGAAGCATCTCCCATAAGGTCTGCCATCTGGCTGACTGCACCTGCGTAACGGTTAAATAGCTTTCTCATCCCTAAGGAAAGGGAAGGAAAGGGGTCCCTTGACATAGGACAAAATGAATTATTAGCTTACCAACTTATTCGAGCAGGCCGCGGTTTAGTTTCGTTCCCCCCGGGGGCTTAATTCCGGCGTTAGGCGACGATCTTGGAAAAAATGACTGAGTCGTTTTTCTTCACAGGAAGCAATATGACGAAGGACTTAGGTCTTTCTTCACTCGACGAAATTGTCTTTGCAGACTATACACAGAATCACATGATGTATTATCAGCCGGGCATCAGGTTTACTAAAGAGATGCTTTTTCTCTGCCAAACTAACAGAGGTACTGTGGATCTCGGATTGGATGATTGGCAAGACCGGGATATCATAGAGATTTGTCCATGGGAAAACATAATCAGTATTGATAGATATGATGGGCTCGATGTCATTGGATCAGTGTCACAGAAAGAAATAAAATCTTGGCTTATGAGTCTTGAAGAAATCCCTTTATCCTTTCCTATTGTCAGAGTCACCCCTAAGGATATTGGCATCATTATGGAAGGAAGACCTTATTCCGAAAGAAGTCAGAGAAGCCTTGTGAAACAAAAAAGTATCTATGAGAATTTATTACCGAGAATTACCACAATAGTTAAGAAACCATTACCTGTCCCAACAATTCTATATATTGATGTTTTCACAACCCAAGAAGAAGGGCTTCCGGACGTAGACAGATTTGTTCAACCGATTATGGATTTTTTTGCAGGGATTCTCTATGTAGACGATTCGCAAATACATGATCTTCATCCCAGGATCTTCAACATGGATAATCCATTTACTATTTTGGAATGCAGATCTGAGCCTATGACCTTATCTTCGGTTGAAAACATCCCTGTAGGTAGTTTGTTCCCTTTGGTCAAAAATGTAAAAGACTATTATGTCATTCGGTTCAGAATTCAATGATTTCGAGACTCCGATCCGGTGGGGTCAACACTTTGATTTATCGCCCCTACCCGATAGACTCAAGCCATATAAAAAAATGGGTTAGGCATAACTAAATAAGTATTCTCTTTTTCCTGTTGCGAGTGGGAACCTCTTCTAATGTGGTTATCATCTGCTGAACAGCCCCATCTGGCATAAGTTTTTTTGCTTTACCTTCGTTATGCCCTGATTTATAATTACAGGATCCCGGTTGAAGTGCTCGGTAACTGTGAAAGACAACGGATAATCCTATGGAGGTTTCCACGTCCTGAAAATCAAGACCTCATTTCTCAGAAAGAGGTGGGGTTTTTAGAAAGCGAGTTCTTATCACTTTCGTTGGGTTGAGCTGGAAACTCGCGAGAGATGGAGGCGTCGATGAATTGGAAATGGTTTCTTCCTCCAGCGGGCTTGATTCTGGCCTTACTCGCTCTCTGCCAGGCATGCCCAAGAATCGATTACTCCGGCATGGTTCACGTTGGAGAGGGTCAGTTCGAAATGGGGCGCGATGATTGCTTATCAAACGAAAAACCCCGCCATACGGTCTATCTGAGTGGCTTCTGGATTGACCAACGCGAGGTTACGAATGCCGAATATGCCGATTTCCTCAACGCCGGGTTTCAGGCTGGTTGGGTTGAAATCGTTGATGTCGAAACGCCTTCGGGCTCGATCAAACGGGAGGTTCAGGTTCAAGAGAAGCGTGCACTATATCTCGCGCCCTACAGTCACCCGACCTATCAAGCGCAGATCGACTTCGTCGATGATGTGTTTTCCGCTATAGAGGGCAAAGGTCAACATCCCGTGGCTGTCAGTTGGTATGGGGCGCAGGCTTTTTGCGAGTCGATTGGGAAGAGACTTCCAACCGAAGCGGAATGGGAGTACGCAGCGAAGGGTGGTCACCTGAACAGGGTTGCTTCTGGCGCGACGGATTACTTCCTGTATAGCGGAAGCGCTGATGCGGATTCAGTAGCGTGGCATAAAAACAACGCGGGTGGGTCCGCTCATCAAGTCGGTCAGCTGGGCCCAAACGAAATAGACACCTATGATATGAGCGGCAACATGAGGGAGTGGTGCAGCGATTGGTACGACACGGAGTACTACGGGGTGAGTCCTTATGAGAATCCGCAGGGGCCGGCAGAGCCGGAGTATCCAGGCCAATTCCTTGGCAAGGTCATGAGAGGAGGAAGTTGGCGAGAAAACACTTATCCTTACGAGGATGAAATCGATTTGGAGCTGTCGATTGATCCCTACCGGGTGCGGGTCACCAAAAGAGACTATGGCTGACCGACCAGCGTGAGTGATCGCACCGGGTTCCGGTGTGCGGCAAATGAATCGAAACGATGGTCTATCTGCGACGCCAAGTTTTTCTTTTTTGGGCCTTCACCCCGTACATTTTCTCAGCCGCAACCTAAGCTATCGGAGGTTTGGTCCGCCACGGAAGGGTGTCCTGAGGAGATACCTCCACGCCCTTCTCAGTGAGTTGCAGCACGAAGGCAAAAACGTCTGCCCTCGCTGATCTGCCGTTTCAGACTGCACAGACCCAGCCGCCGATCAGGTAAGCCTCTGTGCGGGCCTCTTCGAGTGTCGCCAGGACTTCACAGAGCACTTGGTGGCAGCGATTGATGGCTTCGGTATCGAACATAGGGTTTCTCCTAGAAACCGAGTTTCCTTTCTCGCAGTGCTTCGGCGGCCTCTTCACCTCGGCCACCAAGTGAGCAAAGATCCAGGTACAACTGGATGTCACTGACTAAATAAAGGTCTTCGACCTGGTAGGACCCGAGGAAAGTATCCTCCCGCTGAATCACGTTAAAAAACAAATTTCCCCCTGAAGGAATGGGGTTGGCCTTTAACGCATCTAATAGATCGGGCTTAAGGGCGCCAACGTAACAGTGTATCGCCGAAACCATAAGGTAAGGCACGAGTAGAGATGCGGCGGCAGGGCCGGTAAAGGCGTAGCGGAGATCAGCTTCCCTTGCAGCCTTCGCGATTTCATGCATACCTGTGTGCATATCCTGAGCTATGGGCCAGTAGTAACGCTGCCAGCGAACGCGTAGTCCCATATAGAAATTACGCCAGGCGTCCAGTAGGCCCCCAGGATCTTGGAGGGTGAATTGCCCCCTTCGCTTCTCAGCGAACAGACGCTCCTCCAGCGCCTTGCTCATCCGATGGACGAGCCCCAAGCTTACCCCAGCCGTTTGAGCAAGTTCCTGAAGCGTCCACTCCTTGGTGGGGTTTTCAAGTAGCGTGCGTAAGATCCTCGATGCGCGAGGCGCAAATAAAACCTGCTGTTCTTTTGGTGCTTTGAAGCGATTGGGCTGCCCGCTACGCTCGATAAAGAGAAATTCGATATGAAGCCAACAGTTTCCAGATAGATCAATGTAACCGACTCGCCTGGATTTCAGCATCTCGGCCGCTTTGGGACTAACGTAAGGCGCACACAGGATGAAGTAAAGCCCTTCAGGCCATTCTCGTAGCTCCGGCAAACGGTCGAGCCAGTCCCCTATGATTCTCGGCTCTGCAGAAGCTTTGACCTCTATGAGGAGCGTTGCCTTTTGGTCCCCCCGGGAAAGCCGCAATTCAATGTCCGGCCGGATTTTGCCTCGAGGGTAAGGCTCGACCCTTTTTACCAGCAGATCGGGTATTTCAGCAAAAAAACGGGCAAGATACTTTTCAGCATCCTCGATAAGATATTTTCCCTTATTTTTGAACTCAACAATCATTTTTTTCAATATGGAAATACTTTCACCCTGAGGTGAAAATTATCTCAAATTGAAAATTTTGTCAAGAAAAAACTTCGCATAAAGGACCCTTTGACTCATAGAAGAGGGTATGATAAGACTTCTTTCGAGCACCTCTATTTAATTTGAATCGTACGTTGATGCTGAAAAGATATGTCTTATGATCGATTGGCTTATCAGGAATGCGCTCATAATTGACGGGCTGGGGAATCCTGCCTTCAAGGGTGATATCGCGATCCGGGGAGATCTGATCTCCGAGGTGGGGATCCTGGGGGATATGAGGGCTAAGAATGTGATCGAGGCCAAGGGTAAAATCGCCGCCCCCGGGTTCATTGACATGCATAGCCATTCGGATGTCCTGTATCTCAATGGATCTCCTCCACTGCACAAGATTCATCAGGGTGTCACGACGGAATTGATAGGGCAGGATGGGATTTCGATTTCACCGGTGACGGAAGCGTCAAAAAAGCACTTGAAGGTATTGATTGAGCCGTTGTCGGGCTCCCTTGAATATGCATGGAAACCGTGGGATGTGGAAGAGAGCTTCCAGAAGGTCGTGGAAAAGGAGCCTCAGTTGAACGTGATGAGCCTTGTGGGCCACTGCAACCTGCGGCTGGCGGTGATGGGGCACAAAATGGATGCTCCGTCACCGGACGAACTGGATCGAATGGGGAAGCTGTTGGCGGAGAGCCTGGAACACGGCGCCATGGGGCTCTCCCTGGGTTTGATCTATCCTCCCAGTAGTTATTCGGAAACAAGGGAATTAATTTCCCTGGCGGAGGTGGTAAAAAAGTATAACGGAATTGTGGTAGTCCACATCCGAAATGAGCAGGAGGGACAATTTGAGGCGATCGAGGAAATGGTAACCGTGGGCAGGGAGACCGGTTGTCCAATCCACATATCTCACCTGAAATGCTCGGGGAGAAGGAATTGGGGCAAGATGCCACGGGTGTTGGAGAGGCTTGAGCAGGCCCTTGAGGAGGGTATTGACATCTCGTTTGACCAGTACCCTTATACAGCCTCGTGTACATCCCTGTCCATTCTCCTTCCTGGGTGGGCGGTGGAAGGGGGGTGGGAGAGGTTTCGAGATCGCCTGAATAATTCCCAAACCCGGGAGAGCATTCTGCCCTCGCTGACGCAGTCCATTGAAGGCCGGGGAGGAGCGCCCTCGATCGTGATTGCGTCGGTGCAGAGCGAAGAGAACCAGGGATTGGTCGGCAAGAACCTTGAAGACATATCCAAGAAGAGAGGAGTGACCCCTGAAGAGGCGACCTTGCAACTTCTCGTCGAGGAAAAGATGCAGCTGGTCGCAATCTATCATGCCCTGTGGGATGGGGACGTTGAATACGCCATGGGGCATTCCCTCCATACGGTGGGAAGCGATGGTATTCTTGCGGAATTTCCCCACCCCCGGACCTACGGGACCTTCCCCCGAATAATCAGCCATTTCTGTCGGAAGAAAGGGCTTTTTCCCCTGGAAGAAGCCATCCGGAAGATGACCTCAGCGCCGGCAAAGCGATTGAACCTGGAAGGCCGCGGGCGAATTGAATCGGGGGTGTACGCGGATGTAATCCTGTTCGACCCGGAGCATTTCCGGGATAACGCCTCATATGAAAACGCGAAACAATTCGCATCAGGGTTGGACTGGGTATTCGTCAATGGAAAACCGGTACTTCGCAAGGGAAACGTGCAGAATATCCATCCGGGGCACCTCATCAGGAAAATCTGCCCTGAGGCGCACCCTTAGGTCCACATTCCAACCGAAACAAACCCACAGCTCAGACCCCGCGTAAAACAGGACGGTTATTCTATTTTATTTGCATGTTAAGAAAATTGGGCTATGAGGAAAGGGGATGGGGCCAAGCCTACAATATTGTTGAAGGAGCTCCCCAGTAATATTTGGTTTCCCGCGCTAAAAGAGACGTCGCGATAGGGATCAGGGGTCAATGTCAGCGATGGAATTGAATATGAAATCGGGTCTGTAGGGATAGTTGATGAGGTTCTCTCGATTAGTAACCCCGGTGAGTACCAGAATGGTCTCCATTCCACTTTCCATACCGGCCACGATATCGGTATCCATCCGGTCTCCAATAATGGCTGTCTCCGTTGAGTGGACATCCAAGGTTCTCAGCGCCTTGCGCATGATTAAGGGGTTTGGTTTTCCGATGAAGTAAGGGGTCCTCCCAGTTGCCTTTTCTAACAAAGCGGCAACAGAGCCGCAGGCCGGCATAATTCCTTCATCAAAGGGCCCCGTAACGTCCGGATTGGTTGCAATGAATAGTACCCCTTTGTTGATCAAACGAATTGCCGTTGCAAACTGGTAAGAATCGTAATTTCTTTTCTGTCCGAGAATGACATAGTCCGGGTCCTTTTCGGTGATGGTATACCCAACTTCAGAGAGGGCATCTTCCAATCCTCGTTCTCCTATGATAAAGGCTTTTCCCTGCGGTTTTTGTGCGTGAAGAAATGCTGCTGTTGCCAACGCCGATGTATAAAAAGCCTCCGCTTCTACCTCGATACCCATTGCGGACAGCTTCCTTTGGAGCTCAACAGGTGTGCTTTCGGAACTGTTGGTTAAGAAGAGGAACTTACGGCCCAGCTTTTTAAGGCGTTTTACAAAACGGTCGGCGCCGGGAATCATTTTGCTGCCGCGATATATCACTCCATCCATATCCATGAGGTAATGTTTTGCCCTTCGCTCTCGTTCCATCATGACCTCCCTCGGAGAGTCGTTCTCTTTTATATCCTTCCCATCATTCGAAGATTGTCCCTTCAGCTCGTCAGTTCCCAGGAACTGCTGAATGCTCCGTGTTAGCGCATGAATTCAGAATGGGCAGATCAATGATCCGATAAGGTGCCCCTGAATATCGTTAAGACATCAGAATCGGAAGTCCTTCCAATCAGCAAAAAAAGGATATTCTTTAGGAAAAAGAGATATTCGATCCCCCGGATGGACCACGTGATCGCGGGATACGGCCCTGTGGTTGACCATGGCCAACTGAACCCTGTCAGATTGCATTGGAAGGAGATTCAAAACTTCGGATAAGGGGGATGGGGCTTCTAGGTCCGCTTGAATCGGGTGGTCGCAATGATCCGACAAGCCATTCAGCAAAGACCCGAATAGGTAGACATGAGTTTTGGGACTTTCATCGGGCATGGCATGTCTCCTTTTCAAGAATCACGTGGATAAGATAGCATATGACAATGCCATATAAATTTTAGTCTTTCCTTTTGAGAGGGTCCTTGATTTAGGTCAACAATCCCAGCTTCCGGAATTTAGCAGATTCATCCAAGATCGCTGGAGAAAAATTACACGTACCTGTGAGGTTTAGCAATAATGCCATTAGGCTGGAGAGGGTTCGTATGACGCTTGCCGCCTCGGCCTTTCCATTCTTCTCATCGAATCAAGAGCAGCTCGCCGTCGCTTTGGATCCCCAACTCGTGTTTCACCGCGGTTTTAATCAGGGGCAAGTCCCAGGCGTCACCGACCAGATGGTTGACCGCGGCGTAATTCTGGAGAAGACGAACCCCCTGCACGTCCAAGGCGACTTGATCGCCGGAGGCCAGGATAACTCCAGGATGAACGGCCAATCCGATGGCTGGCCCACCGCTTACGAAGGAGATCCGTCCGTCCATAATAATCAGGTCGGGCTTGATGGGAATATTCATCTCTGCCGCGCGCTGAGAAACGAACATATTATTGTCTCCATGGAGGATGGTTCGATCCGCAAGGTGGACAAACCCCACCGTGAGCTTCAGGCTCATGGAACAACCCGCCAGGAAATGGGTTTTCATCACGGGCACATAGATGATCTTATCGAAGCCCTCCAGGTCCTTGGGGTACGCGATGAGGTCAAGGTATTCTCCACCAATGGGCACATCCAGGTACTGAGATCGGTCAAAATCCAAAAGGGGAATGTTCATTTCCGCCATCTTGAGGGAGAGGCCCGTTTTCTGAAAGGTCTTCTCCGTCGGCACCCAGGGGCGCCCTGAACTGTCGCCCACGGAGATACGGGTGTAGCCATGCTCCCGCAGAAGGTCGATGACCGCAGCCAGGAAATCCAGGGCCGTTGAGCCCGGGGGCGGGTCATCGCTGTTGAAATTGGGCTTCAGGAAGATGTGATCCTGGGGTTTCAATGACTTGTCAAACCCGCCGAGCAGATCCACACCCCTTTGGATGTCTCCTTTGACATCATCGCCGCTGACGACGAAAGAAACCAGGGCCTTTCCGTCTCTCATGTAAGGGTTGGGCCGACGATGGCGGAGGTCCACCCTCCCTAGAACCTCTTTCTTCACCATAGGCGGGTAATCCTTGGGGCGCATCTCCGCCAGGAGGGCCATATATTCCTCCCGGTGAAAGTTGACCTCTCCAGGCTTGAATTTCATCTCTTTTCCTCCTTCGTGATTTATTGAGAAGCAGAAATGGGGTTTTTCCTTGTATTGGGTAAAAAGAATTCGCTTTGCGTTAGGCGAATTATAGTGAGAAGAAAGCCTGAGTGTCAAGGGACGAAGCGGTAGTTGATCTCCAATGAAGAAAGGGTTTGACTTTGATTGCCATTGTGGTAAAAAACACGAAGATTTCGATGATCCCCATTACGATCTCAAGAAATTCATAGCTCCCTCTTCCAGAGTGAGCTCAGCCACGATTTTCTGGAGGGAGTTAAACCACAGCAGCTTAATTGAATCGGAGGAGGAAAAAAGTGAAAGAGGACAGAGAAGATTTGGAATTGATGCAAGGGGCCATTGATATCCATATTCATTCGGCGCCAAGCCATTTTCCTCGCTTAGTTGATCATGTGGAAGCAGCTGAAGGAGCGAGAAAAATGGGCATGAAGGCCGTGGTTTTAAAATGTCACCATGGTTATACATCTGACCGCATGTATTTTGTAAGAAAGCTCGTACATGGAATTGACGTTTATGGAGGGGTCGTTCTGAACAACGCAGTAGGGGGAATTAATCCATTTGCCGTGGAGGCTGCTCTTAACTACGGGGCTAAAATCGTTTGGTTTCCAACCCTATCGGCCAAGAACCACCTAGATCAGATGGGCGCACCTGAATTCGGCTCATCCATGAAGCAGAAAACCAAACGGAAAATGACCGAAAAACCCATAACCGTTTTGGATAAAAAAGGGAATCTCATCCCGGAAGCCCATGACATCATCGACCTGGTAGCCGAGCATGATATCATGCTGGCAACAGGACACCTCTCCATACCCGAGGCCAGACAGGTCATAAAGGCCGCGAAAAAAAGGAAAGTTAAGCGCCTCTATGTGAACCATCCGGAATATATCATCAATGGAACTATTGAGGAACAGAAAGAATTAGCGGGTATGGGAGCTTTTATGGAGCACTTGGCCATTTTTATGTATCCCATGTGGCCAACGAAAGCTGGTATCGATGGCATCGTTGAAATGATCAAGGCAGTGGGCCCGGAGCGAACCGTCCTGGCTACCGATCTGGGGCAGGTCCATAACCCACCCCCCTGGGAGGGATTAAGGATGTTTCTGGAAGTCCTCCTGGAAAAGGGAATTCCCCAAGAGCATCTTAAGAGGATGGTTCAGGATAACCCGGCGTATCTTCTTAATATCCAATGAAGATCAGGCGCTTACGGTGCCCGTAGCCCTGCCTACGATTCAGAGGATTTTCGAGGATGGGAGCTGGGAAAATTGTTCGCAGAAATTACTACCCAACTCAGTCTTCTCAGATATTGACAACCCCTTGCCCAGACCCAAGTTTGGTCAGAGGCTCGATTTCTCTACCCTCGTGACCCCCATGAATCTCGCAATAAAACAACGAGATCCGACAGATACATAATTCCCTTGACTTCCCCTGTGGATTTGCTTTAATGGGCTGAAAAACATAAGAAACCATATCTAATGGAAGAAAGGGGGGGACTTTCATGAAAATTCTCAGAATAAACATGGGAGCCGAAGGTGGCCCAAAGATGAGTGAAGAACCGATGGGGGAGTATGAAGGCCTGGGAGGCAGGGCACTGACATCAGCCATTGTCTCCAAAGAAGTACCTCCGCTCTGCCATCCATTGGGAGCGGACAATAAACTCGTCATCGCTCCGGGCATGCTGAGCGGAACGATTGCCGCTATGTCGGGGCGAATCTCGGTAGGCTGCAAGAGCCCACTAACCGGCGGCATCAAGGAGGCCAACGCAGGAGGGCAACCCTCTCAGGTGATGGCCAGGCTCGGGTATGCGGCCATCGTGCTGGAGGGGAAGCCGAAAGACGATACCCTCTACAAGATATTCATCAACAAGGACGGGGTAAAGGTAGGTCCCGATAAGAGCCTCAAGATGCTGAAGAACTACGACCTCATCGAGAGGATGAAGGGGGAACATGGCGAGAAAATCGCCTGCATCTCCATCGGACCGGCGGGCGAGATGAAGATGGCCGCCGCTTCGGTAGCCTGCACGGACATGGAGCTGAGACCCACCCGACACGCGGCGCGGGGTGGCCCTGGTGCAGTCATGGGTGCCAAGGGGGTAAAGGTCATCGTACTCGACGACGCCGGGATGAAGATGCGAGATCCGAAGGACCCCGAGAAATTCAGGGAAGCCAATAAGAGATGGGTTGAAGGCCTCAAGAAACATCCGGTCACCGGCGAGGGGCTTCCCGCTTACGGGACGAATATATTGGCCAATATAATTAACGAAGCTCGCGCATATCCGACCAAGAACTTCATGTGGGGCACCTTTGAAGGGACCCAAAAGGTCAGTGGGGAAACCCAGGCAAAAACGGAGACGGACCGCGGTGGATCCGCCACCCACGGCTGCCACCGTGGCTGCACCATTCAGTGCTCGGGTATTTTCATGGACAAGGATGGTCATTATCTGACCAAGCAGGTGGAATATGAGACGGTCTGGGCGCACGGGCCAAACTGCGGAATAGATGACCTGGACACCATTGCTATGCTGGACCGCCTCGACGATGAGTATGGCCTCGATACCATTGAAATGGGAGCAACCATAGCGGTGGCCATGGAAGCGGGCGTGGCCGACTTTGGAGATGGTGAGGCGGCAATCAAGCTGTTGAAGGAAGTGGGCGAGGGAACTCCCCTCGGACGAATCCTGGGGAATGGGGCTGCTGTGACCGGCAAGGTCTTTGGTCTGGAGCGGGTTCCGGTGGTCAAGGGTCAGGCCCTTCCGGCCTATGATCCTCGGGGGATCCAGGGCATCGGGGTGACCTATGCCACGAGCACCATGGGGGCCGATCATACTTCAGGCTATGCCGTCGCTACCAACGTTCTCAAGGTCGGAGGCCACGTGGATGCCCTGAAGCCGGAAGGCCAGGTGGAGCTTTCCAGAAATCTCCAGATTGCCACCGCGGCCGTTGACGCAACGGGCATGTGTCTCTTTATTGCCTTTGCCGTCTTGGATCAGCCTGATACGTTTCAGGCCCTGATCGACATGATCAACGCCTTTTTCGGGTCGAGCTTGACTGGCGACGACGTGACTGAACTTGGCAAGTCGATTCTCAAGAACGAAAGAGAATTCAACACGAGGGCAGGTTTTACGGCCCAGGACGACCGACTGCCCGATTTCTTCAAGAAAGAGACGCTGCCGGAGCACAACCTCACCTTCCTCGTGAAGGATGAAGATCTGGATACCCTCTTCAACTGGTAGGTCATAGACGGAGCGGATGAGAGGAACACACGGCGATTTGTATTGAAGGGAGGGGCCCCATTTGAGCCTCTCCCTTCATTTCCCTTTCGCGAGGAATATACGATATTTTGAAGAAATACCCCACAGTGAGCCTCTCTTTGACCCTGGACCCTGACAAGATTCAGGGCTTTTTCCCACTCCTGCAGTGTGGGTTTATGGTCAAAGTCCGGATCGGCTGCAGCATCAAGACGATGCTCTGCGAGCAGTTTGGGTTGAATCCCGAATACGTGGAAGACCGGATTCAAACCATTTTTCTGGACGGAAAAACGGTAGATGATATTGATTCAGCCATCATCAAAGACGGATCAACCCTGGCGCTCTCCGCTGCCATGCCCGGATTGGTAGGTGCGACTTTGCGAAGGGGAGGACACCTGGCTTTGTTACGAAGTGGGATTACCCACCGGGGAGGAAGAAAGTCCGTCTCACGGCGGGAGGGTATGGTTGTCTTGAAGCTTTTCAATCTGGTCGGCAACGAGCTGGGACCGACATTTCTGAAGAGAGGCATTTTTGTCAGGCGAGAGGATCTTGAGGGTCTCTTGATGAGCCTCCCCGGGGAATTCTGGGGAGGATGCAAGGCGGCTACCGTGGATGGCCAAGAGGTAGGCTTAGACCATCTCCTGGGGATGACATGGTTGGATAACTATGACTTTGCGATGCTCCGAGTCCATGGTGATCTTTGACCGCTTTACCGTTGGCTTCACCGAGAATGGTTCGCTAAAATTCTGTGCTGCAGTTTGAAGGATAGTATTACGGTCAGGAACAACGGAGTCCCCCCAAAAACTGAGGAAACTGGTTATTGCGTTTACCCCAAGAAATAGGTAGAATGGGCCTTATTTCATGAGGGGGAGCTCGCTATGGCGTACGGATATCGAGGCAAGATCCTGCACGTGGATCTGAACAATCGTAAGATCGAGGTCGAGGAGAAGGACGATACTTTCTACCGCACCTACTTGGGAGGGAGGGGGATCGGTTATCATTACCTGCTCAAAGAGGTCCCACCTGGAATTGATCCCTTCTCACCGGAAAATATTTTGATTCTGGCCACGGGGGTGATGACAGGCTCTCCTTTGGCGGCATCCTGCCGATTTGCCGCGGTGGGGAAATCGCCATTGACGGGAGCGGCCGGGGAGTCCGAGGCGGCGGGTTTCTTCGGGCCGGAGCTCAAAATGGCTGGGTTTGACGCCATCGTCTTCCGGGGGAGGGCGGACAAGCCCGTCTACCTCTGGGTGACGGGCGGAAAGGCCGAGATCAAGGATGCCTCTTCCCTGGCTGACCAGGGAGCCCGGGAGGTTGAGGACGCCATCCGAAGCGGAATGGGAAACAGTAAGATCCGCGTTGCCCAGACGGGTCTTGGCGGGATGAATCGGGTTCGGTTTGCCAATATTACCAATAACCTGGGGCATTTCAATGGCAGAAACGGATTCGGGGCCCTGATGGGTTCCAAAAACGTTCGGGCCGTCGCGGCCTTGGGAACGGAGAAGATCCCTTTTTCCAACCCCGAATTCCTTCGCCAGACCGCGACGAACTACGCCAAAACCTTTAAGGACAACCCCCTGGGCGGCACCCTGTTCACGTACGGGACCACCGCCTTTTGCGGCATCCTCTCCGCAGGGGGGGCCTTGCCCGTTGACAATTTCCGACGGAGTGCCTTGGACGATCCTACTCCCGTCACCGGGGATACCTACAACGAGGTGCTCCTGAAGAAGAGAAAGGGATGCTACGCCTGTCCCATCCGCTGCAAGCGGGGCATTGAGGTGGATGATCCAAAGTACGGTGTTGACTCGCGCTACGGCGGGCCGGAATACGAGACCATGGCGGCCCTGGGGACCAATCTCAATATCCTGGATCTGAAGGCCATCGCCAAGGGCAACGAGATCTGCAATCGATACTGCATAGATACCATCTCGGCGGGGATGACTATCGCCTTTGCGTGCGAGTGCTTCGAGAAGGGAGTCATCACCAAGGCGGATACCGATGGGCTGGAGCTTCGCTTCGGGGATGCGGACTTGATGATCCAACTGCTGGAGATGACTGCTCGACGGGAGGGCTTTGGTGATCTCCTGGCCGAAGGAATGGCCCGGTTGGCCCAAAAGTGGGGTGTTGCGGACCAGCCATATCACCTGTCCGTCAAGGGCCAGGAACTCCCCATGCACGACCCCCGGGTAAAGGTAGGGGTTGGTATGGGGTATGCCATCAGCACTTACGGGGCTGATCACATGAACGCACCTCACGATCCCTTCTTCGTCGACGAGAATTCTTTTATGTTCCAATCCGTCAAGCCATTGGGAATCTACAAGCCCATGCACCCCACGGAGATTACGGTGGAGAAGGTGAGAACCTACGCGTTGGTGGATACCCTGTGGAAGATGCAGGATGCCCTGGGGTTGTGCGTATTCGGGTATGCGCCGCGCGGAGCGATGACCCTGGATTTGATGGTCCGGTGCCTTAACGCGATTACGGGGTGGAATTCAAGCCTCTTCGAACTGATGAAGGCGGCTGAACGCGCTACCATGATGGCCAGGGCCTTCAACAGCCGCGAGGGGTTTAGCATCAAGGACGATACATTGCCACGGCGGCTCTTCGATCCGAAACCAGATGGACCCGAGTCCGGCAAGAAGATCTTCGAGCAGGGAGATTTCGAAAAGGCGATAGAATTGCTCTATGAAATCATGGGCTGCGATCCGAAGACGGGCAGACCCCATCGGGGTAAACTCATGGAGCTGGGCCTGGAGTGGGTGGATGACCTGCTCAATAAGGGCGTGAAGGGGCGTTAGTCTTCGGCCCCGGTTAAGAAAGTCTTCGGCTTTCTCAACCTATCAGTTTGGCGGGAATACCTTCCCCTTCCAGTCGAGTTTGGGTGCTGCGATAAATAAAGGTGCCGCAGTGCTGCGGTGTTGCTGTGCTGCAGTCAAAAAATAGTGCTGCGGTTAAAAACAAGTGTCGCGGTGCTGCAGTTTGAAAGATGAATTTACGCTTCCTTCACGCGGACAGCCAGTCGAGATCCAGCTCGGCGAGTTTTCCCCCCCTCGGGACCCCGGTCTCGGGGTCCCACCCCATCATTTCGTAATAGGTCTCCATGGCCCTGAGGAATTGTTCCTTGTCGATGTTCTTACCCTTTAAGGTTCCCCCTTCCATGGGTTGGAAGAAGCGATCCGGAAGGACGTCATCTTGGACGGTGAACCCCTCCCGCACGTTGAACATCCTGGCCATGGCGGAGTGCCTTTCGCCCACCTTGAGGAGGTCGAAAAGGCTGGTTTCCCATCCGGTCACCGCCTTGACGTAATCCACGATTCCATTGAGGGTAAAGGGCCCAAAGGGCTTCGCCGTGAATATGCAGATTCCGATAGAGTTGAGCAGGTTCCAATAGTGCTGGAGGTAGACGAAGAGCCTCACCTTCTTGGGTCCCAGGTCAAAGGCATCGACGGGTTCGAGAATCCCCAGGGGCCTGAGCAGCGTAACGCCTGCCTCAGAGGCCCAGAAGGGGTCGTGGGGAATTTCTATGTGGTCGGCCCCGGTCGGGGAGATGGAATAGCCGAGTCCTACCCCCACTTTTCCCCTGGGCTCGTGGAAGGGAGCTGGCTGGCCCTTGACATGGATAGCAAAGTTGATCGCCCCTTTGCCGAATTTCTCCGCCGCCGGGCAGATTCCCTCTGCGAGAATATCCCCGAGGCCTTCCCGTTTCGCGATCATTTCCAGCATTCTCACCATGGCCCCTGTATTGCCAAACCGGAGGTCAAGGCCATCGGTGTCCGATTTGGTGAGGATGCCGTTTTCGTAAGATTCCATGGCGAAGGCGATGAGGTTGTCCGTGGAGATGGTATCGAGGCCGTAGGCATTGCAGATCTGATTGGCCTTCGAGATGGCCTTCAAGTCGGAAATACCGCACATGGAACCGAAGGCAGCCACCGTCTCATACTCCGGACCTCCATAGATCGGATCCACGAAGTAAGGCTCCCCCACCTGAACCTCCCTCTTGCACCGGACGAAGCAGCCATAACAGGTCCCTCGCCGGACCAGAATGGTTTTTTTCATGGTCTCGCCGCTGATGGCATCGGCGGCATCGAAGGAGCCTTCCCGGAAATTGAGGGTAGGTAAGATTCCCTGTTGGCTCAGCATGGTGGTGATTCGAGCTGTCCCCAAATTGCCGAGGCTGAAATAGGGTTCGTCGTAGGTATCCCGTAGTCCCTTGCTCAATCTCTTAACCGCCTCCCCATCGGCTACCCTCATCCTCTTCTTTCCCCTCACGGCGATGGTTTTGAGGTTCTTCGATCCCATCACGGCGCCCAATCCGGTTCTGCCATTGGCATGTTTGAGCTCGTTAATGATACAGGCGACCTTCACCAATTTTTCGCCACTCGGGCCGATGAGGGCAACCCGAACCCGATCATCCCCCAGTTCCGCTCGGATCTCTTGCTGGGCTTCCCTGGTCAGCTTTCCCCAGAGGTGGCCCGCATCACGGATCTCCGCCTCGCCATCGTGGATCCAGAGATAGATGGGTTTTCGTGCCCTTTCCTTTATGACAATGGCGTCGAATCCGGCGAATTTCAATTCCGGAATCCACCAACCCCCTGCCTCTGCTTCTCCAAAGGCACCGGTGAGGGGAGATTTGGCCGCAACCGAAAAGCGGCTCAAACCAGCGGCAGCTGTACCCGCGATCACCGATCCCGCGAAGACCAGGAGGTTTTCGGGCCCCAGGGGGTCGGACTTTGGCTTCAATTCCCTCAATAGGTAAGAGAGGGCGAGGGTCCCTCCCCCGAGATAGCGGCTGTAAAAGGCTTCCTGGGGCTCCTCTACACTGATGGATTCCTTGTCCAGATCAACCCTTAGGATCTTTGCGTTGTACCCTTAAGGCATGATGTCCCTCCTCATATCTCGTATCTTCATTTCGGTTTCACGGGTTTTCCCGTCCGATACACTCCTCTCCCTCAAAGGCGATTTACCCATTTCGCTTAACTGTACATCAGTCTCGATTCCTTGGTCACCCTTTTCTCATAACCCTTACCCCCTCTTTTATCCCAGCTCATACATGAACATTTATCGCAATCCATCATCGCGGACCATTGAATGAATAAAGGCGTTGATTTCTTGGGATTTTTTCTCTATGGTAGATGTGATCGTGAAAAGAGAGCTACACCCCACGAGAAGTAGAGGCGCATGAATCAGGTTCATGAGGCGGCCCATTTGGGGGTTGAACCCCATCCCAAGGGCGGGTTACAATTCTTTTTTGCAGCTTAAATCCCTCTGTCCAGGATGGTGCTGATATGAAGGAAGATTTAAAGGAGGCCCTGGCTCGGGTCGATACCAAAGATTGGAGGCGCATTCCTCTGGAGTATGGCCATGAAACGTTGGAGATCGCCGTTCCAAGGGAGTCGGCCGAGATCAGCATGGGTACGGTTCCCCATATCGATGACTGGCGAGGGGAGATCCAGAGGGCCTTTTCAGACCCCATCGGGAGCCCGAAATTGGAGGAGATCGTCAAGAAGAAGGGGAAGAGACCAAAGGATATGACCGTTTCGGTGACCGTATCCGATATCACCAGGCCCGTTCCTTACAAGGGGGAGAGCGGGATTCTCGGCCCCATACTGCAAACCTTGGGAGCCCAGGAAATAAGAAGGGAGAACATCAAGATCATCATTGGGACGGGAATGCATCGGGCCAGTACCCACGAGGAGAGAGTCCAGATGTATGGAAAGGAGATCGTTGACGGATATACGGTCCTCGATCACGATTGTGAGAACGAAGGTCTGCTGGTCAGCATCGGGGAGACTAAAAGGGGGACCCATGTCTATGTCAACAGGGACTTCTATTCTGCGGACCTAAAGATCGCCACGGGCCTTGTGGAAAGCCATTTCATGACCGGGATTTCCGGGGGGAGAAAGGCCGTCTGCCCGGGGTTGGTTGACGTAAAGACCATCTCGAGATTTCACGGGCCCTATTACCTTGAGGATCCCAGCGCCACTAACCTCATTCTCGATGGAAACCCATGCCATGAGGAGGGCTTGGAAGTCGCGAAGACCGTGGGAGTGGATTTCATCGTCAATGTCACCCTGGACAAGGATATGCGCCTCACCCAGGTCTTCGCCGGCGAATTGGTTGAGGCACACATGAAGGCCTTTGAGATGATCAAGGGCTATGCGGAGATCCCCCTGGACCGGCAATTCGATATCGTCCTAACCCACGGCGGGTATGTGGGGAGGGACCACTACCAAACCGCAAAGGCTGGGGTTGGGGCCGTCCCTGCCGTGAAGCAAGGCGGAGTCATTATCATCGCCGCCAACAATCATGATATCGAGCCCATTGGCGGTTCCGAATATAAGACACTGAGCCATCTCTTGAAATTACAGGGACCGGATGGGTATCTGGAATTACTGCGGGACTCCCATTGGCGATTTACGAAGGACCAATGGGAACCCGAGGTTTGGGCTATCCCCGTCAGAAAAGTCGGCGAAGAGGGGTTGATCTACTGCTCTGGTGAGATTCCCAAGGAGGATTACGTCATCCTTCCCGGAACCAGCGGATACAAATTTCTCTCGGCCGAATGCGAGGACAGGTCGAATCGGGAAAAGGCCCAGGCCATGGTTCAAAACGCCTTGATCTGTTCCATTGATCGGCTCCGAAAGAGAGATATCGAGCCATCGATTTGTTATATGCGAGAAGGTCCTTACGCCATTCCAGTTTTCCGAAAATCTACCCCGTAATGGGTCCCTTTCCTCCTTTGATATACCGGCCGACCAAAAAAAATCCTCATTTTGAAATTTTCTGAAATTCGAAGAAAAAGAGAGAAATCATTAGATTTCCATTGTGGAAAAAGATATCCACAGCCGTGGATAACTGGGCCAACTCATTGATTATTGAGCCTAAGACGTCGGGGCTCCGAAGGATTTTATTTCCACGGGTTTTTCACCCATCCCCCCCCGAAACGAGTATTTCCAAGGAAATTTTGGTTGTGGAAAACTCGGAATGGCGGAATTTCGTAAATGGTCGATACCGCATTTGACACTCCCTCGATTTTCCGGTTCACTTAGTACAAAGGCGAGTGATAAGAGAAACGTGATCAGAGAATGAGGATTTTTGGGGTAAGGGGCAATGGAAGAGATATGGGTAAAGGCAAAGGCTTCTATCCAAGAGAGGCTTGCTTCTGATACCTTCAACTTATGGATCAAACCCTTGGAATTTAAGGAGATGAAGGAGGGACAGATCGTCCTGGAATGTCCCAACGTCTTCTTTAAGGAGTGGGTGAACCGGTACTACCTGAGCACCCTTAAGGAGGCCTTCCATTCCGTTGCCGAGGACGATTGTCAAATCTCCCTCAAGGCCGTCCCAAAGAGGAGCCGTTGCCCCTCTCCTCACAATGGAAATGGACAGATGGTGCTGCCCAAGATGGCTTCGGGCCCCTTAGGGGGAATCCGGTTAAACAAGAGGTTTACCTTCGAACGTTTTGTGATCGGGCCTTGCAATCAGTTCGCCCATTCGGCCGCCTGGGCTGTTTCCAATAAGATAGGCATTCACTACAATCCGCTTTTCTTTTACTCTGATGTGGGGTTGGGTAAGAGTCACTTGTCCACTGCTATTGGAAATTATATGTTGGAGAAGTGGCCGGAGACTCGAATTTGCCTTGTCTCGGCGGAGGAATTTGTCAATGAACTGGTCACCGCCCTGAGGAGGGACGGAATCGCTTCCTTCAAGGAGAAGTATCGAAAATACAGTGATATCCTGGTAATCGACGGAGTTCATTTCTTCAGCGGAAAGCCCACTACCCAAGCAGAGCTATCCCATACCCTGGATACTTTATACAACTGTGGCAAACAGATTATCCTGACCAGCATTGTTCCTCCGGAAGATATTCCGAAAATGGGTGAAGGGTTAAAATCGAGGTTGGGGTGTGGTCTGGTCGTGCGACTACAGCCACCGGAGATGGAAACCCGCAAGCGGATTTTGGAGGTAAAGGCATTGGCAGAAGGCATTCATATTCCCGGTCCCGTTTTGGACTACCTGGCGTCCCATATCAATGGGAATATTCGGCAGCTGGAGGGGACCATTATCAGCATCGTCGCCCAATCATCATTGATGCACCGCTCAATTGACCTGGATTTAGCCCGAGAGTCCCTGAGGAATGTGGTTAAAGAGGAGGCGCGGATTATCACCATTGAGCTCATCCAGGAAGTGGTAGGAAGGCATTATCGGGTCGATATCGAGCGGATGAAATCGAGGTCGAAGAGGAGGGAGATCTACCTTCCCAGGCAAGTTGCCATGTTTCTCTGTCGGAAGTTGACCAATGGATCCCTTGAAGCCATCGGGAAAGCCTTCAATAAAAAGCACGCCTCGGTGATCTACTCCATAGCCAATATGGAGAGGAAGGTGAGGGACGATCCCCGGATAGGCCGTCAGATCGAATTTCTCATTGAGAAGGTCCGAGGTGGATGAAAAAGGGGCGGGGGGGTATCCCTGATTTTCCGTGGGGTATGGGGAGCAGATACCCCCTCTTTTCTTTTGCTCTAGCCAGAGGTATCCGGGATGGGAGGTTTGGTTGTTGTCTGTGGGAATTGTGGGGCCAGGTTTCCATACAACGAGAAGATTTTCAAGGAGGTCGAGGCACAGAATTTCTGCCCCGCATGCAGACAACAGTGGAAGGGATTCGGAACAATAGTCCATTATCAGGACAAAAAACGAGAGTTGGAAGACAAGAAACGGGAGTTGGAGGCCCTGGAGAAGGAACTGGAGAGGCAAGAAGGGTTCAGGGTTGAATTCGAGGATTAAGGCCCTATGATTGACTCCCGTGGGACAGCTCCCCGTTTTGCTCCCCCTCATCCATCAAGGCCCACCTCAGGGTAGCCAAGTCGATATTCCCTCCGCTCAAGATGATGACCACCTTCTTGCCCCTCAGCCGGTCCCTTAGCTTTAAAGCGGCTGCAAGGGGAGCCGCTCCCGCCCCTTCCGCCAGATTGTGGGTCGTTTCCAGCAGGAGCCGGATGCTCGCCTTTATCTCCTCTTCCGAGACGGTTACGATATCCGATATCCCTTCTCGTATGATATTGAAGGTCATCTCAAAGGGGACGCGGGTCGCCAGTCCGTCGGCGAAGGTATCGGCGCTCTCGGTTTCGATGATCCTGCCCTCCCTCCAAGAGAGGTAGACGGAGGGAGCCCTTTCCGCCTGGACGCCAATGACCCTCGTGTTGGGATTGAGGGCCCGGGCGATGGTGATGGCTCCACATGCCCCGCTTCCACCACCGATGGGAACGATGATGGCATCGACATCGGGCAGGTCTTCGAAGATCTCCAAGCTGTACGTCCCCACACCGTTGATCAACCTGGGCTCGTTGCCGGGATGGATGTACCGTAGTCCCCTTTCCTCTCGAATTTCTTCGGCCCTTCCCCTTGCCTCGTCGAAATCCCGACCATATTCCACCAGCTCCGCCCCAAAACCCCTCATGGCCCTGTTCTTCTCGGGGTTATTTCCGTGGGGGACAAGGATGGTGCAAGGGAGGCCAAAAATCCGAGAAGCCATGGCTATGGACTGACCGTGATTTCCCCGGGTAGCCGTAATTACTCCCCTCTCCTTCTCCTCTTGAGGGAGCGAGGCGATGAGGTTGAGACCACCCCTTACCTTGAAGGCACCAGTGGGGTTGTGGTTTTCGTGTTTGATGTAGGTTTGAAACCCGGTAATCTCGGAAAGGGGTTGATAGTGGATAAGGGGGGTGGGCTTCAGGTATCGGTAGATCACTCCACGGGCCCTAACGATCTCCTTGAGGGAAATCTCCTCCGACACGGCAGTCCTCTTCGTTGAAGTCAATGCCCCATAATGTGGCGCAAAAGAGGGGGGTTGTCAAATGAAATTGCTGAGATTACTGAAAAGGGCGCTCCTTGCTACTCAAAATATTTTTTCGACCATTCTAAAGTTCGCTTCACTTCAAATAGCGCACGCGCTACTTCGTTCCACGACGAGACTTCGACGAGCTCCCTTCGGGTCTGTCCTCGACCATGAGCTCGGGCCGAATGGAGCCTCAGGGTCGAAGACAGTCGAGTCGCTCGGCCGAGTCGATTTAGAATTTATTCCTTGTATGACTGCAGCACCGCAACACTCTATAATTTCGCGATCAGAGCCCCCTTTTCTAGTCTTGCACAGATCTCATGCGTGCTGATGTGTGGAAATGGGGTCCATATGGTGATACATTAAAAAAAGGTCACACATTGTGGGGATGTTTCTCGGATTGTGAACTCTTGCGGATATTGTTTGCGGTAGGGGAGAGGGGTAAAGGATGAAGGTTGAGGCGATCGTATCCGATGTGGGTGGCGTGATCGTGAGGGATGATTTCAAGGCCTTCTTCGCGGAATTTGAGGCGAAGATTGGGATGTCAGGCGAGGCCTTTTACGCCTTGACGGTGGGCTCTGAGGAATGGAAGCTCTACAACAAGGATTTCATCACCGAAGAGGAGGTGTGGAGGAGACTGGCTCCCAAATTGAGGGTCGAAGGTAAGGTGGCTCGGGAACTGAGACAATGGAGAAGGATGTTGGTGCCGATCCCCGAGACCATCCACATCCTGGAAAGGGTGAGGCGACGCTATCCCCTTTACTGTCTTTCCAATGTGGATAAAGCGACGACCTATTACCTCCAGGAAAGGTATCGTCTCTATGACATCTTCGCCGGAACTGTCCTGTCGTGGGAGGCTGGTGTGAGAAAACCGGAGGTGGACATCTATGAGCTGGTTGTACGTCGCTTCAACGTCACCCCTGAGAGGGCCCTTTACATCGATGACAAAGAGCCGTATCTGATTCCCGCCCGTCAAGTAGGCTTCCGAACCATTCCGTTCCAGTCCCCGGGAGACCTCGAGGGGAAACTGCTAAGCCATGGGGTGGTTATATCTGGATCTGAGGGAAATGGAAAGGAGCGTGAGAGAAACGGGGATTGACCTCAGCATTCCTACCGAGAATTCAATTTTGGGGGTTTTCCGCCCGTCCATTCTCTGCCTTGCCCGCTCTATTTCCTGAGGTTTTATCATTTCGCCTGCGCCTCGGACTTTCCGATGTTCGATGGATCCTTCCGCAAGAGGGTTATCCTGGGGGCTCCCGTTACGGGATTTTCGTCTACCAAAACCCGGCTTCCATAGACCTGTCTGATAGATTCCTCGGCCACCACCTCCCCCGGGCTTCCCATCTTGAATATTCGACCCCCTTTGAGGAGGATGATTTTTCGGCAGTATTCCGATGCCAAGTTGATATCGTGGGAGACGGTGAGGATGGTAAGGTTTTTCTCTCGATTCAACCGGCTTATGAGGTCGTAAAATTCGACCTGATGGCTTATGTCTAGATTGGATGTGGGTTCATCGAGGAGAATGATTTCGGGTTCCTGGGCCAGGGCTCGGGCGATGAAGATCCGCTGTCTTTCTCCGCCGCTCAGTTCGTTTATGGGCCTTCGGGAAAAACGGAGCGTATCGGTGAGCCTCATGGCCCTTTCGGCTATTTCGAAGTCGTTTCTCCCCTCGAATTGTAGCCGCCCCAAATAGGGCGACCTCCCCATGAGGATTACCTCGAAGGACGTGAAGGGAAAGCGTATTTGGGCCTCTTGAGGAACGACGGCGATCTTCTTCGCGATATCGGGCCGCCTCATTTGCCTCAATTCGCCCCCATCGATGAAGACCCCTCCCCTTTGGGGGTCAATAAGGCCGTAGAGAATCTTGAGCAACGTCGTTTTTCCTGAGCCATTTGGGCCGATGATTCCCCAGAATTCCCCCGCCTCCACGTGGAAGGAGAGATCCTCGATGACCCATTGGTTGGCGTATCGAAAGGAGATTTCCTTGACGTCAATCAAGGCCACGTTACACCCTTCTCTTTTTGAGGAGGTAGATGAAGAAAGGAGCCCCGAAGGTTGCCGTCACCGCCCCCACGGGCAGTTCCGTGGGGGCGGCAATTGTCCTGGCAATGGTGTCCGAGGCAATCAAGAAGCATGCCCCCATGAGCGCTGATGCCGGGATGAGAAGGCGGTGATCGGGACCGAAAAGCATTCTAACGGAATGGGGGATGATGAGCCCTACGAAGCCGATAAGGCCGCAGACCGATACTGCCGCCGCCGTGATGAGGGAGGCGAATATATAAGCCATCTTTTTCAATCGGTCCACATCGATCCCTAACTGAACCGCCGTTTCTTCCCCCATTACCATAAGATTTAACCCTCTTGCATAGGAATAGAGGGCTACCATTCCTCCCGCTATGTAGGGCAGAATGATCAGAATGAAACGATAATTGGCAAAGCTGAAGTCCCCCATCAACCAGAAGACGATCTTTGCAAGGTCCTCGTTTTGGACAACGGAGATGAGGAACATGATGATGGCCGAAAAGAAGGAGCTGATGATCACCCCGGCCAGGAGAAGCGTATTGGTATGGAGGCCCCTGCCCACCTTCCCAACATGGAAGACGAGCATGACCGTGATGATGGCGCCACAAAAGGAGGCCAATGGCATGCCGAAGGAGGTGGCGCTGAGGCCGAAAAGGATTGCCGAAACGGCTCCTAAAGCAGAACCGCTGGAGACCCCTAAGATGTAAGGGTCAGCCAGGGGGTTTCTCAAAAGGGCTTGGAAAGAACATCCTGCAACCGCAAGGGCTGCACCAACAAGTCCGGCGAGAAGTATCCTGGGCAACCTTACGTAAAGGATGATAAGCCCTTCCGGCCCCGCCGGGCTATCGAAATAGACTGCGTGGTGAATGAGTACTCGTAATACGTGAGGGAGTCCAATCTTCGCCGCACCGAGGGAGAGAGAGGTAAGGATGACCCCCAACAGCAAACAGAAAAATAAGGAGCAGACGGTAATGATCTTCTTGGGGCTGACGATCATGGGGAAGATCCGACCTTCTTCAATTGGTTCCTCAACATTATCCCCACCTCCGGGTGGAGGATTCCGGCGATAATCTCCAGGCCATCAATGATCCTCGGCGAGGGGAGATCAACCAGGTCTGAATCAATGACAAAGACACGCCCCTGTCTCACAGCGGGGATCGTCTTCCATCGATTCCACTGGTCCGCCATTTTTTGGGAATCCCCCTTGGGGTCCATGGAGGTGATGATGATGACATCGGGGGCCTTGACAAGGATTTCCTCAATGCTGTAACGGGGATACTTTATCGATTCTCCTTCGGCTATATTCCGACCACCTGCCAGGGAGATCAAATCATCGGCAAAACTGCCCTTTCCCACGGTAACGATGGGAGCCGTTCCGATCTGGAAGAAGACCTTCGGCTTGTTTCGGCCACGGGTCAATTGGAGAATCCTCTTCTTTCGCCTCCTTATTTCCCCAATGACCCTGGTTCCCCACCGCTCCCTTCCCGTCACCATGGCAATATGGGAGATACTTCTCAGGATGCCATCGAGGTCCCTGGGGAAGACGGTATAAACGCTCAATCCCAAGCTTTCCATCCTGTCCACAAATTCCCTGGGGTTTCCAGCTGCGGTAGCCAGGATTAGATCCGGATTTAAGGAGATCGTTCGCTCCACACTGGGGTTGATGTAACTTCCCACCCTCGGTTTGGACAGGGCCTGGGGCGGAAAGTTACTATGATCGGAAACCCCCACGATTCGTTCTTCCAACCCCAGGGAGAAGAGGATCTCAGTTATGCTGGGGGAGAGGGAAATAATGCGGCTTGGATGCTCTGGGACCTTAACCAATCTCCCCACCTCATCCACGAAAACTCGATCCGCTGGAAGACCAACCTCGACCAAGAACAGACAAAAAAAGAGCGCTTGCAAAAAGATGTGGCTCATTGTAGTCCCTTATTCCAATTTGAATTTTATGGGGATCTCGGCCCAAATCCGTATCGGATCTACTCCTCGTTTTGCCGGGATGAACCTCCATTTCTTCACCGTCTTGAGTGCGGATTTATCCAGTATGTGATGACCTGAAGATCTTCTGACTCGGAGTTCACCGACCCGGCCGTTGGGCAGGATTTCGACCTTCAACACTACGACACCTTCGTATCTCCTCCTTCGGGCGATCCTCGGGTAAGGGGGTTTTGGGTTTCGATCGTATCTGGGCCTTGCCAATGTGATGGGATGGCTCCTCGACGGATCCGCCCCTGGGATGAGACTTGCCCCCAGGTCTTCCTTAATGGGGTTTTGCGCCGATGGTAAAGGAATAGCCAAAGGGGCTTTTTCCGCTCCTTCTTCCCCCGGCTGTGGAAGGTTATCTTCAATCTTCCGTCCTGGGGCGGGTGATAATGGCTCCGGTGTTGGCGTAAGGGGTTTTTCCTCCGTGAGGGGGATCAAGGGTTTTTCCCTGAGAAGGGGGACTGGTTTATCCTCAATAGCGACTGGCGATTGTTTTCTTTTTTTCGTGACCCTTCCCCTACTTATGCTAACGCTTTGCCTAACCCTTTCGGGTCGGGCTAGAAGGGCGAGTTTCTTTCTATATGGTCCATCCTCATGGTCCTTCAGCTCGACCAAGGAGATTTCCAAGGGGATGGACTGGTGAGTGGGGATGAACCTTTGGCCTCCGGAGGAGAATGGGAGTCCAAGGAAGGTCCCATGGATGAGGAGGGATAGGGCTATTCCCCAGATGAGATCACGGGTACCGTTCATTCTTTCCAAGGGGTCTCCAAAGAAACTTTGCGCAGGCCCGCGGCCCTCACCGTGTCCAATACCTTGATCACCCACTCGTAGGCAACCCTCTGGTCTCCGCTGATAAAGACCCTCAATTGAGGTCTTCCCTCTCTCTTCTCCCTGAGCCTCTGGAGGAGTCCCTCCATGGGAACCTCCCTTTCATCGAGGAAGATCCTGTGATCTCGGGTAATGCTGATTGAGAGGTATGCTTCCTTGTCAATGAGTGATGTCTTGGCCTTCGGGAGAAGGACCGGAATCCCCTTATGGATGGTCATGGAAAGCATGGCATAAATGAAGAAGATGAGGAGCAAAAAGACGACGTCGATGAGGGGGATCATTTCAATCCTTCCTCTTCTTATGGACTGTCCTTTAAGCCGCATAGGCCGATGACTCCTTATTGTTGGAATTTGGCATTTTGCCGTACGAAGGTAATTTCCAGGCTCGTGCCGAATTTTTCCAATTCCTTCGAGGCGGATTGAATTTTCGACAGAAAATAGTTATAGGGCAGGAGGGTCATCATGGCCACCCCCAAGCCTGTTGCGGTCGTGATCAAGGCCTGGGCGATGCCCCCGGTTACTACCTGAGGGTGCTCTATTCCGGCACGGCCGAGGAGGTCGAAGGAATTGATGATCCCGACGACGGTGCCGAAAATTCCCAACAAGGGGGCCACCGTGATAATGGTGTCGAGGATGTTCAGATATTTCCCCATCCTTTTAATCTCCTCCTCCGCCCCCATTTCCAGGGCACTAGGCAGGGAATAACGACGGTGGGCTATTCCCCCCATGAGCATTCTCACGATGTAATCCTTGGATTGTTTTCCCAGCTCCCGGGCCGATCCGTAATCCCCATTTTCCGCCAGTTCCAGGATTCGGCCCACAAGGGCTCTATCCCTGTTCCTGCTGAGACGAACCCAAAAGAGGGTTCTTTCGAAGATGATGGTCAGGGAAATTACGGAGCAGATGAGGAGAGGGTACATGACGGGCCCTCCCTTGAGAAAGAAATTGAGCATTACGTCCCCCCTGAATACCAAAAACCCAGCCTCCAAAGGAAGGACTGGGTCAACTGTGCCTTCACCATCTTCCATGGAAGACTCATGTGAAGTCTATTTAGGCAGGTTTTCTGGCTTGTGGATCATCCTACTCCTTGCACCTTCCCATCCTTCGATGAACTCAGGACAGTGGCTTTTGCAAGTTTCGCCCTTCGGCATATCCAGGGCCTTGGGTTCCCGAATTTCCGAAGGGTCC
>JAQYWG010000190.1 GCA_030145085.1 Thermodesulfobacteriota bacterium
GTTTGATATTGGTCGATTCCCACCAGACATTGCCGGCCAGTCCACCGTTATTGTGTTGCGCACACACGGCAATCTCCAGCGGTTCCTTCGTGATGTCGATACCATGCTCCATGTAAAGATCAACAGCCGCGGGGTTCATGAGCTTCAAACGCTCAATGGGGGTGCCCGCCAGGGCCTGTGACCTCCTCAGGTATCCATGGGCTTCTTCGCTCAGGTCGTTAAAATCGAATCCATCGGAATTCCGACGGTAATCGAGAAACACGCGGCGTCTCTTGACCGCTGTCTCAATATAGACGAGAATATCAATCAAAGATGAACCGCCAACAATCTTCCTGACATCAAAGGGCCATTGATATCCCTTCAGGAAAATTGCGCTGTTCATCTCCCCCGGAAAATTGAAGTAGGGTCGGAGGAATTCCTCCTCGTCGCTCCGTCCATTCGGCCCCGTACTGAGAAACCTCGGGATCACCTGCATATAGCTCCCGGAGACATTCCACCGAAACTTGATCGATGCAAGACCAAATTGGGATTCAGGGAGACTCTGGGCCTCAGCCCCAGCCATGAGGGCCAATCCAATACCCCCCGTATGGACCTCGGGATAAACACTCGTCTTATAGAGTCCCCCCGGTCCCCCCGTTGCAAAGACCACATTTTCAGCGGCATAGAGCTCTAAAGCGTTACGCCAGTCCGACGTTATACCGTCGAGATTTAACGCAATAGCTCCCACTATTCTTTTCTCATCTCCTTCACCGATGGGCAAAAGGGAGACGACGACCCTCTTTTCGTGAACGGGAATCCCTCGACGCCGGACTTCGCGAATCAGAACGGTGCACATTTCCTTCGATGTATAGGGTCCCACAGATGTGGCTCGCTGACGGGGGTCATGATCCGTCTTGTAACCGACAAACTGCCCAAATCGATCCCGGGGAAAGGGAACTCCGAGGTTAACCAGATGGAGAAAGGCCCTTGCCGAGAGGCTTGCTTCCACCAGGGCCAAATCCCCGTGCATGCTGCCCCCGGCCCAATATGACTCTGCTAAGGATTCCGGGGAGTCATCCTCCGCACCACACATGCCCAGCTTATAGTACGTCTGTTTGTCACTTCCGGTATTGACAGAGGTACCCTTATCAAGGCCCTCCGTCACGACCAGAACATCCTCTACCCCTTGAGCACGGAGCTGAACGGCCGCGTTCAGCCCCGCCGCCCCGCTGCCAACGACAAGGGTATGAACCTTATAGAGCGATAACGGCTGATCCATCCCGGACAATTCATTGATATTCAAAGACCCCTTCTCCATGGATGGCAACCTCGAATATCCTCCTCATACTTTATCTGGATGAGGACTTGATCATTATCGATCGATAACAGGGAGCTACAGGACTCGCAGGTGAAACCCACCATCTACGTTGATAATCTCGCCAGTGGAATAGGGGAGTAAATCCTTCGCAATGGCAAGGACTGCCCTTCCCACATCTTCCGGAGTCCCCCACCGCCTTATAGGCGTTAACCCCTCGGCGAAGAGCCTATCGTATTTCTGCTTCACTACCGCCGTCATGTCGGTTTCGATGATGCCCGGCCTGATTTCGTAAACCCCGATCCCGTGATCCGCGAGTCTGATCGCATAGAGGGCCGTCATCATGGAGATACCGGCTTTGGACACGCAGTACTCCGCCCTTGCTAGGGAAACGGTGTATGCACTGTTGGAAGATATATTTACAATCTTGGGCTTGCGATCTCCGTCCTTTCTCTTTTGCTCTATCATCCAATTTGCTACCCGCTGGGTCAAAAAGTAAGGCCCCTTCAGATTCACTCCCAAGACGTGATCGAAGCTCTCCTCCGTCGCCTCGAGGATATCCAGCCTCACCTTCGGAGCCACACCGGCATTGTTAACGAGAATGTCAATCCTCCCGAACTCCTCCTCAACACTTTTGACTAATTTCTCGCGTTCCGCTGCAACCGAAATATCGGCCTGAACGTATATTGCCCGGACCCCGGTCGATCGAACCTTTTCGATCGCCTCCTTGGATTCGGAAAGGGGGGTGGTACCGTTGAGGACTACATTGAAACCACCCGAGGCCAGAGCTGTGGCGATGCCAAGGCCGATCCCGCGCCTCGATCCTGTGACGAGGGCCACTTTCTCTCTTGGTTGAAACGTTTTCCCAGTCCTGTCCATCGGAACACCTTTAAATCAATAAGATTGTTTCCCTTATGGGATACCGTCACGTTACTAAGACCCCGCAAAGAAGTCAACCAAAAGTTACCTCGAGGTTCCTGATTTTCAGGGATCTTCATCTTGACTTGACACCCTCATTTTGTGAGATTAATAATGGTCTTTATAAACCATCTGTGGGAGGTTGAAAATGGAAAAAGTGAGGGTAGGAATTCTGGGCGCTGGGTTTTCAGCACACCTCCATATTACCAACTACAAAAAACTGAGGGGACACAAGATGGAGGTTGTTGCAGTGGCGGCGAGATCAGAGGAAAGTGCGGGCAAATTCGCAAAAGCCTTCGATATTCCCAAAATTTATACGGGTTTTAAAAAGCTGGTCGAAAACCCAGATGTTGATGTAGTTGATGTTTGCCTTCCAATAGATTTGCACAAAGAGGCGGTCATAGCGGCGGCAGAAGCTGGCAAACACGTGATTTGCGAAAAGCCCCTGACAGGATATTTTGGCGAGGATTTGGATGAGGAGTGGGTCGGGGACAGGGTCCCGCGGGAAACCATGCTTCAGGAGGCCATGAAAGGCTGCCGGGAGATCAGAAGCGCCGTTGAAAAGAAGGGGATAAAGTTTTGCTATGCCGAGGATTGGGTCTATGCTCCCCCATTTGTCAAACTCAAGAGGATGGTTGAGGTTAGCGGCGGAGTCGTCATGGACATTCGGGCAGAGGAGAGCCATTCCGGGTCACACGCAGCATACTCCAGGAGATGGAAGACATCAGGGGGAGGCTCGCTTGCTCGTCTCGGATCCCATCCGATTGGAGCGGCCCTTCATTTGAAGCACTTTGAAGGCCGGATCAGGGAGGGGAAGCCGATCCGCGCGGGCAATGTCATCGCGGAACTCGGGCGCCACACACGCATTCCTTCTTATCGGAAGATGCCAAAAAAGTGGATGGTTTCGGATTGGGGCGATGTGGAGGACTGGGCGAGCCTAATCATCGAATTTGACGATTCAACCCATGCAGTGATCATGGCTACTGACGGCATGTTGGGAGGGACACGCAATGCTATGGAGGTCTACCTCTCCAACGCCGTGGCTCGTGCGAATATGTCCCCGAACAACGCGGTGGAGGTCTATGCCCCTGATCCAGGGATCTTTGGGGACGAATACCTGGCGGAGAAGCTTGAGACCAAGGCGGGGTGGAATTTCCCCAACCCTGATGACGACTGGGAAAGGGGATACCCTCAGGAACTTGAGGACTTCATTGAGGCAATTCTCGACGATCGAGAACCTCTCTCGGGTTTGGATTTGGCCGAAGAAATCGTGAACGTTATCTACTCAGGATATCTCTCGGCGGAAAAAGGCCAACGCGTCCCCCTGTCTCAGTAAATGCGCCACACCGGAGTAAACGGAAATCCACCAACTCCATAGCAAAAACCAGACCGGGAAGAATCCTATAGATATCTCCTAAGGTTCAATTATCCTAAAGCCCAATTCTTCTGCGAGATTCTCTATCCTTCGTCTATTTTTGGAAATATACTCCCTCAGTGGCTCGACTTCCCGTGTCCAGCCCGCAGTCCCTCCGAGATAGATGTCCAGGACATCTGCATCTCGAATGCATTCTTCATAGGGATCACCGATCTGATCTTTTTGCCGATGTGTGCGCGTTAACTTCACGATCAAATCTATCTCCTCCGGAGTAAAATCACCCATGCGCTCTAAAAGCCTTCTAACTAAGGGCGGTCCAATTGCATCATGTCCATCCCACACCCCGGTAAGAATACGCCCATGATCGTGAAGTATCATGGTGATGGTAACAATTTCAGAATTCAAGCCGCGCTTGTTGGCCAAGAGGGTTGCCAATTTTACGACGCCCATGACGTGGAAAAGATCCTGCGCCAACGGTACATCACGATCTCCGTCGCCGAGGGACTTCATCGATTTCACGATAACATCCCACGCAACAGTAACTGCTTTTGATGTTCTTGATTCTTTCACTGAGTGTCCACCTCCCCGTTTCCTTTTTTGCCGCCACCAAAACCCGTTTGCCTACTTCCCGGGCAGAAAACAATATCCTCGGACGACTCTTCCTTGAATCCTGATCCTTCTTGAGGGGATTAATGGATCAGGTGCTCATTTCAAGCCCCCCAGGAGAGCCTTTACATTGTCCCCCAGAACTTCATGGTTATAGCCACCCTCCAAGACCCCGTACCGCCTTCCGCCGCAGTTGCGAAGGGAATACGCCTTCACCAGTTCCCCGATCTTCTGATAATCCTGGGTCTTTAACATCCGTCCCCAGTCGTTTTCGTGGCGGTCAAAACCCGCAGAGATAGCGAGGATGTCGTAATTCTTCGCACGCTCAAGGTCTCTGGTGAGGGTTTTCATGAATTCCTCCCGATGATATCCCTCCGGGTGAAAGTAGGTGGCCTCGCGAGAACCGCTGAAGATATTCGCCGTCCCATCACCATAGTGGAGGTCGATATCCAGTACAACCGCCCTTTTGATCTTTTCCCCTTTCAAGAGCCTCTTGATGGAGATGCACATGTTATTGAAATAGCAGAATCCCCAGCAGGAGCTTGGGCTGGCGTGGTGACCAGGAGGTCTGATGAGCCCGAAGGTTGGCTCCCCACCACAGGCAAGTTCCGCCGCTTTGATGGCCCCTCCCACAGCCAGCTTCCCTACGGTATAGGCGGGAGCGTTGTGCTCTTTCACATATTGGATATGGCTTTTTGTGTGGCAGAGCTTAAGGTCCGCATCCGTGGCGGAATTCGGCTCTTCAAATTCAAAGGCTCCCTCGAGGGCTCTGCAGATGGCCTCCATTCTGCCTGGCTCGGCGGCTGGATCATATGCATACACCTTAGTGTACTTTTTGTGAAATATCACCTTCATGGATATGCTCCTCCACCCTATTGACACCCACACTCATTATGGGAAAGGACCATAAAAACCCGCAAAAAAAGATATGATTAGTCTTTTTACCGTCCAGGAAACCGATACTTCTCCATAAGACCAAGTTCCCTTAGGATCTCCAAGCCACGTTTCAGTGCTTCGCCTTCCATGTTCCGGTAGGGCCTTCGCAGATCACCAGCAGGAAGTCCCACGGCCTTTGCAAGGGACTTGACCGGCACCGGATTGATCAGTGAGTAGTGGAATTCGAGGAGAGGCAACATTTTCAAATAGGTTTTCCGACAATTTTCCGCATCTTCAAAGGATCTC
>JAQYWG010000191.1 GCA_030145085.1 Thermodesulfobacteriota bacterium
AAGGGCCGGATACGATTCAACGGATTTAATCCAAGCCATCTCTGGGGAAAGCGATTTGGAGATACTTCGAGAACACCCTTTCGATCTCGTTCTGCTGGATCATCCCCTAGCCGAAGCGAAGGCTATGGATGTGATGAAAAAGGTAAGGGAGATGAACCTGGATATCCCCGTGACTATGATCACCGGGGAGGAGAGTGCGAAGGCTGCCCTGAAGAACATGAGGTTGGGTTCTTATGATTATGCGTTGAAATCCGATCTGCTTTCCCCAAGAGAGGCCGCAGCAATACTGGGCGTGACTGCCCAGACCATCAAAAATTATATCTATAATGGAAGACTCAAAACGTACAAGACACCCGGAGGACACCATCGCATCCGTTGGGAGGATATGTTGAAGTTGGGCCTCCTGGAGAAGGGGCCTTCCAGGGATGAGCTTTACCGGGGCTATATTGATACGCTCCGGTCCCTAACCGATGCCCTGGACGCACGGGATGGGGTTGTCTCTGGTCATTCCAGGAGAGTGGCCGACTTTGTGGCCTCCTTAACCGAGATCATGGGGATTTCTGGTGAGGAGCAAGAGACTATCAAGCTGGCTGCCCTTCTTCATGATGTAGGGAAGGTCCTCATAAGCGATCAGATCTTAAGTAAGCCGGGAAGGTTAACGGACCAAGAGAGGTATCTCATTCGGCAGCATCCGGAGATGGGGGAAAGGATCGTAAGCAGGGTGGAATTCTTACATGGGGGAAAGCACCTTATTCGTCATCACCATGAGCGATTTGACGGCAAAGGCTACCCGGATGAATTGGCGGGCGAGGAGATTCCTCTTGGAGCCAGAATGATCTCCCTCGCGGGGGCTTTCGATTGCATCACCTCGGATTGTACCTATCAGGAAAAGAGAGATCTTGAGGAGGCGGTTGATGAAATAGAGAAGCATACCGGGACTCAATTCGACCCCGATATCGTAGGGATATTTTTACAGGAGGTTGTTTCAAAGCCACGTAACAGGGATATGGACCGATCTGGAGGAACTTACCTTTTTCGTGACGGAGCGGGAACCGGAGGAGTTTAGCGTTTTGTTGAGAGCGTAACGAGGATCGCGTCATTCGAGTAATCGAGCCTGAGTTAGGAAAGAATGAAATACTCTCGAAGAAGAAGGAGCATTTGGTTTTGGATAGGTGTGATTTTACTTTCAATCGGTGCACTATTTTTGCTAATAGTAGCTGCTACGTTGGTAGCTGGGGGGCAAGATGCAGGTTCCACGATCTTACCCGGATTATTCCTCAGTATTGTTCCCATCGGAGTGGGCATTTATTGTGTGTGGGCAAAAGAAGGTACAGGCGGAGAATATTTTATTGAGGGGAAACTTACATAATTAAACACCTATTTCACATCTTTTGGGCCTCCGAGTCAAAAACAGAAGGGGGGGCGGAGTTATGGGCTGCGAAAGTTCTCACAAAATCGATGAGGTCGCAGGAATCATAGCGGGTATTATCATCTCACAGGAAATCGAAAAGACGGGGAAAAGTTTTGACTACTACGATGCCGTCGGACCAAAAGCCCATGAGATCATCGCAAAGAAGGGGGTTAAAATCTTAACGGACGGCTATTTCAGCTATGAGACGTTCAGGCTTGAGGGTCACTTCGTGGTGGTAGCCACGGCCTTATCTGAATCAGGGATGAGGGGGAAGATCATTTATGAAAGCAAAACCGGGAAGTGGGTCGCTACCGAGGATATTCGGCCAGAATGGCTACCTTAGATTGCAAACCGATAATCACCACCACCATCTCGAATTGAATTGGAAGAACAGGAAAAAACCCTCAAGGGAGGACGAATGAGAAGTCCTCACAATTTCTCAAGCTGCTGATTTCAAAACCGCCACATCTCGGTCCCTCACACCTCAACAAACAGTCAAATAAATGTATCTCCAGCTCGATTGATCAAGATTGCTTGGCTAAGGCTTGGGCATTTCAGGCTCTTTTTCCATATTACCCGGATAGAGATTTCAAGATGAACTCGAAACCGTCCCCCTCTGTCCAAATCTATCGATTAGCGAAAGAAATCTTGCCTTTATGTGGGTCTGCGTAATTTCAAGGATACAGTTAGAAATCGCTCGATCCAGTTTTTCCCTTGACATACCTTCCTGTCCTGCTAGAATCGGACACATCGATAAAGCCAAACCATCCGTGAGGGTGGGGCGGAAAGCCACGGGTCTAACGGGAGGAGGCTTTTGAGCTTCCGAGATTTGGCGTGATGGTCTTTAGATGGCCGGGTTGCCGAAGTGAATGGTGGGTTGGCTTTGTTACTTTTGGGAACAAGGGCCCACGCCATAATAAAAAAAATAAAGTTAGGATCAGATATTAGCAATTTCCCTAATCTGGTTCTCATCGGAAAAGTTGGTGGTACCTCAATTGTATTTCCTCCAAGGTGGAAAGCTTGGGAATTCAAAGCGCCTTCTTGGGGCAGCTAGATGGTGTGCCCGAATGAAAAACGGTTGGGCAAAGGAGCGTCCCCATGAAATATATGGAAGCGTCATGGAGGGATTACTACCACTCTGATATCATTAAACGCGAACTCTCTGCCGAGGAATCCACCGGAGCGATTCCGCTCAAAATGGTAAGCTTCTGATAAACATAACGTTACGAAAGGGCGGGATAGATAATTTTGCTTAAATTCTTGCAAGCCGGGAGTGTCCGTTGTATAGCCGGGGTAGATCAAAAATGAACACGGCAAAAAACAGCCGTCACGAAGTCGAAGTCACCTTTTCGCGTGAGCTCGGCCTTTTCGACGCAAGCATGATTGGGATTGGGGCAATGATCGGCGCGGGAATTTTCATTCTCACAGGCATCGCGGCGGGGGAAGCGGGGCCCGCATCGGTTCTTGCATTCGGCCTCAATGGTCTTGTTACGCTTCTGACAGCATTGACGTATGCGGAGTTGGCCTCTGCCTATCCTGAGGCCGGCGGAGGATACTCATTTATAAAAAAGGCCTTCCCCGGACCCGTAGGGTTTGTCTCAGGGTGGATGTTGTGGTTCTCCTACACCGTTGCGTGTAGTTTGTACGCGATGGGATTTGCAAGCTATTTTTGGGAATTCATTATGAGCTACCTTCCCTTCATTTCAAATGCCGCTTTCGGGTTGATGGGAGAGAACCTACCCCTCACGCTCATCACCGTTATTATTTGCGTCGGGTTCATCTCCATCAACATGCGGGGAGTAGCCCTGACGGGAAACGTTGAGAATATCATAACGATCGGGAAAATTGCGATCCTTCTCGTCTTTATTCTTTACGGATTAAAGGTATTCTTCGATGTGCCTACCGAATCGTTACGAGGTTTCACTCCATTTCTTCCAAAGGGATTCACGGGCGTGGTGATCGCAATGGGGCTGACGTTCATCGCCTTTGAAGGCTATGACCTCATTGCGACCCTTGCTGAAGAGATTAAAGAGCCGGAAAAAAACATCCCACGGGCAACCTTTATGTGCTTGGCGGTTGTTGTCTCGATTTACTTATTAATCGTGATTGTTTGTATTGGGGCGATAAGACCTGAAGATGGAAGCACCTCATGGGAATTCCTGGGCAAATACCAGGAAACAGCGATTGTCAAGGCCGCCGAACACTTCATGCCGTTTTTTGGCATCGCGCTCATTATATTTGGTGGACTTCTGTCCACGACGTCTGCACTCAATGCGACGATACTCGCTTCCTCGCGGGTAGCCTTTTCGATGGGCCGGGCCAAAATGCTTCCCCGATCGATTTCACGAATCCATCCAACCAGCCGGACACCGCACATCGCGATCTTTGTTACGGGAGTCTTAGTGGTATTGATGGCCGTTACATTCCCAATTCACGTCGTTGGGTCCGCAGCAAGTTTGACCTTTCTCCTTACGTTCGCGCTCGTGAACTTCGCGCTCATCGCACTCAGACGGAAGTATCCTGAGATCAAAGGGGCGTTCCGCGTACCACTATATCCTTTTTTGCCGATCGCAGCACTCGGACTCAATTTATTCCTTGCGTTTAATCAATTCAAATTCGACCCAAGATCTTGGTACATCACTCTTGCCTGGATCGTCGTGGGCCTGTTTGTCTACTACGTATTTTTCAAGAAATTAGCCGAAGGGGAGATGCCCCAGGTGCTCGACGTGGCCCAGCCAGAGGTAATCTCTCAGTACGGTTATCGAATCCTCGTCCCCATCCACAATCCGGATCATGTCGAACCATTGATGGACCTGGCCGCTCCCATAGCCAAAGCCCATAACGGGGAAATCATAGTGCTCGCCGTGATCAATGTGCCTCAAAACCTTCCTATCCATGAAGGGATGCGTTTTATACATCACAAGGCACCGCTTATAAAAAAGGCGGTGCAGTATGGTCAGAAAATCGGTGTGCCGACGAGAACTGCGATGAGGATTGCTCACCGCACCTTCGACGGTATCGTTACATCGGCCGAAAAACAGAAGGCATCTTTGATCCTCATGGGCTGGAAAGGATACACGAGCACCCGAGATCGAATCTTTGGTGACGTCACGGATCGTGTCATGAGACACGCCCCCTGCAACCTGATTACGGTGAAACTCATTGGGACCCGGCCAATAAACAAGATTCTATTACCAACGGCTGGAGGCCCCCACGCCATCCTCGCCTCCGAATATGTTGCGATACTAAAGAAGGCATATAACGCGGATGTCACTTTTTGCAACGTAGCCAGCAGCAATCCCACGGAGCGACAAAAGGATTTGGCGATACGGTGGATTGATGAAACGATCGCGAAAAACGCACTGCAAGGATCCGCGCGGAAATTAGTAATCGAATCCGATCATATCGCGAAGAGTCTCATCAAGGTTGGTGCCGACTATGACCTCTTTGTCCTCGGCGCTTCGAGAGAGGGTCTCTTTTCCAGCGTGCTCTTAGGTGAGATTACCGAAGAGATTGCCCGTAATTCCGAGAAGCCGGTGATGGTCGTCAAGCGCTACGAAGGGGTTGCCAAGTCCATCGTCAAGAAAGTATTGGGTTAAGGAACTTCACCTTCAATCGATTGGTTGTAATGCACCCTCGAGGCCACGGGGTATTACAGCCGGCTCTTGGTCCGATTTTTCCCGCGGCGTGGAAGATTTCAAGATGAAATGCGCAGAATCGGCGAACTCCCATTAATGCAATATTTCTGTCGGAAATAAACAGGCTAATGACTGGGAGGAACTCTTTACTTCGCAGATATGAGGAAGTCTCAACAATATGCAGTCCGTCTGGCAAATCCCTTTGGAGTTGCAATACCTGCTATGTATCTGTAATTATCGATCCTTCAGAGAATTTTCGATACGATTTCCATACCTTCACGTCCATTGATCACTATCTTTCAGCTT
>JAQYWG010000192.1 GCA_030145085.1 Thermodesulfobacteriota bacterium
GAACTGGAAATGCGCTTGAGGGCTTCGGGGGGCGTCTCTTCAGGGGCGGGCGAACTTCCAATAAAGCCCAAAAGGGAGATCGAACGTACCATTGGGGAGCTTAAGGAATGGCTGAGCCGAATTCAAAAGAACAGGAAGAGATCAACATAAGAGGGGTTCCGACACTGGGGATGAGGCAGGAAAGGATCGATCGTATTAAAAAAGTCCTGAGGGAAGATCATCTTGATGGGATCCTGATCACCAGCTTGGAGAACATCCATTACCTGAGCGGATTCACGGGAAGTGATGCCGCCCTGGTAATGACCGAAAATAAGGGGTATTTTTTGACCGATTCTCGTTATACAACTCAGGCTGGGGAAGAGGTGTCGGGATTTGAACTGATCGAATATAAAAAGAAGGTCGAAGGATTGTCCGATCTCATGAATGAGTTGGGATTGAGGGGAATAGGTTTCGAGCCCCAAAATCTGACTTACGGAACCCATAAAGAGCTCGCTGAGAAGGTAAGCGGCGGTGAATTCATTTCCATCGATGAAAGAGTAAGGAACGTCAGAGCGGTAAAGGATGATAAGGAGATAGAGCGAATCAAAAGGAGCATCGATATCGCTTCCAAGAGCCTCAGGGAAAATCTATGGAGGGTAAAGCCTGGCTCCCAGGAGAGGGAGATCGCATTGGAATTGGAATTTTCCATGAGGCGTAACGGTGGCGATGGTATCTCGTTCGATACCATCATTGCCTCTGGAAATCGTTCCGCTCTTCCCCACGGCAAACCCAGCGAGAAGAGGATACAAAAAGGCGACTTCGTCATCATCGATTTCGGGGTTCAACATCGAGGCTATTATTCGGATGAAACGTGTACTTTTTTTTGTGGAAAGCCGAATCGTCGTCAGAAAGAGGTTTACCAAGTCGTTAAAGATGCCCACGATAGGACCATTGCTTCCGTCCGTCCTGGGAGAAAGGCAATGGAGCTCGATGCCATCGCCCGCGGGTGGATCGAGGACGCAGGATATAGAACCTACTTTGGCCACATGACGGGGCATGGGGTCGGGCTGGCCGTCCATGAGAACCCGGTGATTGGCCCTGAAAGTAGGGGCGTTGTAGAAGAAGGGATGATATTTACGGTCGAGCCGGGAATCTATATACCCGGATGGGGTGGGGTGAGGATTGAGGATATGGTATTGGTTACGGGAAACGGATACGAAGTCCTTACTAATCTCTCCAAGGAGATTGAGGTTAAAGGGTGAATTAAGGGGGGAAAGCCATGCCCACGACATCTGAATTTCGAAAAGGGTTCAAGATCGAAATGAACGGGGAACCCTTCATAATCGTCGAGTTCCTCCATGTAAAACCCGGCAAGGGAGGAGCTTTCGTGCGAACCAAGCTGAAGAGTTTGCTAACGGGGAAGATTTTAGAACACACATTTAGGTCTGGGGAGAGGGTGAAGAGCCCGGACATTGAGGAGAAGGAGGTACAGTATCTCTATAATGATGGAGGAAATTACTACTTCATGGATAAGGAATCGTACTGGCAATTCGAATTGGCCGAGGATCAACTAGTCGATAGCAAGGATTTCCTCCAGGAAAATATCACCCTGACCGTCCTTTTTTACAACAACAATCCCGTGGGTGTACAGCTTCCCACATTTGTCGAGCTTCGCATCGACCGAACGGAACCGGGCGTCCGAGGGGATACGGCCTCTGGGGGAACAAAGCCGGCGAAATTGGAATCGGGGGCGGTGGTTCAGGTGCCGTTATTCCTTGAGGAAGGGGATATCATCAAGATCGATACTCGCACGGGTGAGTACATTGAGAGGATCACGAAATAACGGTGCCGCGGTGTTGCAGTCAAAAGAAAGTGCTGCGGTTATGCGGTGCTGCAGTTCTGCTGTCATGCGGTTAGGAGGGCGTCAATTTGGTCCTGCGGTTTTGTAGTGCTACAGCGTTGTGGTTAAGGAGTGCATTTGTTAACTGGATTGCATTATAGGTTTTGGACGGCAGCACGGCAGCACAGCACGACTGCAGCACCGTAATTTTTCCTTGACAACGCTCGTGAAATACCATAATTGTTGGTTACAAGGTTCGCAATCTGAGCGGGCGTAACTCAGTGGTAGAGTGTCAGCTTCCCAAGCTGAAAGTCGCGGGTTCAAATCCCGTCGCCCGCTCCAATGATTTCAAGGGGTTAGCCAATAGCGGTTAGCCCCTTTTCTTGTGTAGGGAGCGTATAGGGTGCAGACGGGAGCCTGAATTCCGGGTCATCGAGTTCGTCCACTTCGGCTTTCTTTTTCGCCGATCTTCATCGATTTCAATCGCAATTCAATAGTTCTAGGATGGGGTGTTAAGTATCGAATACAGTTAGTTATCGCTCGATCTGCTTTTTGCTTTGACATATATTCCCACTCTGCTAAAATGGGTTCAGTCGACAAAGCCAAACCATCCGTGAGGGTAGGATGGAAAACCACGGGTCTGTTGGCAGGGCAAGATCCTGGCGTTTCCGAGTTGCGGCATCATAACGGACAGCCGGGTTACGAAAGTAATCAGGTGACTCGGCTTTTCCATTTATTCAACAATCATCCATAACGTTTTGGCGTTTACGACCCTTAAGGCGACGAAAGGGGGTGGTGGCTGAGGGGGGCTGGTGAAACGAATGCAGAATTGAAAGCTTAACCGAATAAGGAGAGGGATTATGGGACGAGGACCGCTAATAGTGAAGCTGGTTGTCCTTGGCTGTGCCTTTCTGTGGACGGGCCTTGCGACAGCGCAAGAGAAGAGTGTAACCGAGGAAATCCTGGACATTTTGCGGTCCAAGGGACAGATCAGCGAGGAGAAGTACGAAGAATTACTGAAGAAAGCCGAGGGCGAGAAGGAGCCCAGTACGTTCCGCGTTTACTGGAAAGAAGGTATACGCCTCGATAGCCACGACGGGAGGTTCAAGCTCAAGTTTACGGGAAGAATCATGAACGATTGGGCCGTCTTTAGCGAAGACAGCGATACCGAGGCTTTCTTCAATGAGGACTTCGGATCGGGGACTGAATTCCGAAGGGCAAGATTGGGTCTTGGAGGTACGATTTACGATGTGGTGGACTTCAAAGCTGAATATGATTTCGCAGGAGGGGATGCCGACTTTAAGGATGTTTACGTTGGCCTCAGGAAGCTTCCTGTTGTTGGACACATAAAGGTCGGTCATATAAAGGAACCCTTTTCGCTAGAAGATCAGACAAGCAGTAAATACATCACTTTCATGGAGAGAGCTTTACCAACTGTGTTCGCTCCCGAGCGGAACACCGGGGTTCTCTTGCACAACATTGAACTAGACGGGCGCCTGTATTGGGGCGTGGGTGGTTTTCGTGAGACCGACGACTTCGGGGAGGGATTCGGCGAAGAAGACGAGTACAACATTACGGCCCGTGTAACTGGTCTGCCGTGGTACGAGCAGGAGGGAGGGCGACTCCTGCATCTTGGGGTCTCTTATAGTCATAAATTTGGCGACGGAGAAGATGGGGCCATGGTGCGCTTTCGTCAACGGCCAGAGGCCCATCTGTCGCCAGTTAGATTTGTAGACACGACAGATATTTCGACCGACGGAGTGGACCTGGTTGCTCCGGAGGCCGCATTGGTCTTCGGCCCGTTCTCCGCACAAGGGGAATACTTCCATGCCTCTGTGGACAGAGCCAATGGGAGCGACGTGGATTTTGATGGATTCTACCTGTTTGTAAGCTATTTCCTCACAGGGGAACACCGGAGTTACAGTAAGACCAAGGGGGCTTTTGACCGTGTAAAACCAAAAAAGAACTTTGGCCTGGGCAAAGAACGGGGCTGGGGAGCATGGGAAATCGCTGCACGTTACTCCAATCTTGACCTCACTGACGGTAGCATCTCCGGAGGTGAACTCCACGACTTCACCCTGGGAGTAAACTGGTACCTGTATCCGAATGCCCGGATTATGGGCAATTATGTCTTTGCCGACCTGGATGATGTGGGTGAAACCAGTATCTTCCAGATACGATTCCAGGTGGACTGGTGACACGCCATCCCTTTTGCCTGTAAAGCTAACTTGCTGCATCCGGGGAAGTCGGCAGGATTTGGTTGAAAGTAAGTGATCTTGCGGTAGTGAAGACTATGTGCTTATCGTTTCGACCTCTGCGCTTTTTGCAGAGACCCGATAGTTGGCTGCTTATCTTGGTTGACTTTTTCCTTTGATGCAACCTGTTCAATTCAAGATGTATCAGGCAATTTAGGCGTAATGACAAAAGGTAAAGATTTGAAACGCAAATCGATAAGGGCAGGCGCTGGGAAAGCTATCGAATACAGTTAGCAAAGGTCGCACACAACACTGCGGTGTGCGTTATACGCGGAAGAAACTGTTTCAGTTTCTTAGGAGTATTCGTTCCCCGGCGCTTCCCGAATCGCCCTTGGACGAATAGAACATTAGGTGTTTGGCGAAAAGAAGCCGGCACGGATAGAAGTTCGTTCAAGACAACTGGCCTGGCGTCTCAGGAAGCCGCTAACCCGATTGACAAGTGAAGGAGTAATCAATGTTTAAAGCGAAAAACAAAGCTTGACAGAAGGCGGCCTTAGAGAAGAAGCGAATGGGCATCCTTATGCGAGGATCGGTATGAATCAAGCGGTGGATTTTGGTCCCGTGGCAGCGTCTCTTAATCTGTCTTAAGCTACTGGTTTTTCAGAACTGCCGAGAGGGATCTGAGAGGTTACACGAACAATCCGTGTGGCAGACGGAGGCAGTAGTATCCAGACAGAGATGAGAACACACCTACCCGCCCGATTGCTAAACACTGATGAGCCTAGGGGAGAAGAGTGAGCGATTTAATCCCGATTATCAGAAACGAAACCAACGGAGACGAAGCTTTAGTTCGAATGTCGCCTTAGGAAGGTGCCGAAACGATCAAGTGCTTCAATCAAAACGTCTCTCTCAACGCTATGGCGGATCCGAAGGTGCTTGCGAGTATTAAAGGCATCTCCAGGACTGATGAGCACGCCTTCTTCTTCAAGCAATCGTCTGCACATCTCCCAAGAATCCATATCCAGGTTGTACCTGGGAAATGAGGTATGCCCAGCCCTGGGCGGCATCCATTCTATCAAAGGAGAAACCTGAGAAATCCAATCGGCCATGATAGCTGTATGCTCTTTGATTCGATTTCGCGCCCGGTCCATGTAGCTCGCCATCTTCTCTTTCTGGAGGGCAATGGTGGCAATATGTTCGCCTATGCCTGAGTGACACAAGGTGGTATAATCCTTGAACTCCCAGCATTTGTTGAGTAGCTCTTTATTGGGTGTGACAATCCACCCGATCCGAGGTCCGGTTATGCCAACTTTAGAAAGGCTCCCGGTAGCAAT
>JAQYWG010000193.1 GCA_030145085.1 Thermodesulfobacteriota bacterium
CGTCCTGGCGATCTCCAGGATTCCGAAGGGCTTGAGAAGCTCCAGGAGGGCGTCGATCTTCTTTTCATCACCGGTTACCTCCAGGGTCAGGTTCTCACGACCGGCATCCACGATCTTTGCCCTGAAGATATCAGCCGTTCGCATGATCTCGGCCCGGTTTCTTTCCCTGGCGTTCACCTTTATCAGCACCATCTCACGGGTGATGAAATCTCCGTTTGAGGTGGTGAAGTTGACTACCCGGATCACATCGATCAGCTTCCTGAGCTGCTTCATGATCTGCTCGATTTCCAGGTTATCCCCCACAGCCGTACACGTGACCCTGGAGACCGTCGGATCCACAGTTTCGGCAACGGAGAGGCTGTCGATGTTATAATTTCGAGCGCTGAACATCGCAGCAATTCGAGCCAAAACCCCGGGTTTGTTCTCAACCAAGATAGATATCGTGTTTTTCATGACTCAATCCTCACGAGGGGAAAGTCAGGGGTACCACCCTCCGTGCCTTCTTATCCGACTTGGCCAGGATCATCTGGTCAATACCATGCCCGGGTGGCACCATGGGAAAAACATTCTCTTCTGGATCCACGATAAAGTCCATGACCACAGGTCCTTGGATGGAGAGCGCTTTCTTCAAGCAAGGGACGACATCCCGTGGACGCTCGGCTCGAAGTCCAACCGCCCCATATGCCTCGGCCAATCTCACGAAGTCGGGTTGGACATCCAAAGACGTTTCCGAATACCGTTTGTCAAAGAAGAGCTCTTGCCATTGGCGAACCATCCCCAGGGAATGATTGTTGAGAATGGCCACTTTGATGGGAAGGCGATACTGAACCGCTGTAGCCAGTTCCTGCACGTTCATCTGAAAGCTCCCCTCACCGGCGATGTCGAAGACGATACGGTCCGGGAAGGCCATCTGTGCACCAATGGCTGCTGGCAGGCCATAGCCCATGGTTCCCAACCCGCCAGAGGAAAGGATAGTCCGGGGGCGCGTGAACCGATAGAACTGGGCCGTCCACATCTGATGTTGTCCCACCTCTGTGGCGACGATGGCCTCACCCCTGGTCAACCGATGAATCTGCTGGATTACGTATTGGGGCTTGATCACATCCTGGGAAGGCTCATAGTCCAGGGGATGCTCTGCCGCGTACTGGCGGACCTCCTCCAGCCAGGGTTTTCGGGTGGCCTTCCACACATCCCCTTGCTCCTTGAGAATTTTGACCATTCGGGCGAGGATGTTCTTGGCATCCCCCACGATGGGGACGTTCACGGTCACATTCTTGCTGATCGATGAGGGATCGATATCCACATGAATGATCCGGGCCGAGGGGGCAAAGGTTTCGAGCTTCCCCGTCACCCGGTCATCAAAGCGGCTCCCGATGGCAATCAGCAAATCGCACTGGGTGACCGCTGTGTTGGCCGCATAGGTCCCGTGCATGCCCAGCATGCCCAGGAAAAGGGGGTGATCTCCGCGAAATCCTCCCAAACCCAGGAGGGTTACCGTTACCGGTATCTGGCCCTGCTCTGCCAGCGCGAGAAGCTCCTCTTGTGCTCCAGAATGGATGATACCTCCACCGGCATATATAACTGGCTTTTTGGCCTTCAGAATCTCTCGAACGGCCAGTTTTATCTGGCCAGGATGTCCCATGGTGACAGGCGCATAACCGCGAACTTCAAATTTTTCCGGGTTTTCCAACGGTGCCTCTCCGGTTATGACGTCTTTTGGTAGATCAACGAGCACCGGCCCAGGTCTCCCCGTTGAGGCGATATGGAATGCCTCCCGAATAACTCTTGCCAGGTCCGCAGTGTCCATGACGAGATAGTTGTGCTTGGTACAGGTCCGGGTGATGCCCAGAATATCGGCCTCCTGGAAGGCGTCATTCCCGATTTGATGGGTGGCAACCTGTCCCGTGAGCACCACAATGGGTATGGAGTCCATGAAGGCCGTCGCCACGCCGGTAACGATATTGGTCGCCCCTGGTCCCGATGTAACGAGGCAGACCCCGGTTTTACCCGTCGCCCGAGCATAGCCGTCGGCAGCATGAATGGCTCCCTGCTCGTGACGTACCAGGATGTGTCTGATCTGGGGATAATTTGCTAGCTCATCGTAGAGGTGGATGACGGTGCCTCCCGGGTAGCCAAATATGACTTCAACACCCTCGCGAAGGAAACTGTCAAATGTAATCTGTGCCCCTGTTCGCTTTTTCAATGCCAACCTCCCGGATGTAGTCATCCTTGCCTTGCCAGCTCCCAAAAAAAATAAGGGCAAGACTGCTCTGTCCTCACGGTAAAACAAAAAAGCCGCAGGACCTCTCCCACGGCTTCAATAAAGAGAAGGCCGTGGGTGCTGCTGCCCACGGCCTGCCCTCCTTCATGAGACTGAATCTCGCCTCGGGTCAGGCAATGGGCAGCTCTTAAGGGCCAAGACCAAAAGCAAGCCCATAAGCTGTACGATAATAACCACCAAAATCAATCCTTCCTGACCCATGAAATAGCCCTTTCCTTGGACTCAGAAACCAAAATCAGCTTAAATACATACTCTATTTATATTCAGTTGTCAAGCATAAATTGCAAAAGTTACCAGGAGGCCCTCCTATTCCCTGGAGACGGGTGTGATTTCCATCGGAACGAGCACGATTTCAATGCGCCGATTCCTCGCCCGTCCTTCTTCGTCCTCGTTAGAGGCGACAGGTTGGTATTCGCCGTAACCAGTGGCGGACAGCAGGGTAGGATCAATACCGATTTTCTCCTGCAGATATCTGGCTACATTGGTTGCCCGAGCCGCCGAGAGTTCCCAATTCGTGGGGTACCTCCTCGCCAGTTCAGGTCCAATGGGAACATTGTCCGTGTAGCCCTCTACGTTGATGGCCCTGTCCTTCACGTTCAACAGAATCTCCCCCACTCGCTCCAATACTTCGACACCTTCAGGCTTAATGGTGGTCTTTCCCGAGTCGAATAGGATTTCGTCGAGCATATTCACCTTCAATTTTCCCTTCAATTGCGTTATGGTTATCTTGCCCTTCTCGATCTCGGATTTCATACCTTCCAGCAAATCGTCGTAGGTGGACTTCATCTCGTTCATCTCTTCTTGTCTCTGGCGCTTCAAAGTCTCAGCTTCAGACTGGAGTCTATCTATGCTCTGTTTCAGATCCTCGTTTTCCTTCTCCAGTTCGGAGATTTGAGCCCGGAGGTTTATGATGTTTTTGCTCAGGGTATCCTCCTTGGCCCGTAAAATCTTTTCCAGCTCCGTGTTATCCTCCTTGAGCCGGGCAACCTCCCTTTCAAGGGAAAGGTTCTTAAGCTTCAACTCGGTTCTCGCCTTCTCCAAATCATTCCTTTCCCCCTGGAGGGTAATTACCTGTTTATCGAGGACCTCTTTCATTCCTTGTAACCTGGCCTGTTCGGACCGTAATGCGGCCAATTCCCTGGAGAGTTTTTCGCCCTCATCCACCTTTAATAAGTAGTCCTTTTTGCTCACGCAGCTCCCTATTATTACTAAGCTCAGAGTTAACGAGATAATCAAGATACTCCGCTTTCCCAGATCCATTTTTCACCTCCATATGGTTTTCTTAAATGAGTAAACACAGCTATCGTCCCAAATCAGTCACCGTAGGGTCTAAGGTGCCAATTAGGTCCTTGGTCCTGAGCTTCAGGATGAGGCCACGCCTTCCTCCATTGATATAGATTTCGCCATGTTTCAAGATTCCCTCATCGACGTAAACCGGAAGTTGGATCCTTGCCCCAAAGGGGCTGATACCTCCCACGAGGTATCCCGTTAAGCGCTGTGCATCGCGCTCGCTGGCCACCTGTGCCTCCTTAACACCGGCGGATCTGGCCAACTCCTTTAAGGATACATCCTTGGAGCCGGGCATGACCACGAAGGCGAAGCGGCTATCCGAGAGCCTGACCACGAGGGACTTGAGCATAGCATCGAGAGGAACACCCAACGCCTTGGCCGCGTATTCCGAGCCCTTTTGCCGAAAATCATACTCAAGGGATTCGAAAGGAATCCCCCGTTCAATCAAAAACCGCTCGCCTCTGCTGGACACAGTGTTTCTTTGTCAGTATCTCGACATCCGGTTCATCTTTAAAGGTTTCTCGGCCAGAAACGCTAGCCCTATTCCATGCCGGGAGGTAAATAGACTCCTCTCTTCGCAGAAAAATGGGCAAAAACAAGAAATTGCAGCCATTATTCTATTATGGATATTGCCTGAAAGCAAGAGGAAATGAAGCTCATTTCTTATCAAAGGATTTATCATGATTATTGCCCTTTATGTAAGATCTTAGCAAATCAAGGGAATTCTCCGAATGTTGAGGATATTGGGAATATATTTGGAGGAGGGATTAGTATTTAAAACCCCCAATTGCTATAATAGGGAATAAGATGGGACGTCATATTCTTAAAGTTAACATCATTGTAAAAAGTCGGGATCAGACGGCAAAGAAAAAAGATCCAGATGCAAGGCGCGCAAATCCTGAGGAATGAGGCGTACAGAGGAGTACGCTGCAATCACGAAGGATGAACCGCAACGCCGCCCTTCGGCTTTGCTCAGGGCCATGAGCCTGTCGAACGGCCCTTCGACTTTACTCAGGGCCGTGAGCATGTCGAACGGCAGATGAATTTTTTACGAAGCCGTCAAAGTTTGCAGGAGGAAAATGTGACGCATAAAGATGAAAGACATTACGCCGAAAAACACAAGGCTCACGCACAGCTTGACCAGGTCATTACCGAGGCCATAAGGAAACGTTCGACAGGAGGGAAGCTGACATGTGAGGCGGCATTTCGCATCGCGGAGGAAATGGGCATTAGGCCGTCAGAGGCTGGACACGCTTTGGATGTCTTGGAGACCAAAATCATAAAATGCCAGTTGGGTCTTTTCGGATATGAAGGGGAGCAACGTCTTATTGTCAAACCCGCTGAGACCGTTCCACCAGATCTGGAAAGGGCCCTGCGAGAACGTCTTGTCAAGGGAAGGCTGCCCTGCGCCACCGCGTGGGGTATTGCCAAGCGATTTGATTTACCCAAGATGAGCATTACATCGGCATGTGAAAAGCTGAATCTTCGGATTAGTCAGTGTCAACTGGGAACATTCTAATAAAGGTGAGCGAACCAGGGTGCTCATCGAGGGGGGTTTCAACAGTCTTGCCCTAGCACTGAACCTCCCGTTCTCGATCTTTTCTATTTCCCCGTTTGAGACTCTGGGGAATTCCCTGCGGTATCGAGACGGCAGACGAAGTCCATCTCACAGGCTTCACATTCGAACTGAATCGTGGTGTGATCGATATTGAATCTCTCCATGAGGAACTGGTTGATATCCTCCAGGATCTG
>JAQYWG010000194.1 GCA_030145085.1 Thermodesulfobacteriota bacterium
GATATCCAGGAGCCCTGCTCCCTGAAGCCCCGCTATCCCTATGGCACTCACCATCTCATCCTGCCTCAGGCCAATGAGTTTGCCAACAGCCACAACGGCTCCAAAGGGGCCAACAGTGCCTGTGGTGTGAAACCCTCTCGATAGGTGGGAAGGATTAATGGCCCTCGAGGTTCTCAATAAGACTTCAAATCCAGCGACCGTAGCTGTAATCAGATCTTTCCCGCTGCTCCCCTGCAATTCGGCAGCCGCAATGGCTGCTGGGACGGTGGGAGATGCTGGGTGGACACCGCCATACCGGTAGCCATCATCCATATCCAATGCATGGGCACAGACCCCGTTGGCGAGGGCGGCATTCATGGCAGGATACTTCTTCCTTTTCCCGATGATGGTGGCCTCGGGGTTTCCCCCCAAACCCGCGATGTAGTCAACGACCATCGTGGGGAATTCCATTGGATAGCCCGCAAGAGCCACTCCTATCAAATCCAAAATAGCCTTTTTAGCTTGGAGGACAACCTCATGGCTTAAATCCTCAAAGCGAAGACCACAAGCGAACTCGGCAAACTTCGTTGATAAATAATCCATACCAGTCTCCTCCCTCAAGAATCATTTAAGAAGTTTCATCAGGTCGTTGGTATTTTTCAGCCTCTCCAGTCGAAGCACTGCTTCCATAATCTTCTCAAGGTCTTCTCCTGAAAAGGGTTTGGAGGAATACGCTGAACACCTGAGAAATTTGTCACGACACTCTTGCTCGGTCATCGTATTCTTCGGGTGGCCCTTAAACTCCTCCACGGTCTCAGAGAAAGCCTTGCCCCCCTTTGTTTTGATCTCCACTGTCGCCGGCCCGAGCGACCGAGGATCCTTGATGGCCCCATCCCTGAAGACCGCAACCTTCTTCAGCAATGGATTCCTCGCTCGCTCCTTCACCTTCTCCGGCTCGAAGGAGTCGAGAAAGACATAGCCATCCAAGAGGGCGGTAGCCACGGTATAAGGAATGCTAAACTGTGCGTCCACACTCGGGTTTCCCCTCAATTCAAAGGGTCGGCTCACCATGTCAAAAAATGGGTGCTTCACCAAATGGCCTTAATCTCCTCAACCGCGTCGGAGGAGATTCCATTCCGTTTCGTACACTTCAGGGCCGCATCGATCGGACCGTGGGTATACCGACAACAGGGGTACGGTTTAAAACTGAGGTTATCCCCTTCGAATCTCTCCCCCAATCCTTCCGTTAATTCCCGGCGAGCATAGTCTCCTCCCCAGTAGAAATTGAAATAGCCATAACTCCCCTCGAAGATGTCTTTGCACCCCGTAATGCCTCTCTTGGCCAAAAGAGTAGAAAGGATACCTGCCCTCGCCATAAAGGCTGGTTGCATTCTCTTGGTGAGGGCAGAATCGGTGATTACTTGCCTCGTCCCCCCTATCTGGCTCAGGGCTATCCCCAAGGCATTGACCACTTGCTGTTTCTCCATCTTGAGGACTTTGCAAGCCGCGGCTGTGGCACCAAAGATTCCACAAACGGCGGTTCTTATCCATTTGATCTCCCGCTGGCTAAACTCCGGCGCACTGCCGATCGCCAATCCCAACCGACAATTGAGGTCTATTCCCAGGACAAGGGCGCAGAGAAATTCCTTCCCCGTTACCCCATCCACCTTCTCCGAAATGGCCATCACCGTGGGCGATGCGGTCACGTTGGCATGGACCACAGCCCCATCATGGGTATCATCAAAGTCCCTTGCATGGATCATTACACTATTGGCGAAAGCCGCGTTTACGTCGGGAACCCTTTTCCCGTAACAAATTATCGTGCTCTCGGGCCTTCCTCCCCACTCCTCCATTTGCTCCACCACTTCCTTTACCCCCGCAGCAGAAGAACCCGCTATCGCTACTCCAAGGGAATCGAGGAAAAACCGCCTTGCCAAATCGACGGTATGCCCACTGAGGTCTTCGAATCTCGTCCCCACAATGTGCTCCGCCAGATCCCACGCAATATCCATTGATTTCCCCGAAATTGGTCTTATAACAAGAGATAAGTTACGCCCAACTTATATCAGCTTTAGGCTTATTTTACAACAACGTTGTGAATCCACATTCTTGCTTAAGACCCTTCTCCTCCACACGGCAGTTCCCAAACTCGGCTGGAAGGGGAAAGTATTCCCCGCATGCGACCCCCGATAGGGTCATCTCACGAGGCATCGAAGCGAAGCCTTTCCTCACTTTCGCGCTCACTCGTTGTGGTTCTTTAGGATTTTACACTTTTTGAAGGAGTTGTAACTTCCACTAATAGTTCCTCGTTTTGGCTGTTTACTATACAGTAAGAAATCGTGATTCTATTGAAAAGCCGCTGCCTCTGGCTTCCATCACGAATGGTGCAAAGTTCCCCCATCTTGCTGGTATGCGATTTTTTTATCGACATGAGTTAGAGTCTTATGTATATGTAAAGACAACAAACCAGGAACCCCTTTGGAGAGGTGAACAATGGTGGATGTTAAAATCATTAGATCAGGAGAAGTTGAGTCGACGACGCTGCCCGGCGCTAGCGGAAAAGATGCAGGCTGGCTAAAACGGATTCTCTACCCACCCCACGCTCGAACAAAAGGTTTATCCATGGGCCTTTCAGAGGTCAATCCGGGCTATTCTGTTCACCGGTGGCACCGCCATATAAGGGACAAGGCCGAGGGATATGAAGTAGTCTACCCTAAAGATTTTGAGGAGATCTACTATATAGTCAGCGGCAGCGGGGTCGCCCAATGGAAGACCGAAGATGGACAAATGAAAGAAGAAAAAGTAAGGGCTGGTGATACCATATTCCTCCCCGTAGATGTGGCAGAGCATCAACTCCTCAACAATGGTACCGAAAAAATGGTCGTGGTCTTCTGCGGCAGCAAGACACCGAAAGTTACACTTACTTATACATAGACGTTTTCCGGAACAAATCAGTCGGAGCCAGAAGTTCGCCAATAATTTTTGAATGTGTATTTGAGAAGGTGAATTCCCCTGACCAAGGAGGGATCTTCAACCGCTTTGGGATCGCGTTCTGAGGGATTGCATCCCTTGAGCTCTTCTCGCCACTCATCCGCGCTTTACAAGCTGGATATTCCGGCGAGTTTTCATAAAAAGAAGTGTCTTGAATTGTAGGAATCGAAAATAATAAAAGGAAGGAAATTCAAAATGAAGAAAATGACAGGGGGCCAAATCGTGGCTGAATGCTTTGAGAGGTTGGGGGTTGAGTACTATTTCGGATACAATGGCCATGGTGTTTGGAACATTTTAGACGCACTCCTGGACAAACCGCATATCAAGGGCATACAACCTAAGCACGAGGCCTCAGCTGTGCACATGGCAGATGGATATTTTAGGGCGAAGCACAAGGTAGCTCCTGTAATGGGGAGTGTTGGCCCGGGAGTTTTGAACTTGGTATCTCCTTTGGGGAATGCGGCGCTAGATTCGTCCGGGATGTTACTCATTCCAACCGGCCCCCCCACGCACTATTTGGATAGGTCAAGTTTAGAAGAGCTGAGCCTTCACGGTGGCGATGACATTCCCAATATCTTAAGGCCAATTACCAAGAGGGTTTGGTATGCAATGAGGCCTGATATTTTGGCACATCAGATACTGCAGGCCTATACATTGGCAGGGACTGGCAGGCCGGGTCCTACCGCGGTTTATGTTCCCTTTGATGTATCAGCCCATGAGCTTGAGGTGGATGAAAATTCCCTGTTTGAGAAAGAGGTCTTCACGACCAAGATGGGAGGGGATCCTGAGGCGATAGAAAAAGCCGGTCGTCTCCTATCGAAGGCCAAGAAACCGCTCCTTGTTGCCGGTGGGGGGACCCTTATTGCTGAGGCGTGGGATGAGGTGAAAGACTTCGTGGATGGATTGCAAATACCGTTGGTCACATCTTTGCCCGCGAAAGGTATCCTTGCGGAGGACCACCCCCTTTGCTTGGGTCCTGTTGGTCGAAGTGGATGGGGATGTGCCGTTAATGCCACGAGGGAAGCTGACGTGGTTTTGGCAGTTGGATGCAGGTTTTGTGATGCTCACACATCGGGGTGGCGAAAAGGGATCGTTTATAATTTCCCCGACGCCAAACTTATTCATATAAACATAGATCAGTTAGATATCGGAAGGAACTACTCCGCAGACGTGGGGATAGTAGGGGATGCAAATACGGTATTGAAGCAGATTTTCGACCGTGTAAAGGCCAGCTGGAAAGATCAGGAGAGGGATCGTCAACCGTGGATTGTGAAGGCTAAGAACTGGAAAGAAGAATGGATGGCAAGAATCGAATCAGACATGAAGGGAGAAGAAGATCCTATTTCCACCAATCGTTTAGCCTATGAGGTGAGGAAAGCCCTTCCAAGGGATGCCAATATCCTCATTGACACGGGGGATATTCAGCAGGCCTTTGGGGGATATGGTTTCATTTATGAGCCCAACAGTTTCTTCAATAATTCGGGAATGGCACAGATGGGCTGGGCTACGAGCGCAGTTTTAGGGGTGAAACTGGCAAAGCCAGAGAAAGTTGCGTTGGCAATTGTAGGGGATGGATCATTTCTCATGTCGAGCTATGTTCTCGCAACTGCTATTGAATATAACATTCCCGTGATTTGGGTATTGATTAATAACTATGGGCAGAGCATAGAACGGCATGGGCAGTTGATCAACTACGGACGAGAAGTCTGGTCGACATTTGAACGTGACGGTAAGCTCTACAATCCAGATTTCATGAAAATGGCTGAATCATATGGAGCGAAGGGTAGGAGAATCCAAAGCTCCGGGGAGGTCAAGGACGCAATTACGGAAGCGATAGAGGCAAATGAGCCGTATTTAATTGAGGTTGTGACCGACCGAGATGCGCCAACGTATTTCTGTCCTGGAGTTAGCAGGGGTTATCCAATTAGATGGGATAGATTGGAGTACTTAAAAAAATAGCGGAGTTTCCCCACTTTGTTGGGGGGTACCATTCCGAAAAGAAACATCCAAAAGTTAGAGGAGATGGGCGTAAGGCTTATTTTCCCAACCCAAACCCCATTGGATACGAGCATCGCTGCGATCCAGGAATATCTATCATCTCGAGGGACTCAAACAACGGGAAAATAGATGAAGCTCTACGAATATCAAGCGAAGAAGATTTTTAAGGACAACAGCATATCCGTACTGAATGGGACAGTTTGTTCCACCGAAAAGGAAACTGGGGATGCCTTTGCCAGTGTTGGAAAGGGGCAAGAGGTTATCCTGAAATCTCAGGTGTTAGTTGGAGGGAGGGGAAAATCCGGAGGGATTA
>JAQYWG010000195.1:0-5010 GCA_030145085.1 Thermodesulfobacteriota bacterium
ATTCTCCCGGGCGTTTATTCAACGAAAGATTCTTTTTATAAGTTGCCTACTTTTTTGAATGTTTGAGTTTTCATACCTTTAAGCAAGGTACGAAGCAGGCAGTTGAAATACCGTGACTATGAATGGCATTGATGCCACGACCCCGATCATAAACTCATTCATTCTGAGGTAGAGAGCAAAACCTGTAAGGAACACACCTCCCGTAAGTGTAGCAAAGCTGTTGGCAAACATGCCATCATAGATCGAGTTTTTCAGATTATCCGTTAATCGAGGTTCCATTATATTTAACCGACCTGTTAATCTTTTATTGAAGAAGATCTCGGAGCAAAATTCAAATCCTTACTATGCGGTTTGTGATCTTCATCAGCGAGTAAGTTCCGTACAAAAAGAATAAAGGGGGAAAATCCTCCTTGATTCCCCTTGCCGCTTTTTAGGTATAAGTACTTATTCCTCAATATCCATGAATGAAGCAATGGTGATTATCCTGAACCCTTCACGCTCTTGAATACCACCGGCTACTATTACCATATAGATCATTTCATCCTGCATAACGCCTCAATCGCGAGACTCGCTGGCTAGAAGGTATAGAAAGGTGGCCACGAACATCTCGAAATCCTTTAATCCCTTAACGGCCATATACTCGTTGGCCACATGTTGCCTTCCCCCATGCCCGAGGCCACCTGATACTACAGGCAAGGAGAGATTCCTTGAGAACACGAAATAGGGGGCAGCCCATGTAGCAATGGGCCAAACCTCCGGTTCTGTTCCGTGAAGGCGGTATGAACGTATCATTCGCTGCACTATTGGTTCCTTGAAATCAGTCTTGGACCATGGATAGCTGTCTCGTATCCTAATTTCGATATCGTCAAATCCCTGGCTCACGAGATAGTTATGCAACTTGGTTTGAACTTCTTCTGGTTCCATCTTTGGGCCGAATCGGATGTCGATCTTCGCGGTGGCACGTCTCGGCAGAACGGTCTTCGTGCCTGACCCATCATAACCAGCATGAAATCCATTTATGTTGATGATGGGCGAGTAGAGCCCTCTCTTAAGCAGGCCGATCCCATGCCGATCGTATTTGAAACAGAGACTTTTCATCTCCTTAAGAAACGCCTTCTCATCAAAGGTCTTTTCCAGCCTCTTGAGGAGCCTGATATCATCTTTGCTTGGGGAGTCCACATTGTCATAAAAACCAGGGATCTTTATATTCTCCTTTCTGTCCGTAAGTGAGCCCAATGCGTGTATCAATCTCCATACCGGAGAGGAAATCCATGCGCTGACGGAACCATGAAGTGATGTCTCGGTGGGGCCACCCCTCTTGCCGCCACGGCAGATGAGATCCAGGTACACAATCCCCTTGAGCCCAAGGTGCATGGAGACTTTGCCCTTGGTGTCTTGGGAAAAATCAAAGTCCACTACCCCATCGCCGGTAAGCTCTTCCCGGTGTGTGAGGATAAAATCCTCAAACTGAGGGCTGCCTATTTCCTCCTCCCCTTCAATGGTGAATATGAGATTGAGGGGTATCTCATCTTCTTCCTTGATCGTTTTCAGTGCGTTGAATAGCCCGCAGAGCGCCCCCTTAGAGTTCACAGCCCCGCGCGCCACCACACACTCGCCGAGATTGGAGACGTGATGAATCTCCGCTGCAAATGGCGGGCTCATCCAATTGGACTCCTCAGCGGGCTGAACATCGTACATACCGTATACAATCAGCGTTCTGGGGCAGCCCCTGTCTAACCGGCCATAGACAATGGGAAATGATGGATTCCCCCACAGCGTCACCGTGCCGCCAAGGTCTTCAATGAAGGACCCGACCATCTCAGCGGTCTCACGGATACCCTCTCCCGTTGCCGAGATGCTCTTCTGCCTGAGGAAGGCGCGGCATTGTGCGAGATGTTCGGGAAATTGTCTGTTGATTGCGGAATAAATTCCCCTCAGCGATCGAGGTGCTGTTTTCTTACGGCGCTCCATGGCCAATCTCCTTCATAAAGGTCATTTTGTGGTCTCCTTCTCGATAAAAATCCTTCAGGGAACAAACGAGCTGGTAGCCATGCTTCTCATAAAATGATCTCGCGGCCTGGTAAGGCGTGGTTGAAGATGTCTCAACGTAAATACGCCTGGCCCCCTCTCTGGCCACACATTCCTCCATGAACCCCAGAAGCCTTCCTCCGACGCCTTTTCTGGAGGATGCCTCATCGACCTTAAGCCAGTACAGGTCGTAACATCTCTCGGTCATGGGGATTGGGCCAAAACAGATAAACCCTGCGAGGTTTCGATCACCATCGAAGGCGCAGAAAACCTGATAGTCCTTCTTCCCGGCTCCGTTCAGCGCCGCATCGATAACCTCCAGGGCCACCTGGATTTCCCCGCGATTAAAGACGTTCCCCTGTCGCAGAAGCGTCGATATTCTTTCTCTATCATCAGGTATGAGAGGTTGGAGCTCCATTGTTCCTTGCCCTTTTTTCCACGAATTCCACGAGCGTTCCCACCATATCGGTATATGACATGCCGACCTGCTGGGCAGCGGCTGCGAACCCGGCATCAGGACTGAGGCAGGGATTCGCGTTAACCTCGAGTACATAGATCTGTCCATCGTCATCAACCCTCATGTCGACGCGGCCGTAATCCCGGAGCATGAGCAGGTGAAAACACTCCAGGGCGATCCCTTCAATCTCCTCTCTCAACAAGTATGGAAGCCCTTGCGGAAACTTTCTGGGTGTGTGGTAATACTCGAAGGAGGACGTATCCCACTTGGCTCGATACCCCACAATGGCAAAAAGCCCTTCAGGGAAGGCGGAGAAATCGATTTCCGCAAGAGGAAGGGCGCTCGGCGAGGGGTATCCGAAAAGGGACACGTTGAACTCCCTGCCCCCCACATATTCCTCCACCAGGAGGGGACCGAAACGGTCGAAGAATCCATTGATTCCCTCCCTGAGCGATAGCTCATCGATAAAAATCGATTCCTGTTCTATGCCGATACTTGCGTCCTGAAACCTCGGCTTCAGAATTACCGGGTATTTCAGGCCGTGAAAATCAACACTGTTCCCACCATCGTACATCAGAGAGGGAGGCGTCCTGATTCCGTGCGCCTTCAACAGCTGCTTGGTAGTGAGCTTGTCAGTGGTGAGCATGAGCGCAACGGCCGGCGAGCCCGAAAAGGGAATGCTCAACAATTCAAGCAAAGCGGCGGGGTGACCCACAAGCTGGGGATCCTCGTCCAATGTCTCACATAGATTTACTGCGATCTCCACCCCCTCTTCTTTCATCCTCGTAATAAACCCGCGCACCTCCCTCGTGAACGGAATTCGAACTGATCGATGCCCGAGATCTTCGAGGGCCTCTTCAATGGCCTCAACCTGTGTCATGATGTCCGCCGAGGCCTCTGAGAAGGTCTGGCCAGAAGCAACGGGCACGTTGTGAATCAGACCGACTACTTTCTTAGCCATGCCGAAAACCCCAGGCTATGGTCGTCCGCGTGAACGCGACTAATAGCCGAGCGCATAATCGCCTCGATAAGGGCCCTGTACGGCATACCCTTCATGCGTGCGATGATGCACAGGTCTGAATGCTGGGGATGCAGTCCCGCCAGTGGGTTAACCTCCATGAAGTTCGGGATGCCGTTCACATCAAGGCGAATATCAACCCTTCCCGCATCCCTGCACCCAATGCCTCGCCATACTGCAAGGGCAGCATCTCCAGCCTTCACTGCCTTACTATCAGTTGCCAGACGATATTCTACGAGTTCTTCGCATCTTTCCTTGTTGTGGAAAGAGTACACGTCAGGTTCAGCATAATCCCTCAGGATAACCTCCATTACCCCCAAGACTTTCGAATCTTCCCCCGTTCCGAGGATGCCAACGGTGAACTCTCTGCCCGGAAGAAAGCTCTCAACGAGCACCGGCTGATTATACGCGAGCAATAAATGCATGCAGGTGGATACGAGCTTGCTCTGGCTCGTTATCCTCGACGCCGCGGTAATCCCTTTGCTGGTCCCCTCTGCCACTGGTTTGGCAAAGAGAGGGAGGGGAAGATCGACCATCGTGAGATCTGATACCTTTTCAATCACGATAAAATCCGGCGTGCAGATGCCGAGCTGTCGTACCACTCGCTTGGCCATTGCCTTATGGAGCGTAAGACAGAGTACCAGAGGATCGGAAAAGGTATAGGGAATGTTGTAGACCTCCAGCAGAGCTGGAACTTGAGCTTCACGGCCAAAGCCTCCCAACCCCTCCGCAATATTGAACACCGTATCCCACCGGTCACCTGCAACCAGACGTGATGTAAGGTTTTTGACATTGCCGATTCGATCTACCTCATGCCCCAGATCCTTGAGGGTCTGCTGTATGGCCACAATGGTGTCTTCACGATCGAATTCAGCAGTCTCCTCCTCGCTATACCCTGCGGCGAGGTACTCAGCCTGCAGGTCGTATGTAATCCCTATACGCATAATGACCTCCGCCGTTGATACCTTACAAGCTCTCGTTGTTCTCTTGAGCCGAGCTTGTTTCCCGGATCCGGATAACGGTAGATGTATCCTTGGTAATTTTTGAGCAAGAGATCATCGTCATCGCGTCCGACAATGCATTCTGGAAAGAGAGGGATTTTCCCGCCACCTCCAGGTGCATCGATAACATAGGTTGGCACTGCATACCCAGTCGTGTGACCGCGCAGTCCCTGAATAATCTCCATCCCTTTCTCCACGGGTGTTCTGAAATGGGCTGATCCCACGATTGGGTCACATTGATAGAGGTAGTAGGGCCTGATCCTTATCTTAAGAAGCCCGTGCATTAAACGTTTCATAGTATCCAGGTTGTCATTGACTCCCGCAAGAAGAACGGTCTGGCTCCCAAGGGGAATACCGGCGTCTGCAAGGCGTGCACACGCTCCATGTACCTCGGGCGTCAACTCATCCGGATGGGTGAAATGAATACTTATCCAGAGCGGGTGATATCGTTTGAGCATGTGGGTCAGGGCAGGGGTGATGCGCTGCGGTAAAACCACGGGAGCCTT